>NZ_CALAGI010000183.1 GCF_937891315.1 uncultured Amaricoccus sp. | reverse complement strand
GCGTCGCCCGTTCGGCGAGCCATCCGGACCGGATCTATCTCGGCCAGGACGTCGGTCCGATCCGGCGCTCGGACGACGGCGGGGCGACCTGGCGGGTCTGCGTCGCCCGGGGCCTCCGGAACGCCTATTTCCTCGGCGGGGCGGTCGATCCGGTGAATCCGGACATCTTCATGGTCCAGTGCCACAACCGGGTGAGTGTCCGGGCCCAGGCGCAGGCGGGCATCTGGCGCACGACCGATGGCGGGGTGACTTTCGCCAGGGTCCAGCCGACCGGACCCGTGGGAGAGCCGCGGATCGTGGCGGACACGATGGTCTACGCGCCGGGCTCGATTGACGACCGCGGGGCGCGGCGCTGGTACTGCGCCTTCGCCGGGCGCCCGCTCCGCGACGACACGCCCGCCGACAGCGGTGTCTGGATGAGCGACGACCACGGAGTGAGCTGGGTTCGCCGCGCGCGCGCGCTGCCGCCCGCGCTGTTCGGCGACGACGTCTTCCGCGTGGCGGTCTCGCCCGCCGATCCGGCGCTGATCTGGATGGGGACGAGCCTGGGCTTGTTCCGCTCCCGGGACGCCGGGGTCCGCTGGGACCGGGTCGGGCCGGGCGCGGCCCTGCCCGAGGGGGCCTGCACCCATATCGAGATCGATCCGGCACGGGGCGATCGGATCTTCGTGAGCATCGACGGCCAGGGCGGCTATTACACCGAGGACGCCTTCGCCGGCGCCGCGACCGAGCTTTTCGCCTGGAGCAAGTTGCGCCGGGCCTTCCCGCATCCGGCGAACTGGGACATCTGCGTCCGGCTTCCCCGGCGCGGCTCGAGCTTCGGGATCTTCGACCAGGCGGAGGTCTCGACCAACACGCTGGCACGGCTGGGATACGCCGGCGCCGAGTCCGATTGGACTCGCTGCGAGGTGCCGGAGAAGCCGGGCTCCTCCGCCGGCTGGTGGCGCGAGATCACCGGCGAGCCCTCCGCCGTTCGCTGGCATCCGACGAACCTGGCGAGCGCCTTCGCCTCGGCCCGCGGTCACCTGTTCCGGACCTCGGACCGGATCAACTGGGTCTTCTCCAACGAGGGCGCCTCCGGCTTCTGCTATGGCAATGCCACGGTCTCGACCGAGTTCATGTTCGACCATTTCGATCCCGCGCGCATCTTCATGCCGCACGCCGACATGGGCATCCTCGCCACCACCGACCGGTTCGAGACCTATGCCTCGGTGGCGGGTTACGCCGATCTCGCACTGCGAACAAATTCGACCAGGACCACCTCCAATGTCTGCGCCCTGCGGCCGGTGCCGGGCTCGACCGAGATCGTGGCGGCGATCGGCGACTATAACGCCAGCACGCTGGTCTATTCGCCCGACGCCGGCGCCAGCTGGCGGGCGGTGGGGCCCTCGGTCGGCCCCGAGGCGACGACGATCCGCTGCTGGTCGATCAATTACGCGCTGAGCGAGCCGGCCTATTGCTATGTGAACGACCACCGCTCGGCGGACGGCGGCGCGAGCTGGACCCGGATGGAGACGCTCCGGGTGCTCGGCACCACGATGATGGTGCTCGGCGTCTCGCGCGCGGCGGCGGGGCCCGGCGGGCCGACGATCTACGCCGCCGACCATCGCGGCAAGGCGCCCTACGCCAATCTCTGGAAATCGACCGACCGGGGCGAGAGCTGGAGCCTCGTGCTCACCTACCGCCGGGGTTCGCTGCGCGGCGGGCCGGAGAGCGGTTTCGACGCGCCGATCTTCCGGGTGGATCCGCGCGATCCGCACGTCGTCTTCGTCGCCGCTCCGACCGGCGCGGGCGGCGGCGTGCCGGGCAGCGTCTCGCGCTATGACACGCGGACCGGCGGCTGGCGCCATTGCGACATCTGGCAGGCGCTGGACCGGAGCGACGGCAACGGCGTCAGCCGGCTCGCCATCGACTGGCACCACGCCGCCCGCGCGCCGGAGGCGCCGCTGATCCTCTATGCCCAGCTCATGCATCCCGGCATGCGCAACATCCTGCGCAGCCTCGATGAGGGCGCGACCTGGGAGAACATGACCTACGACAGCACCAACGCGGTGGGGCAGGGGTTCGAGGTGAGCCCGGTGACCGGCGAGCTCTTCTCCGGCGGCGAGGCCGGCACCCGGATGCTGGCGCCGCCCTACGCCACCGAGGGCACGGTCGGCGCCGGCCCAGGTGCCCGGCCGAACAATATCGCGCTCACGCCGTGAGCTCGGTCGGACCGGCGGAAACGAAAATCCCCCGGCGCGGGCGCCGGGGGACGGGATGATCCCCGGAGGCACGACCCCCCGGGCAGCCTTGGGCGAAGGCGTCAGGCGCGGCGGCGGCGGCCGAGGGCGCCGAGGGCCAGCACGCCGGTGAGGAGCAGCGCGGCGGCGGGCGGCACCGGGATCGGCGCGACATTGGCGACGCTGGCGCCGTCGATGCCGAAGCCGTCGTTCAGCCGGTCGTTGAACAGCTCGACCGTCAGGCTGGTCACCGCCTCCGGCAGGAGGATGGTCACCAGCTGGATATTGCCGTTGGCGGCGCGGCCGGCGGCGCCGAGCACCTGCGAGAACAGCGACTCCCCGACCTTGATCGAGAACTTGCCGCCCACGTCGGCCGCGTCGATCAGGAAGAAGGAGAGCGCGTTGAAGGCGCCGAGGCCGCTGACCTCCCACTTCATGCCGAGCGTGTCGTTGCTGTCGAGCCACTTGCCGCCGATCAGGTCGTTGTCGAGTCGGTCCGCGTTGAAGCGGCCCCAGTTCATGTCGTTGTCACCGCGCACCTCGAGGCCGGTGCCGCCATTGATGTGCGACGCGCCCGAGCCGGTGCCGCCGAGCGTGGTGAAGCCGCCGACATTGGTGTTCTGCGGATTGGTGGTGCCGGCGGCGCCGTTCCAGGCCGCCTTGTCCTCGAATGTCTCGGACCGCAGGTTGCTGACGGTGTACTGGCTGAGGAAATCGTCGTGCGCCCGCTGCGCGCCGGCGAGATCGGATCGACCGAAGGATGTCAGATTGACCGTCGCGGCCTGGGCGCCCGCTGCCAGAGTCATCAACAGCGCGGACACGGCGAAAACCGCCCGCGAGCGGACACGCATACTCGTAAACATGGTACAAAAACCCCTTAAACCCCGGAGTCAGAGTATTTTTTCGGCAGGATGAAGTCAATTTGAATCGATATGGGTTCGCCGCGGAAACGCCGCATCCTTAACGCGTGTGGTCGCTGTGCGACATGGCTGCCCGCCTTGCGCGCCGCCCGGCGCGCAAGGCGGGCCTTCCGTGGCAAGCCTCATGGGCGGGGGTATCGCCAGGGCGGGGAGGGTCTTGGTTAAAGCATTGCAAACATTAACCCCGCTCTAACCATTTCGACTGAGTTAAGGGAAAGGCCTCGGTGCCGCGGGCGATCAGACAGGACAATCGGAATGTACGAGATCAGCGTCATGGTAGGGCTCGCGCTCGGCGCGCTCGCGATCTTCCTGCTCGCCGTCGCACTCGCAAGGCGCACACGGGCCCGGTCTCTGGCCAAGTCGCTCGCCCGGGGCGAGCGGCGCGCGGCGGGGGTCCGGGAGGAGGAGGCCGGCGGATCGGCATCCGATCCGATGACCCGGCGCCTGGAGCTTCGGCTCGACGAGATCGAGGCCCGGATCGAAGCGGGGATCGAGGCCCAGGCCGGTGGCGGCGAGGAGCGGCTGCGCGCCATGGCGGATTCGCTGGTCGGGCTGATCCGCGACAAGAACGCCACGCTCGAGACCGCGCTCGCCGGGCTCGACCAGCTGCGCGCCCGGCTGCGGGCGCTGGAGCAGATGGGCGACCTCGCCGAGGCCCGCGGCCTCTTCGAGCGGCTGGAGACCCGGATCGACGAATTGCGCGCCAGTCAGGCGAGCCAGGCGGTGGCCTTCGAGGAGCGCGTCGCCGGGCTCGCGGTCCGGGCCGAGGCCGAGGCCGCGCCGCAGGCGGCGCTGGCCGAGCAGTTCTCGCGGCTCTATGCCCGCAAGGACGAGGGGATCGCGGCGATGCTGGCCCGGCTCGCGCCCTTCGAGGCCCGGCTCGCCGAGATCGAGACGGCGCGTGCCACCGAAGGCCAGGGCCGCGAGACGCTGACCCGGCTGGAGGCGCGGATCGAGACGCTGCGCGGCGCCCAGGAAGCGGGCCAGGTCGAGTTGACCGCGCTCAGGACCGAGCTTCGGACGGAACTCGGGGCCGGCCCGGTGGCGGCGATCGCCGAGCGGCTCGGCGGGCTCCATGCCCAGAAGGAGGCGCTGGTCGAGACGCTGCTGACCCGGATCGCCACGCTGGAGGAAACCCAGGCCATGCGCGACCCCCGCGCCGCGCTCGATCGTTTCGCCGAGCGGCTGGAGGCGATCCAGACCCGGGTCGCCACGCTGGAGACCCCGGGCGAGAGCCCCTTCGCCGAGATTTCCGAGCAGCTGACCCGGCTCTATGCCCAGAAGGACGCGAGCGTCGAGGCGGTCTTCGCCCGGCTCGCGCCGCTGGAGGCGCGGCTCGCCGAGATGGAAACCGGCCTCGCCGCCCAGGATCCGCGCGTCGCCCTCGACCGTTTCGCCGAGCGGCTGGAAGCGGCCCAGGCCGCGCGACTGGAAGCCGAGGGATCCTTGCGCGACCGGATCACCGCGCTGGAGACCCCGGGCGAGAATCCCTTCGCCGAGATCTCGGCCCAGCTCACCCGGCTCTATGCCCAGAAGGATGCGAGCGTCGAGACGGTCTTCGCCCGCCTCGCGCCGCTCGAAGCCCGGCTCGCCGAGGTCGAGGCGGGGCTCGCCGCCCAGGATCCGCGCGTGGCGCTCGACCGGATCGCCGAGCGGCTGGAGACGGCGCAGGCCGCGCGACTGGAAGCCGAGGGCGCCCTGCGCGACCGGCTCCTCGCGCTGGAGGCGCCGGCGGAAAACCCCTTCGCCGAGATCTCGGAACAGCTGGTCCGGCTCTATGCCCAGAAGGACGCGACGGTCGAGACCGTCTTCGCCCGCCTCGCGCCGCTGGAGGCGCGGCTCGAAGAGGTCGAGGCCGGGCTCTCGGCCCAGGATCCGCGCGTCGCCCTCGACCGCTTCGCCGAACGGCTGGAGGCGGCCCAGGCCCGGCTTCTCGCGCTGGAGGCGGCCGACCGGAGCCCCTTCGCCGAGATCTCGGAGCAATTGACCCGGCTCTACGCGCAGAAGGATGCGAATCTCGAGGCGGTCCAGGCCCGGCTCGCGCCGCTGGAGACCCGGCTGCGCGACATGGAGGCCGATATCGCCGCCCGCGATCCCCGCGCCGTGCTCGATGCCTTCGCAGCGCGGCTCGACGCCGCCCAGGCGGTGCGCGCCGCCGCCGAGGCGAGCTTGCGCGACCGGATCGCCGCGCTGGAGGCACCGGGCGAGAACCCCTTCGCCGAGATTTCCGAGCAGCTGACCCGGCTCTATGCCCAGAAGGACGCG
>NZ_CALAGI010000182.1 GCF_937891315.1 uncultured Amaricoccus sp. | reverse complement strand
ATTGGCAGAATTCCTATCGGGCAGGACGAGGGGCCCCGCCAACGGGCGGGGAGAACAAGGGACTCGCGGCCAACGGGCCGCTCCGGCGCTCCGGCGTCAGCCGGAGCGGGGCCCAAGGGCCGCGCCCCGCGGGAGCCTTCGGTCCCGGCCCGGAAGGACGGGACCTTCCCACGCTCAGGCGAGCGCGGCCGTCGGATCCGAGGCCGCGCGCACGAAGTCGGAGATGAGACGCGGACTCTTCAGCCCCGGCGCGCTCTCGACGCCGGAGGAGACATCGACCTGGTCGGCGCCGGTCAGGCGGACCGCCTCGGCGACGTTGGCGGAGGTAAGGCCGCCCGCCAGCATCCAGGGCACCGGCCAGCGGCGCCCCTGGATCAGCCGCCAGTCGAAGGCGACGCCGTTGCCGCCCGGGACCGCCGCGCCCGCCAGCGGCCGCGCATCGATCAGCAGCATGTCGACGACGGAGGCGTAGTCATCGACCACCGCCAGATCCTCCTCGGCGGCGATCCCTACCGCCTTCATCACCGGCAGGCCGAAGCGCTGGCGAATAGTGGCGACCCGCTCGGGCGTCTCGTGGCCATGAAGCTGCAGCATGTCGAACCGGACCACCTCGAGTATCGCCTCGAAATCGGCATCCTCGGCATCGACGGTCAGCGCGACGCGGATCAGATGCTCCGGCATCGCCTGCGTGACCCAGCGCGCATCGGCGAGCGTCAGGTGGCGCGGCGATCGCGGGAAAAACACCAGCCCGCCGTAGAACGCACCGCTCGCCACCGCGGCGGCCGCGTCGGCTCGCGATCGCAAACCGCAGATCTTGACCCGCACCGTCCCGGGCTCAGTTGCCGAGCAGTGCCAGAACGTCGTCGTCGGCCTTGCCGGTCGACTTGCGCAACCGGTCGACCTCGCGGCCGAGATGCGCCGCCTCCTTCGACTTCTGCGAGGCGCGGCGTCGATGCTTGTGCTCGCGCAGCCATTCAAGCAGGTAGCCGATGACCATGCCGACCACGATCGACAGCAGGCTGACAAGAAACAGCGGCATCTCGATCGAGAGCTTCAGCACGCTATCCATGCCAACCGGCAACAGATTCAGTGTGACGATCTCGCGGTTCGCCAGCGACAGGATCACGATCCCGACGAGGATGAGGCAGAGAAGGAGAATCTTGATGGTCCGCATGACGGCTCCCGTATTACGCCCGCGCGGCCATCCTAGCCGTCGTTCAGACGGTCGCGCAACAGCTTGCCGGTCTTGAAGAACGGCACATGCTTCTCGTCCACCACCACCGCGTCGCCGGTGCGCGGATTGCGCCCCTGCCGCGCGTCGCGCTTCTTCACTGAAAAGGCACCGAATCCGCGCAGCTCGACCCGGTTTCCGGCGGCCATGGCCTCGATGATTTCGTCGAAGATGGTGCTGACGATGCGCTCGACGTCGCGCTGAAACAGGTGCGGATTTTCCTCGGCGATCTTCTGAATGAGCTCGGATTTGATCATGCTCGCCACCTGGATCCACTCGACCGTCGCGAGGAAATTTTTCTCGCGCGTTGCCAATGGCGGCATACTGGCAGGATTCACCGCATGAGGGAATAGAGCTTCGGGCCGATCCGGGTCGATATTTCTCCAAGAATCCCGCCGCTTGACCCCGAAAGGCCGAGGAGTCCACCGAGGAACGTCTCTTCGCTTTCCTGTTCCCAATCGGCGGTCGGCAGGTCGGTCAGCGTGGCGTCGCGCGATTCGAGCCAGGCGATCGCCTCGGGCTCTCCGCCGATCTCGTCGATGAGCCCGCGGTCGAGCGCCACGCGCCCGGTGAAGACCGCGCCGGTCGCCACCGCGTCGAGTCGCGCGCCTTCGAGGCCGCGGCGCTCGCCCACGAGGCCGCGGAACCAGCCGTAGCTCTCGTCGATCATCGCCTGGTCGAGCGCCCGCGCCGCCGGATTGGTCGGCCGGAACGGCGAGGGTTCCGCCTTCAGCTCGGAGGAGCGCACGGTCTCGATACCGATGCCCAGGCGGGCCATGAGGTCAGTGAAGTCGGGATATTCGAGGATGACGCCGATCGAGCCGGTCGCACTGTTGCCGCGCGCGACGATATGGTCGGCGCCGATCGCCGC
This sequence comes from uncultured Amaricoccus sp., assembly GCF_937891315.1. Classification (GTDB taxonomy): domain Bacteria; phylum Pseudomonadota; class Alphaproteobacteria; order Rhodobacterales; family Rhodobacteraceae; genus Amaricoccus. The sequence goes on along the minus strand of NZ_CALAGI010000182.1, from coordinate 6,427 downwards.
GATATAGCCGCCCGAAGCCGCGACCTCGCCGAGAACCGCGACCACCGGCTTCTTCGCCGCGACCGCGCGCAGCGACGCGAACAGCGCCTCGGAGCCCGCCGTTGAGCCGCCCGGCGAATTGATGCGCAGGAGCAGAGCTTTCACATTGTCGCTGTCGGCGATGTCCGCCAGCAGAGCGTCGCGGCCGGGATCATCGATGATGACGCCCGAGATCTCGAACCGGGCGACCTGGTCGGTGGCCCGCCCGATCTCGTCCCGCCACGCGATGGCGGCGACGAGGAGACCGAGCGCCGAGGCGACGAAGAAGCCGCGCCAGAAAGCCGAACGGCGCCATTTGCGGCGCCGTTCCTCGTAGAAGTCGCGTTCGAGAACGTCCAAGCTCAGGCGTCGTCGCGGCGACGAAGGGCGGCGCCGAGAATGTCGCCGAGCGAGGCACCGGAGTCGGACGAGCCGTACTGTTCAACCGCTTCCTTCTCTTCGGCGATTTCGCGCGCCTTGATCGACAGGTTGAGCTTGCGCGCCGCCTTGTCGATGTTGGTGATGCGCGCATCGACCTTGTCGCCCTTGGTGAAGCGTTCCGGCCGCTGCTCGGAGCGGTCGCGGCTGAGGTCGGACCGGCGGATGAAGGATTTCATCCCGTCGTATTCGACCTCGATGCCGCCGTCCTCGATCGCCGTGACATTCACCGTCACCACGTCGCCGCGCTTCACGCCCGACGTCGCTTCGGTGAAGGGATCGCCGCCGAGCGCCTTGATCGAGAGCGAGATCCGCTCCTTGTCCACGTCCACGTCGGTAACCACGGCCTTGACCATGTCGCCCTTGTGGAAATCCTGCATCGCCTCCTCGCCCGACCGGTTCCAGTCGAGGTCGGAGAGATGCACCATCCCGTCAATATCGCCGTCGAGACCGATGAACAGGCCGAATTCGGTGATGTTCTTGATCTCGCCTTCGACCTCGGTGCCGTTCGGATGCGAACGGGCGAAGTTTTCCCACGGATTGCCCTGGGTCTGCTTCAGGCCGAGCGAGACGCGGCGCTTGGCGCTGTCGATCTCGAGCACCAGCACCTCGACCTCCTGGGAGGTGGAGACGATCTTGCCGGGATGCACGTTCTTCTTGGTCCAGGACATTTCGGAGACATGGACCAGCCCCTCGACCCCCGGCTCCAGCTCCACGAAGGCGCCGTAGTCGGTGATGTTGGTGACGCGGCCGGTGTGCTTCGAGCCGATCGGGAACTTCGCCTCGACCGAATCCCACGGATCGGCCAGCAGCTGCTTCATGCCGAGGCTGATGCGCTGGGTGTCCTTGTTGATCTTGATCACCTGGACCTTGACGGTCTCGCCGATGTTCAGGATCTCGGACGGGTGGTTGACGCGGCGCCAGGCCATGTCGGTGACATGCAGCAGACCATCGACGCCACCGAGATCGACGAAGGCGCCGTATTCGGTGATGTTCTTCACGACGCCGTCGACCACTTCGCCTTCGGTCAGCTTGGCGACGATCTCGGCGCGCTGCTCGGCGCGGGATTCTTCCAGAACGGCGCGGCGCGACACGACGATATTGCCGCGGCGACGGTCCATCTTCAGGATCTGGAACGGCTGGTTCATGTGCATCAGCGGGCCGGCGTCGCGCACCGGGCGCACATCGACCTGGGAGCCGGGCAGGAACGCCACGGCGCCGCCGAGATCGACGGTGAAGCCACCCTTGACGCGACCGAAGATCTGGCCCTCGACGCGCTCTTCCTTGGCGGCGGCCTTCTCCAGGCGGTCCCAGGCCTCTTCGCGGCGGGCCTTCTCGCGGGAGAGGACGGCCTCGCCCTTGGCGTTCTCGACGCGGTCGAGATAGACCTCGACGGTGTCGCCGACCTTGATCTCGGGATTCTTGCCGGGAGCGGCGAATTCCTTCAGATCGACACGGCCTTCCATCTTGTAGCCGATGTCGATGATGGCCTGTCCGGCCTCGATGGCGAGGACGATGCCCTTGACGACCGAACCCTCGTCGGGGGTCTCCAGTTCGAAGCTCTCGTTGAGCAGGGCTTCGAAATCTTCCATTGTCGCAGCGAATGCCGACATTCAGGTCTCCAGTGTGGTGTTTTCTGGCCAGGCGGTTGAGTCCACCGGTCTTTCAGGAATGTATCGCGGCGCTCAACAGCAAAACGCGGCCGGGGTCAAGCCCCCGCGCGCTTGAATCGGCTGGCGACGAAGGCGACCGCCTCGGCGATCGCCGCTTCGATGGTCAGATCGGTCGTGTCGAGAAGGCACGCGTCCCGCGCCGCGCGCATCGGCGCGACGTCGCGCGACGCGTCCCGCGCATCGCGCGCGCGGAGGTCGGCGAGCACCTGGTCGAGCGATCCGCCGAGTTCCGCGTGCCGGCGCCGGGCGCGCGCCTCGTCGGAGGCGGTGACATAGAGCTTCGCCTCGGCCTTCGGGCAGATCACCGTGCCGATGTCGCGGCCATCGAGCACCGCGCCGCCCGGCCGGCGGGCGAAGCGCTTCTGGAAATCGAGCAGCCCCGCCCGCACCTCGGGCAGCGCCGCGACGCGCGACGCGGCCTGACCGGCGCGCGCGGTGCGAAGGTCCGGCGTCTCCAGATCCTCGGGATCGAGGCGGCGCGCGAGTTCCGCCGCCCAATGCGGATCGATGACGCCCCGACCGTCGTTCAGCGCCCGCATGCCCACCGCGCGATAGAGCAGCCCGGTATCGAGATGGGAAAAGCCGAAGGTCTGGGCCACGGCGCGGCCGATGGTGCCCTTGCCGGAGGCGGCGGGACCGTCGATCGCCACGGTGAACTGCGCGTTGAATTCCGCGGGCGGCTTCGCCATCAGGCCCCGGCCCGCGCCAGCGGCGCGTCGGCGCCTTCGTGGATCTCGGCGCCGAGGCCGCGCATCAGCGCGACGAAGCCGGGGAAGCTGGTGGCGATCGGCGCGCCGTCGTCGATGGTGACCGGCTTTCTCGTCGCAAGGCCGAGGCAGAGGAAAGCCATCGCGATCCGGTGGTCGAGCCGCGTGCCAACCGTGGCGCCCCCTTCGACCCCGCCGGGGCCGCGGCCGTGGACGATCAGGAAATCCGGCCCCTCCTCGATCGCCACGCCGCAGGCCTCGAGCCCGCGGGCCATGGCATCGATCCGGTCGGATTCCTTGACCCGCAGTTCCTTGACGCCGCGCATCACCGTCGGCCCTTCGGCCGTGGCGGCCAGCGCGGCGAGCACCGGATATTCGTCGATCATCGAGGCGGCGCGAGCCGGCGGCACCTCGATGCCGCGCAGCGGCCCGAACCGCACGCGCAGGTCGGCGGCGGTCTCGCCTCCCTCATCCCGGCGGTCGAGAAAGGTGATATCCGCGCCCATTTCGATCAGCGTGTCATAGAGGCCGGCGCGGGTCGGATTGAGCCCGATCCCCGGTACCAGCACGTCCGACCCCTCGACCAGGAGCGCCGCCACGACCGGAAAGGCAGCGGAACTCGGGTCGCGCGGCACGGCGATCGCCTGGGGCCGCAGCTCGGGCTGGCCGGTCAGGGTGATGACGCGCCCCTCCGACGTGACCTCGGTCGTGACCGCGGCGCCGAAACCGGCGAGCATCCGCTCGGTATGGTCGCGCGTCGGCTCGCGCTCGATCACCACGGTCTCGCCCGGCGCGTTGAGGCCGGCGAGCAGCACGGCGGATTTGACCTGTGCCGACGGCATCGGCGTCGCATAACGCACCGGCGCCGGATTGGCCGCGCCGCGCAGCGCCAGCGGCAGTCGCCCGCCACGCCGGCCATGCGCCGCGGCGCCGAACAGTGCCAGCGGCTCGGTTACCCGCCCCATCGGGCGCGAGCGCAGGCTGGCGTCTCCGGTGAACACCACCGTCAGATCGCTGGTCGCCATCGCGCCCATGATGAGCCGCGCGCCGGTGCCGGAATTGCCGCAGTCGATCACATCCGCCGGCTCCTGGAAGCCGCCGACGCCAACGCCGTCCACCGCCCAGTCCCCGGGCCCCAGCCGCTCGACCCGCGCCCCGAAGGCGCGCATCGCCGCGCCGGTGTCGAGCACGTCCTGACCTTCCAGCAGGCCGGTTATCCGGGTCTCGCCCACCGACAGCGCGCCGAGGATCAGCGCGCGGTGCGAGATCGACTTGTCGCCCGGCACGTCGGCCACGCCACGCAGCGGGCCGATGGCCCGCGACCGCATCGGAATCGCCTCGCCGTGCCCCGCCATGCTTCGTCTCCTCGCGCCGCTCGCCGGTCTCTTACGCGCTCGCCGCCCGCCGGTCCACAGGGCCGCTCGGAGAGCGTCTGAAAACCCGGCCGGTCGGGCCGGCGAGGGATTTTCGTGATCCCGGCGTGGATAATCTCCGCGCCGGGGCGCGACAAGGACCCGTCGGACCGGCTGGCGGCGTTTTCGGACAGTCTCTCAGCGCCGGACGAAGATGAGATAGTTCGGGCGCCGTCCCGCGGTCAGCGCCTTCGCCTCGTAGCGCGTGCGGTGCCAGCCCGGCCAGGGCGCATCGATCGGCGCCGCGCCGCGTTCGAACGCCGGCACCTCGGCGACCGAGGCCAGCGAATGCTCGACATAGTCGGCGATATCGGTGGCGAGCCGCAGCTCGGCGCCGGGCGCCATCACCCGCGCCAGCGCCGTCAGGTTTTCGGGGCTGGTGAACCGCCGGTCGCGATGCCGCGCCTTGGGCCAGGGGTCGGGATAGAGGAGATAGACCCGCCCGAGCGCCCCGTCCGGCAGAAGATCGACGAGATCCCGGGCATCGCCGACATGAAGCCGCACATTGCCGACCGCCCCGCCCAGCTCGATCTGGCGCAGGGCCATGGCGACGCCGTTGACGAACGGCTCGCAGCCGAGAAGGCCGATGTCCGGATGCGCGGCGGCGGTGGCGGCGAGATGCTCGCCGCCGCCGAAGCCGATCTCGAGCCAGATCTCGCGCGCGCCCGGAAAGAGCGCCGCGGGATCGACCGCGCCGCCGGGGGTGACGCCGGGCACCGCGAGCCGCGGCAGCAGTTCCTCCAGATGCCGGCGCTGGGTCGGGCGCAACGCCTTGCCGTGCCGACGTCCGTAGAAGTTTCGGCGCGGCTGGGCCGCGCCGGTCAGTGTCTCGATCATCTCTCTTCGGCGCGACGAGTCAGACCGCGGCCTTCAGCTTGTCCGCGAGATCGAGCCGCTCCCAGGAGAAGCCGCCGTCCGCGTCCGTCGCCCGGCCGAAATGGCCATAGGCCGAGGTCCGCTGATAGATCGGCTTGTTGAGGCCGAGATGGGTGCGGATGCCGCGCGGGGTCAGGTCGATCGCGCCGGCCACCGCCTTTTCGATCGCGGCCTCCGACACCAGGCCCGAGCCGAAGGTATCGGCATAGATCGACAGCGGACGCGCGACGCCGATCGCATAGCTGAGCTGGATCACGCAGCGCTTGGCAAGGCCGGCGGCGACCACGTTCTTCGCCAGATAGCGCGCGGCATAGGCGGCCGAACGGTCGACCTTGGTCGGGTCCTTGCCCGAGAAAGCGCCGCCGCCATGCGGGGCCGCGCCGCCATAGGTGTCGACGATGATCTTGCGCCCGGTCAGGCCCGCGTCGCCGTCCGGTCCGCCGATGACGAACTTGCCGGTCGGGTTCACGTGCCAGGCGGTCGCCTCGGTCAGCCAGCCTTCGGGCAGCACGGCGCGGATGTGCGGCTCGACCATGGCCCGCACGTCGGCGGAACTCATGTCCTCGTCGAGATGCTGGGTCGAGAGCACCAGGCTCGACACCTCGACGGGCTCGCCGTTCTCGTAGCGGATCGAAAGCTGGGACTTGGCATCCGGGCCGAGCCGCGGCTCCTCGCCGCTCTTGCGCACCTCGGCGAGGCGGCGCAGGATCGCATGGGCGTAGTGGATCGGCGCGGGCATCAGCTCCGGCGTCTCGGCCACCGCGTAGCCGAACATGATCCCCTGGTCGCCGGCGCCCTCTTCCTTGTTCTCGCCGGCGTCGACGCCCTGGGCGATATGCTCGGACTGGCCATGGATATAGTTCTGGACGTTGAGCGTCGCCCAGTGAAAGCCCTTCTGCTCGTAGCCGATGTCCTTCACGCAGTCGCGCACGATGTCCTCGACGCGGGCGAGCACGGCGCCCGGGCCGCGAACCTCGCCGCCGACGACCACGCGGTCGGTGGTGGCGAAAGTCTCGCAGCCGACCCGCGCCTCCGGATCCTCGGTCAGAAAGGCGTCCAGCACGGCGTCGGAGATCCGGTCGCAAACCTTGTCCGGATGACCTTCCGAAACGGACTCGGATGCGAAGATATAGTCGGAACGGTTACTCATGCGATCACCCGTGTGAAAAAGACCCGGGCCGTGGTACGCACGCGGGGAAGCGAGGTCAATGACCGATCGCCCGCCACGCGGCCGCCCGCCGCCCCCTCCTAGGATCTGTGGACACTTACCGTATCCAGAGTACGATAGCGGCGATGGTGACGA
>NZ_CALAGI010000181.1 GCF_937891315.1 uncultured Amaricoccus sp. | reverse complement strand
CATGTTGGGGATGCGCAGGCCCGGCTCCTCGTCGAGTGCCACGCCCCAGTCCGCTTCGAAGAGATGCCGGGTGGCGCTGTCGGAGACATGGCGATAGCCCGGCAGTTCGTGCGGGAACGAGCCCATGTCGCAGGAGCCCTGCACATTGTTCTGGCCGCGCAGCGGGTTTACCCCGACGCCGTCGCGGCCGATATTGCCGGTCGCCATGGCGAGATTGGCCATCGCCATCACCATGGTCGAGCCCTGGCTGTGCTCGGTGACGCCAAGGCCGTAATAGATCGCGCCGTTGCCGCCGGTCGCGAACAGCCGGGCGGCGGCGCGCAGCGTCTCGGCCGGGGCGCCGATCACTTCGGTCAGCGCCTCCGGGCTGTTGCGCTCCTCCGCGACGAAAGCGCGCCAGCGGTCGAATTCGACCGTGTCGCACCGCTCGGCGACGAAGGCCTCGTCGACGAGGTTTTCGGTGACGATGACATGGGCGAGCGCGTTCATCATCGCGACATTGGCGCCGGGGCGGAGCTGGATATGGTGCGCGGCCTGGATATGCGGCGAGCGCACCAGGTCGATGCGGCGCGGGTCGGCGACGATGATCCGCGCGCCCTGACGCAGGCGCTGCTTCATCCGGCTGGCGAAGACCGGATGCGCGTCGGTCGGGTTCGAGCCGATCAGCAGGATCACGTCCGCCTGGTCCACGGACTTGAAATCCTGGGTGCCGGCCGAGGTGCCGAAGGTCTGTTTCAGGCCATAGCCGGTCGGCGAGTGGCAGACGCGGGCGCAGGTATCGACATTGTTGTTGCGGAAGGCGGCGCGGATCATCTTCTGCACCACGTAGACTTCCTCGTTGGTACAGCGCGAGGAGGTGATGCCGCCGATCGAATCCTTGCCGTGTTCCGCCTGGATCGCCTTGAAGCGCGCGGCGGCGAAGGCGATCGCCTCGTCCCAGGAGACCTTGCGCCAGGGGTCGGTGATCGCCTCGCGCAACATCGGTTCGGTCTGGCGGTCCTTGTGGGTGGCATAGCCGAAGGCGAAGCGGCCCTTGACGCAGGAATGGCCCTCGTTGGCGCCGCCGTTCTTCCAGGGCGTCATGCGGACCACGGTCTCGCCCTGAAGCTCGGCCTTGAAGGAGCATCCGACGCCGCAATAGGCGCAGGTGGTGAGGACCGAGCGGGTGGGGGTGCCGGTCTCTACCAGCGACTTCTCGACCAGCGTCGCGGTCGGGCAGGCCTGGACGCAGGCGCCGCAGGACACGCAGTCCGACGAGAAGAAATCGTCCGTGAGAATGCCTGGCGACACCTTGCTGGCGAAGCCGCGGCCCTCGATGGTGAGGGCGAAGGTGCCCTGCACCTCGTCGCAGGCGCGGACGCAGCGCGAGCAGACGATGCATTTCGAGGCGTCGAACTGGAAATAGGGGTTGGAGGTGTCGATCGGCGCCTTCACGCCCTCGTCGAAATGGTTGGCGCCCTTCATGCCGTAGCGCACCTCGCGCAGGCCGGCGACGCCGGCCATGTCCTGCAGCTCGCAATCGCCGTTGGTCGGGCAGGTGAGGCAATCGAGCGGGTGGTCGGAGATATAGAGCTCCATCACCCCGCGCCGCAGCTTTTCGAGCCGGGCGGTCTGGGTATGGACCACCATCCCTTCGCGCACCGGCGTGGTGCAGGAGGCGGGGGTGCCCTTCACGCCCTCGATCTCGACGAGGCACAGGCGGCAGGAGCCCCAGGCCTCGAGTGAATCGGTGGCGCAGAGCTTGGGGATCGGCCGCTCGGCGAAGGAGGCCGCGCGCATGACGGACGTGCCCTCGGGCACCGTCACCGGCACGCCGTCGATGCTGAGCGTGACGAGCGCGCCGTTCTTCGCCGGCGTGCCGCGGTCGATCTCCGACAGCGCCGGGGCGCGGAGGTTGCGAAGGTCGAGCGGGATCTCCTGGTGGAGAGTCATGGGCTTCGTCCTCTCAGTGAACGTGGCGGTGATGCGCGCCCGGATAACGTGGACGCGCGAGTGTCACCGCCGCGCGCCGGTGGCTGTGACAATAGCGGGGTGCCGGGGGCGACCGGCGCGCCGAAGAAGGGCGCGACGGCGAAACAGGCGCCGGCCCGCGCGGCGCCGTGTCCGCGCAACGCCACGCCGAAGAGCGGCGCCGCCTGGACGGCCGGGATGGCGAGCGCGCGCATCGCCCTATTCCGCCGCCACCGGGGCGGCGCGGTCGAAATCCTCCGGGAAGAGGCGGATGGCCGAGAGCACCGGCATCGGGGTGAGCCCGCCCATGGCGCAGAGCGAGCCGTCGCGCATCAACTCGCAGAGATCCTCGATCAGCGCGATATTGGCGGCGACGCTCTCGCCGCGCAGGATTTTTTCCACTGTCTCACGACCGCGCACGGCGCCGACGCGGCAGGGCGTGCATTTGCCGCAGCTTTCGATCTCGCAGAATTCGAAGGCGAAGCGGGCCATTTCGGCCATGTCGATGGTGTCGTCGAAGACCACGATCCCGCCATGGCCGACCATCGCCTGGCGCAGCGCCAGTTCCTCGTAGTCCATCGGCAGGTCGAGCATGTCCGCCGAGACATAGGCGCCGAGCGGGCCGCCGAGCTGGGCGGTCCGAAACGGCCGTCCCGACGCGGTGCCGCCGCCGAAATCCTCGATCAGTTCGCGGATCGTGACGCCGAAGGCCTTTTCGACGAGCCCGCCCCGCGCGACGTTGCCGGCGAGCTGGAACGGCTGGGTGCCATGGCTGCGGCCGACGCCGAAATCCTTGTAGAACGCCGCGCCGCGATCGAGGATCAGCGGTACGCTGGCGAGGGTGAGCACATTGTTGATGACGGTCGGCTCGCCGAACAGGCCGGCGATGGCCGGGATCGGCGGCTTGACGCGGACCGTGCCGCGCAGCCCCTCGATGCTGTTCAGCATCGAGCTTTCCTCGCCGCAGATATAGGCGCCGGCGCCGCGGCGCACCGCGAGGCGGAAGGCGCGGCCGGAACCGCCGACGCTGTCGCCGAGCCAGCCGGCGGCCTCCATCACCCCGATCGCCGCCTTCATCTGCGAGATCGCGCGGGGATATTCCGAACGGATATAGACATAGCCGGCGGTGGCGCCGGTCGCGAGGCCGGCGATGATCATCGCCTCGATCAGGACGAAAGGGTCGCCCTCCATCAGCATGCGGTCGGCGAAGGTGCCGCTGTCGCCCTCGTCGGCGTT
>NZ_CALAGI010000180.1 GCF_937891315.1 uncultured Amaricoccus sp. | reverse complement strand
CGTTTAGGGCGTGGACTACCAGGGTATCTAATCCTGTTTGCTCCCCACGCTTTCGCGCCTCAGCGTCAGAACCGGGCCAGAGAGCCGCTTTCGCCACCGGTGTTCCAGCCAATATCTACGAATTTCACCTCTACACTGGCTATTCCACCCTCCTCTCCCGGTCTCCAGCCTGACCGTCTCGGGTGCCGTTCCGGGGTTGAGCCCCGGGCTTTCACACCCGACTGATCTGGCCGCCTACGCGCCCTTTACGCCCAGTAATTCCGAACAACGCTAGCACCCTCCGTCTTACCGCGGCTGCTGGCACGGAGTTAGCCGGTGCTTGTTCGCCGGGTACCGTCATCATCGTCCCCGACAAAAGGGCTTTACAACCCGAAGGCCTTCGTCACCCACGCGGCGTCGCTGGATCAGGGTTGCCCCCATTGTCCAAGATTCCCCACTGCTGCCTCCCGTAGGAGTCTGGGCCGTGTCTCAGTCCCAGTGTGGCTGATCATCCTCTCAAACCAGCTATGGATCGTCGGCTTGGTAGGCCATTACCCCACCAACTACCTAATCCAACGCGGGCCGATCCTCCTCCGATAAATCTTTCTCCCTTTCGGGACGTATACGGTATTAATCTCAGTTTCCCGAGGCTATTCCGTAGAAGAGGGCACGTTCCCACGCGTTACTAACCCGTCCGCCGCTGACACCCGAAAGTGCCCGCTCGACTTGCATGTGTTAAGCCTGCCGCCAGCGTTCGTTCTGAGCCAGGATCAAACTCTCAAGTTGAAACGACAAAACCCTGAAATCCCGGGTGCCCGATGAGCCCCTCCCGAATATCCCAGAACAGCCGTTCTTGACAGCGAACCTCTGCACATCCTCCGATCCAATCAAGGACCGAAAGTAAACGTCATCCGTTCATCGTGCTCCAGTCCTTAGAACCAGAACCCCGACAAACAGTGAAGCTGACTCCCGCGTCATCGAGCAAAACCTCTCTCAAGGCCAAACCCTAACGGGCAGATATGCAGCAGGTCCGACTCGTCGAAAACGAAACCAAACCGCCCACATATCCCTTCATCAAATCATAATTTCAAAGAGCGATCGTCGAAACGAAGCCGTCTGCGTCTTTTACTTGACGCGTCCCGCCCCGTTCTTACCGATTTCCGTCCCGCGCCAGAGACTGTGTTGGTCCCCTCGGCGCCGGTGGAGGGCTATTTAGGGGGCGACCGGGGTGCTTGCAACCCCGAAAATCACCGTAGCCCCAATTTTCTTCGCGGCGGGTTCCGCGCCCCATGATGCGATCGCCCGGCCCCTGACAAGCCAGGCTCGCGCCGCGCCGCGCCCCGGCCGACGCCGGGGCGAGCCGGTTCAGCTTCGCGCGTAGACGTCCTCATAGCGCACGATGTCGTCCTCGCCCAAATAGCTGCCGGTCTGCACTTCGATCAGGACCATCGGCACCTTGCCGGGGTTTTCCATCCGGTGGATGGCGCCGAGCGGGATGTAGACCGACTGGTTCTCGCTCACGAGGCGCACGTCCTTGTCGACGGTGACCTTCGCCGTGCCCTCGACCACGATCCAGTGCTCGGCCCGGTGGACGTGGCTCTGCAGGGACAGGGCGGCGCCGGGATGGACCACGATGCGCTTCACCTGAAAGCGGTCGCCGATCACCAGGCTCTCGAACCAGCCCCAGGGCCGGTGGTCGCGGGGAAAGGTCTCGGCCTGCTTGGCGCCGGTCTTGCGCAGCGCGGAAACCGCGAGCTTCACATCCTGGGCGCGCGCGAGATCGGCGATCAGCACCGCGTCGGGCATGGCGACGACGAGGATGTTGTCGAGCCCGATGCCCACGACCTGCAGCGCCGGTGATTCCGAGCGCAGCAGCGTGTCGCGACAATCGATCGCGGTCGCCGCGCCGCTCGTCACCACGCCGGAGACGTCCGGTCCCGTCTCGCGCCAGACGGCATCCCAACCGCCGAGATCGGACCAGCCCCCCGCGAAGGGTACGACGGCGAGGTTCCCCGCCTTCTCCATCACCGCGTAGTCGATCGAGATGTCCGGCGCCCTGCCCCACGGCTCGGGTGCGAGCCGCAGGAAGCCGAGGTCGGTCTTCGCCGCGTCGAGCGCGGCGGTGACCGGCGTGATGAGCTCGGGCGCGTGCGCCTGGAAGGCCGCCACGATCGCCCGCGCCGAGAACAGGAAGATCCCGGCGTTCCAGAGATAGTTGCCAGCCGCCAGCATCTCGGCCGCCGCCGCCGCGTCGGGCTTCTCGACGAAGCGGCGGAGCGGAACCGGCTGGCCGGAACCGTCCGGCGCCGCCGCCTGCTCCAGATAGCCGTAGCCGGTCTCGGCCCGGGTCGGGGCGATGCCGAAGGTGACGAGATCGCCGGCGGCGACCGCCGGCAGGCCGTTCGCCACCGCCGCGCAGAAGGCGTCGGTGTCCGGCACCACGTGATCGGACGGTGCGACGAGCATGATCGCGTCCGGATCGGAGCGCAGCAGCCAGAGCGCGGCGGCGAGCACGGCGGGACCGGTGTTGCGTCCCGCGGGCTCGATCAGGATCGGCCCCGGATCGATGCCGGCCTCGGTCAGCTGTTCGGTGACGATGAAGCGGAAATCGGCGTTGGTCAGCACCATCGGCGCGTCGAAGGCGAGGCCCGCCCGCGCGCCCGAAAGCCGCCGCGCCGAGGCCTGGAACAGGCTCTCGTCGCCGACGAGGCGCGAGAACTGCTTCGGATAGCTCTTGCGGGAAAGTGGCCAGAGCCGCGTGCCGGAGCCGCCGCACAGGAGAACGGGAGTGATGCGCACCAGTCTGATCCTCTTGCCGCCATTCACCGGCGCGCCGTCGTGAACGGCCCGCCCCAGGAGAACAAGTACCTGACGGAAGTCGGTTAACAAAGCCTATCCGATCGTTCCCCTCATCCTCCGGTCATTCCGGCTCCGGTCATTCCGGCCGCGCGGGGGCGACCCGCTGGCAAATCGGGCCCGTGCGTGCTAGCGGGCGGCGATGGACAAGATCGAAACGCCGCCCCTGCCGAACGGATCGTTTCTCGCGGGCACGCGCGCGGCCGAGGCGGCGCTCCGCGACATCTTCGAGCCGACGCCTCTGCAACGGAACGACTATCTCTCCACGAAATACGGCGCCGAGATCTGGCTGAAGCGCGAGGATCTGAGCCCGGTGCGCTCCTACAAGATCCGGGGCGCCTCCAATGCGATGCGCAAGGCGCTGGCGCGCGACCCCGGGCAGCGCCGATTCGTCTGCGCCTCGGCCGGCAACCACGCCCAGGGCATGGCCTATGCCTGCCGCCATTTCGGCACCGAGGGCGTGATCTTCATGCCGGTGACGACGCCGGGCCAGAAGATCGACAAGACGCGGCATTTCGGCGGCGCGGCGGTCGAGATCCGCCTCGTCGGAGACTATTTCGACGAGACCCTCGCCGCCGCCCAGGCCTTCTGCGCCGAGGCCGGCGCGCTGTTCCTGCCACCGTTCGACTCCGAGGACGTGATCGAGGGCCAGGCGACCTGCGCGCTCGAGATCCTGGAGCAACTGCCGGCCGGGACGGTGGCGGATCTGCTCGTCATGCCGGTCGGCGGCGGCGGCCTCGCCACCGGCATGACCCAGGTCTTCGCCGAGCTGTCACCCGCCACCGGCTTCCGCTTCGTCGAGCCGCTCGGCGGCGCCAGCCTCAAGCGGGCGCTGGAGGCCGGCCATCTGGTGACCCTCTCGCATGTCGACAATTTCGTCGACGGCGCCGCGGTGGCGCGCATCGGCGACCTCAATTTCGCGCGGCTTCGAATCTTCGACCCGAGCCAGGTGCTGACCCCGCCGGAAGACCGGCTCTGCGGCACCATGATGGAAATGCTGAATATCGAGGGCATGGTGCTCGAACCGGCCGGCGCGCTGTCGGTCGACGCGCTGCGGGATCTGCCGCTGGCCGGCCGCGTCGTCGTCGCCGTGGTTTCGGGCGGCAATTTCGATTTCGAGCGGCTGCCGGACGTCAAGGAACGCACGCTGCGCTGGGAAGGCCGCAAGAAATACTTCATCCTGCGCCTGCCGCAGCGGCCCGGCGCGTTGCGCGAATTCCTGTCCCTGCTCGGGCCGAACGACGATATCACGCGCTTTGAATATCTGAAGAAGTCGGCGCGCAACTTCGGCTCGGTGCTGATCGGCATCGAGACCCGCGACCGGGGCGATTTCGACGCGCTCTACGCCCGGATGGACGCCGCCGGCCTCACCTATCTCGACATCACCGACGACGCGGTCATTACCAACCTCATCATCTAGAGCGATATCCAACCAGACGGAATCGTCCGGTGGTCAAGACATTGCTCCAGCCGTTCCCGGCCGAGACGGGCGGAGCGCGGCGGCGAAGCCTCGCGCGATGGATTCGCGCCTCCGCGCAGGCGGCTTCGCGGAAGATGCGCGCAGGCCGCGCAGTGCGAAACAAAAGACCGGAAATCTGCTGTCTCGGGTAATTTTCGGCGGAATATCCGGTTGACCGGCGACGGGTCTCCGCCTATTACCCGCCTTGGGAGGCTTGTATGATGCAATACGTACGGCTAACGGCGAGGCGCGACCCCGGGGACCGGTAAGGAGCCCCCGGGCAACGCGCCTGTGACCCCTTCGGGGGTCTTTTTTTTGGACGGCGAGAGGATCCTGGGCCGGCGGCCCGGAAGACAGACGGAGAGACACATGACCCGCCACATGACCGGCGCACAGATCGTCATCCAGGCCCTGCGCGATCAGGGGGTGGATACGGTATTCGGCTATCCCGGCGGCGCGGTGCTCCCGATCTATGACGAACTGTTCCAGCAGAACGACATCCGCCACATCCTCGTCCGCCACGAACAGGCGGCGACCCACGCCGCCGAGGGCTATGCCCGCTCGACCGGCCGACCGGGCGTCGTCCTCGTCACCTCCGGCCCCGGCGCCACCAATTCGGTCACCGGCCTGACCGACGCGCTGATGGATTCGATCCCGATGATCGTGCTGAGCGGCCAGGTTCCGACCTTCATGATCGGCAACGACGCCTTCCAGGAGGCCGACACGATCGGCATCACCCGCCCCTGCACCAAGCACAGCTGGCTGGTCAAGGACACGGCCGATCTCGCCTCGACCATCCATCAGGCGTTCCATGTCGCGACGCACGGCCGTCCCGGCCCGGTGCTGGTCGATATCCCGAAGGACGTCCAGTTCGCGACCGCCGCCTATGCCGCGCCGGGCGAGGGCCGCGTCTCGCGCTACAGCCCGCGCACCAAAGGCGACGCCGAGGCCATTCTCGCCGCCGTCGAGGCGCTGGAGAAGGCCGAGCGGCCGATCCTCTATACCGGCGGCGGCGTGGTGAATTCCGGCCCGGAGGCTTGCCGCCTGCTGCGCGACCTGACGGCGCGGACCGGCTTTCCGATCACCTCGACCCTGATGGGCCTCGGCGCCTATCCCGCCAGCGGCCCGGCCTGGCTCGGCATGCTCGGCATGCACGGCACCTACGAGGCCAACTGGGCGATGCATGATTGCGACTTCATGCTCTGCGTCGGCGCGCGGTTCGACGACCGGATCACCGGCCGCGTCGATGCCTTCAGCCCGCACAGCTTCAAGGTGCATGTCGATATCGACCCCTCCTCGATCAACAAGAACATCCATGTCCATGTTCCGATCGTCGGCGACGTCGCCTCGGTGCTCGACGACATGCTGGCGCTGTGGCAGGAGCGCGGCGCGAGGACCAACTCGGCGGCGGTCGCGAAATGGTGGAAGCAGATCGCGCTCTGGCGGGGACGGAACTGCCTCGGCTTCCGCAACTCGGACCAGGTCATCAAGCCGCAATACGCGCTCCAGCGGCTCGAGGCGCTGACACGCGACCGCGATCGCTACATCACCACCGAGGTCGGCCAGCATCAGATGTGGGCCGCGCAATATCTCGGTTTCGAGGAGCCGAACCGCTGGATGACCTCCGGCGGCCTCGGCACGATGGGCTACGGCTTCCCCTCCTCGATCGGGGTGCAGATCGCCCACCCGGATTCGCTCGTCATCAATGTCGCGGGCGAAGCGAGCTGGCTGATGAACATGCAGGAAATGGGCACGGCGATGCAGTTCCGCCTGCCCGTCAAGCAGTTCATCCTGAACAACGAGCGGCTCGGCATGGTCCGCCAGTGGCAGGAACTGCTGCATGGCGAGCGCTACTCGGCCTCCTGGTCGGACTCGCTGCCGGATTTCGTCAAGCTCGCCGAGGCCTTCGGCGCCAGGGGCATCCGCTGCTCGGACCCCGCCGATCTCGACGCGGCGATCAATGAGATGCTCGACTATCCGGGGCCGGTGCTCTTCGACTGTCTCGTCGAGAAGCACGAGAACTGCTTCCCGATGATCCCGAGCGGCAAGGCCCACAACGAAATGCTGATGGGCGAGGATGCGACCCAGGGCGCGATCAGCGCCGGCGGCGCGGTTCTGGTGTGACGCGAGCGCGACGCCCGGAGCCAAATCGCCCGAAATTTCGGAGAAATCAGGCATGAACGCCCTGCATATCAAGAAAAGCGCCGTCAGCCACAGCGCCTATGACCTCAAGAACCCGCTCGGCGACACGCATGAACGGCACACGCTGGCCGTGCTGGTCGATAACGAGGCGGGCGTGCTCGCCCGCGTCATCGGCCTGTTTTCCGGCCGCGGCTACAATATCGACAGCCTGACGGTGGCCGAGACCGACCATGCCGGCCACGTCTCGCGCATCACCATCGTCACCACCGGCACCCCGGCGGTGATCGAACAGATCAAGGCCCAGCTCGGGCGGCTGGTGCCGGTTCATCAGGTGAACGACCTGACCGTCGAGGGCCCGTCGGTGGCGCGCGAACTCGCGCTGATCAAGGTGGCGGGAACCGGCGACAGGCGCGTCGAGGCGATGCGGCTGGCCGACGTGTTCCGCGCCCGGGTGGTGGACACGACGCTCGAAAGCTTCGTGTTCGAGATCACGGGCGCGCCGGAGAAGGTGGACGCCTTCATCGAGCTGATGCGCCCGCTCGGCGTCATCGAGGTCGCCCGCACCGGCGTCGCCGCCATCGCCCGCGGCGGCCACGTCTGAAATCCCTTGAGTGATACGATCGCCGGTTGATCCGCGCGGGGGTGGCCTTGCTGTTTCTTGCCTGATTTGGGGTACACAAATCAGGCCGCGACTGCCTGCCCCCGGCAGGCGCGTACCGCGCCAGCCCAGGCAGGCGCGGCCTGATTTCGGGCGTGCGGATAAATCGGATGACCTCTTGGCCTTCGACTGGTCGAAGGCCAACGTCCCGGGGCGACAGTCCACTGGACTGTCGCCTGATCCGGGCCGAGGTGCCTTTCGGGAAAAGGGATCGAGTCAACCAGGCGTTCGTATGAGTCGGGGCGAACGCCTCGGAGCGGGACGCTCCTACGCTTCGAACCCGCCGTGGAAGGCGACTTCGGACAGCGGGCGGCGCGGGCTCGGCGTCTCGCGGCCGCGCAGGGATTCCGGCAGCTTCTCCTTGTCACCGAGCCGGCCGATGGCAACGGCGGCCTCGACACGATAGCCCTCGGGAATGCCGAGCGCCGCGTTGGCCGTTGCGAAATTCAGCCCGGTCATGGCATGCGCATGCAGGCCGAGCAGGCTCGCCTGCAACGCCAGCTGCGCCCAGGCGGCGCCGGCGTCGAAGGAATGGCTATAGATCGGGGTCGCCTCGGCCGCGCCCGGCGCGACATTGTGCGTCTTCGAGACGATGACGACCAGCGCCCCCGCGCTCCGGGCCCAGCTCTGGTTGAACTCGTTCAACACCCCCAGCACCTGCTCCCAGCTGGCATCGCCCCGGCGCGCATAGACAAACCGCCATGGCTGGGCATTGAAGGCGGACGGCGCCCAGTGCGCGGCGTCGAGAATGGTCAGCAGCTCCTGCTCGCCGACCGCCTCCTCGGAAAAAGCCCGCGGCGACCAACGGTCGAGAAAGATCCGGTCGACGTCGAACTCGGCTTCGCGGGAATTGATCGGGGTGATCTGGTTCATGTCATGCGTCCTTCGGTGATCGCTGCCCTGCAACATAAGGCCTCGTCACGATATCGAAACCCATCGGTTTCGAAATTCATCGATGCGGGAACGGAAATGATCGCGGCAGTCGTCCCGATCCGCCGCCCCGTAGGGGACCGTCCTAGTGGATTGATTCCAACGTTTGGAACCCACGGTTTCGTGCGGCGATGATGTCATCGGGATCGGCTTTCCAGATGAAGGGGTGCGGGCTGTCGGCATTGTACTCGCTGACGAAGCGGTTGATGGCGGCCTGGAGATCGACGAGGGAATGGAAGATGCCGTGCCTGAGCCTGCGCCGGGCGAGCTTGGCGAAGAAGCCCTCGACAGCGTTGAGCCAAGAGCAGGATGTCGGCGTGAAGTGGAAGGTGAAGCGCGGGTGGCGGGCGAGCCAGGCGCGGACCTTGTCCTTCTTGTGCGCGGCGTAGTTGTCGAGGATCACGTGGATCGCCTTGCCCGCGGGCACCTCGCGCTCGATGCGGTTGAGGAAGCGGATGAACTCCTGGTGGCGGTGGCGCTGCATGTTCTGGCCGATGACGGTGCCGTCGAGGACATTGAGCGCGGCGAAGAGCGTGGTGGTGCCGTGCCGCTTGTAGTCGTGGGTCATGGTGCCGAGCCGGCCCTTCTTCATCGGCAGGCCGGGCTGGGTGCGGTCGAGCGCCTGGATCTGCGACTTCTCGTCGACCGAGAGCACCACCGCATGGGCCGGCGGATCGACGTAAAGCCCGACGATGTCGGTGAGTTTCTCCGCGAAGGCCGGGTCGTTCGAGAGCTTGAAGTGCCGCCAGCGGTGCGGGCTGAGGCCGTGGGACTTCCAGATCGCCTGTACCGTCGAGGCCGCGACGCCGGCGACCTTCGCCATCGCCCGCAACGTCCAGTGGGTCGCCTCGTGCGGCGGCGGTTGCTGCGTCAGCCGGACGATCTCGGCGACACGCTCCGGTGGGACCGGCGCCTTGCCGGGCGGGCGCGACCCGTCGCGAAGCAAACCTTCGACGCCAGCCTGCATGAACCGCTCCTGCCAGCGCCAGACGCAGGTCTTCGACTTGCCGGTCGCGGCCATGATCGCCGAGGTGCCCAGGCCCGCACCGCTCAGAAGAATGATCCTCGCCCGCCAGACGTGCTTCTGCTGGCTCGTGGGGGCCGCGACGATCGCCTGCGATCGCTGACCATCGCGGGAGGATACGGTGAAGGAGATGCCGCTGCGCATGTCACAGACTCGCACGTCGCAACGAAATGCGGAATCCCAATTCGGACTCCTTTGATCCGATCAATCCACTAGATGATCAGAAAGTCCCGCGCCGTCAGTGCGAGACCATCATCCAGCGTCGCGAACCGAACCGCGGCGGCGGACCCGTCACCATCCGGATCGAAGATCAGGGCGCCATTGCTGGGATTGTAAAGTATCCGCGCATCGGCGTTTGTGGCGCGCGCGCCGGACTGGAAGACGTCGCTGGCGAGCCGGCCGCCATCGCCGAGCCCGAAGACATCGCCATCCAGCCAAATCTTGTCGGGGCCGCGGGTGAAATCCGCGATCTGGTCCGCGTTGCCCTTGGCCGGCGCCGTGTCGAACAGGAAGACGTCCTTGCCACCGCCGCCGAGCAGCACATCCTCGCCCAGTCCGCCGCTCAGACGGTCTTGACCGGCGCCGCCGAGCAGGCGGTCGTCGCCGGAGCCGCCGGCAAGAACATCAGCGTTGGCGCCGCCCTCCAGCCTGTCGCGTCCCGCTTCGCCATAGAGCGCGTCGGCGCCGGCGTCGCCGAAGAGGAAGTCGTCGCCACCTCCGCCCCGGATCAGGTCGCTGCCGGCGCCGCCGTAGGCCCGATCGTCGCCCTCGCCCCCCTTCAGCACCTCGACGACCTGGCGCGTCGAGATAGTCGTGCCATCGGCGTCGCTCGCGATCAGCTTGGCGGTGATCGTATCGGGCTTGCCGGGACGAAGCCCGGAGAGCAGCGAGCCATAGGCGAAACTGAGGCCGAGCGGCGTCTCCTTCAGATCCGTGCTGTCGATCGTCTTGGCGAGCTTGCCATTCACATAGAGCTGGACCTCCAGCACGTCCGCCCGGTCGATACCGGGGTCGATGAGCACCTTGGAGAGATCGGATGGATCGAGCACGATATCGACGGAATCATTGGCGCGACTGTCGTCCACCAAATCCAACTGCGGTTTCGAGGCGTATTGACCGACGCCGAACGACCGGATCGTCGCGTCGCCTCCGGCCTTGGACCGCAGCCAGGCGACTTCGTCGCGGAAGGTGTCCTCACTATAGTTGTTAGCACCATCCGACAAGAAGAAAACCAGGTTTTGGCCCGAGCCGGCGTTGCGAAAGAACTTCGAGGCTTGCTGCAGGCCAGCCTCGAAGTTCGTGCCGTTCAGAGGTTTCAGTGCGCGCAGCGCCTCCACGACGTCGGATCCACCATCGCCGTCGCGATCGGTCGCCGGGCTGCCGACGAAATTGGTTCGGGCGTCGGTGTCGAAGGTGACGAGGCCGATATTGAGGTTCTCCGCGCCAACCTGCGACTGGAGCCCCTTCAGCAAGGCCTCGAACCCGGCGATCTCCGCGTCGAGAATCGTGTTGGCGCGTCCGTCGCCGTTGACATCTCCAACATCGACGGCCCCGCGGAAACCGCTGCTCGTGCTGCCTGACACGTCGATGACGAAGGCGACGTTGAAGGCGTTGGAGGTGACCGGCGTGCGCGAGACGAAACCGCCCGCCTCGACCGCCGACCCATTCGCCGCGTCGGGCAGGGTGAGGCTGACCGCGATGCGCTCGCGCGTGGAGGGGATGCGGGTCGAGGCGTAGGTGGTCACGGGGGAGACGTCACCGGTTATGACGTCGTCGCCCTTGTCCCCATACATGCGATCATCGCCGAGGCCGCCACTGATCCGGTCGGCACCATCGCCGCCCCGGAGCGTATCCTCGCCGCTGTCGCCGGAAATCCGGTCGTCCCCGGCGTTGCCTTGAACCCGGTCATCGCCCCCGCGCGCGAGAAATGTCTCGTCGTAGCGTTTGCCGGTCAGCACGTCGTCGCCGTCCGTGCCTCGGTAGATCAGCTTCGCGCCGGGGGTGAAATTGACGATCGCGTTCAGCTCGGCCTTGCTCAAGCCGTGCAGCGCGTCGCCTTTGAGCGCCGCCAGATCCTTCGCTGTCGCAACAGATCGCGCGATCGAGCCATCGAGCGCCAGAAAATGCATCACGATCTTGGTCTCGCCCGGCCGCAGGTCGAGATCGAAGCCGTAGTTCACCGAGCTGTAGGACTGGCTGACCGATGTCGGCGCGTCGCCTTGGCCACCCTGGATGACGAAGGTCGCCGCCGCGTCGCCATCGCCTTTCTTGTCACGCACCAGCCACTGGTCATCGACCGAAAAGCTATCGTCGCCGCTGGAGGTGCGGATGACATCGGGACCGTAGGAATTCAGATATGAGGATATCGAAACCGACTTGGTGATGGCTTGCGAGCCGGTGTTCTTGAAAATTTCGAGATAGCGGACGAAACCGTCATCATCAGAGACATATACCTTGCGGGATTGCCGTATATCGCCTGAAAAGGAAGGCCCATAGGTAAGTTGCCGGCCTTTCAGCGAAACAACCGGCGTCTGTTCGTAGATATAGCCGCTCACCGCGCCGGTCGAGAATTCATCTCTCTGGCCGGATACGATCTGCCCGTAGTAGTTGAACTGCCAGCGATAGCCATCCCCATCCCGAAGGACATACGGAAACGTCTTGGCCATGAAATCCCCCCGACCGATGAAAGAACTCTAAGGAATCAATAATTCCAAAGATGCGGAGGCATTCAATGGCTGTCAAATGAAACCGAGGGACTATCCGAATTACATCTTTGGATTGATAAAATCTACGTGTTATCCTCTTGCGTAGTCGCGACCCGATGATCGATATGGCCGAGGTCGCGGTCCGGATTCACCCGGTCGCGGATCAGTTGCTTCAGGTCGCGGATGTCGGGAAAGCCGCCGTCGCGCTTGCGCTCCCAGACGAGGTCGGGACCGACATGGATCTCGAAGACCGCGTTGGTGCCCGGGACCAGCGTGACCGAACCGAGCTCGTCCGCGAAGGTCGAGAGCAGCTCCTGCGCCATCCAGGACGCCCGCAGCAGCCAGTTGCAGCGGGTGCAATAGGCGATGGACACCGCCGGCTTGTCGGACATGGAGAACCTCCGGATCAGTCGAAGCCGACCACCTCATTGTCGAGCGGCAGCTGGTTTTCATGGGTTCCGGCGAGACGTGGGTCGATCTCGGCCGCGACGCCACGCTCCAGCGCGTCGTCGCTGGTGAGAAAGCCGCGGCTGGTGAAGCGGGTAAAGACGTAAGGAAGCCCGTTGGCATCGAGCGGCGAAGGACTGTCCATCACGTGAAAATGCAGATGCGGGGCGGTGCTGTTGCCGGTATTGCCCAGCAGGCCGAGCACCTGGCCGGTGGTGACCTTGTCGCCGAGCTTCACCTTCTGGCTGCCGCGTTGCAGATGCGCGTAGAAGGCAAAGGCGCCGCCGCCGATATCGACGACGACCATGTTGCCGCCGATATTCTCCGGCGTGATTCCGGTCGCCGGCTGGTTCGGGACTTGCTCGTCGGCCTCGTCATAGGTGTTCACCACGGTTCCGTCGGTCGCGGACAGGATCTCGGCGCCGAAATAGGCAAAATCCTCGAGTCTGGAGCCGTCACCGGTGAAGATCTGGCCGTTCTCGTCGAGCTTTACCCAGTCGATGGCAAAACGCTCGGGCACGCGCAACCGGCCGTCCACCGGGATCAGGGCGCCGCGGTGCGACGTGATCGTGTCGCAGCAGCCGTTGATCGCGGCCCAGCCGTCGCCGCGCAACGGGGGCGCGACCACCACGGCCGGCGCGCCCACGGGGGTTTCGGCGCCGGTGAAGACGAAGCTGGCCGGGAACGGCGCGTTCGCCGGCCAGGGCGCCGGCTTGCCGTCCGGCCCGGCGGACTGGCGGGTGGCGCTGACCCGGCTCATCACCCGGTCGGGCAGGGTCGCGTCGGCGGGGAACGTGACGTCGAGGAGCACGGCGACCGATCCGCCGGGCGGCAGCGTCGCCTTCTCGCCCGACCAGAGAATGCTGACCGCGGCGAGCGCGTCGCCCTCCAGCGTCCCGAGGACGGCGCCGGCGGAATCCGTCGCCTCGATCCTGTCGAGCGTGACGAAGAATCGGCTCGGATTGACCACCAGCAGCTCATAGGCGAGATGCTGGCGGTCGTCGGCGCCGAGCACCGGATTCGGCGCGCTGATCGGACGGACCTCGATGGTGCTCAGTGTCTCGCCAGGCAGGAGCGACTGGGCGACGCTCGGCGACGCGACGGCGGCCACCAGCGCCGCGAGTGTCAGGATGCGCATTCCTCGAGGTCCCCCGGTTGTTTCGGGCGACGATAGCATGGGGCGGGCGAGCGGCAAACCCGCGGTCACACCGGCGCCGGGCCGAAGCCGCCACCGCCGGGCGTCTCGAGGCAATAGACATCGCCGGCGCCGACTTCGCGACGGTCGGCGGAGGCGAGCGTCTCCTCGCTTCCGTCGGCGCGAAGGATCCGGGCGCTGCCAAGGCCACCCGGCGCGCCGCCCTCGAGGCCCGGCGGCGGCACGACCCGGTGGCCGGCGAGGATGGCAACGGTCATTGGTTCGAGAAAGCGGACACGGCGCGTCACGCCGTCCCCTCCTGCGAAGGCGCCCGCGCCGCCGGACCCTTCGCGGATGCTGAATTCGTCGAGCACCACCGGAAAGCGCCATTCCAGCACTTCGGGATCGGTCAGCCGCGAGTTGGTCATGTGGGAATGCACTCCGCTTGTCCCCGCGTAGCCCGTGCCATCCGACAGTCGCCCGGCGCCGGTCCCGCCACAGATCGTCTCGTAGTACTGATAGCGGTCATTGCCCCAGGTGGTGTTGTTCATGGTTGACTGCGCCGCCGCCTGCGCGCCCAGCGCGAGAAAGAGCGCCGAGGTCACGGCCTGGCTGGTCTCGACATTGCCCGCGATGACAGCGGCCGGATAGCGTGGCGACAGCATGGTACCGGCCGGAAGGATGACCTTGAGCGGCTTCATCACCCCTTCGTTCATCGGGATCGCATCGTCGACGAGGCAGCGGAAGACATAGAGCACCGCCGCGCGCGTCACCGGCTCCGGCGCGTTGTAGTTGGTGGCGAGTTCCGCCGTGGTGCCGGTGAAATCGATGGTCGCCGCGCGGCGGGCGCGGTCGACGGTGACCCGCACCCTTATCTCGCGCGGATTGCCGTCGAAATCGGGATCCATCGGATAGACATATTCGGCGTCGCCCAGCGCCTCGATGGCACGACGGACGCATTCCTCGGCATTGTCCTGGACATGGGCCATATAGGCCTGAACCACGGGCAGGCCGAAGCTCGCGACCATGCGCCGCAACTCCCGCGCGCCCTTCTCGCAGGCGGCGACCTGCGCCTTGAGATCGGCGATGTTGATGTCGGGCGCGCGGGCCGGATGCGGGCCGGCGAGCAGGAGCGCGCGGGTCTCGGCCTCGCGGAACCGACCGGCCTCGACCAGCATCCAGTTGTCGATATAGGCGCCCTCGTCATGGATCACCCGGCTGTCCGGCGGCATCGATCCGGGCGTGAGACCACCAACGTCGGTATGATGGCCGCGGGCGGCGGTGAAGAACAACGGTTCTCGCCCGGCATCGTCCCAGACCGGAGCCACCACCGTCATGTCAGGCAGATGCGTGCCGCCGTTGTAGGGCGCGTTCAGCACGAAGACGTCGCCCGGCCGCATCTCCGGATTCTGGACGATGATCGCCTTCACGCTGGCGCCCATCGACCCGAGATGCACCGGCATATGCGGCGCATTGGCGATGAGATCGCCGGCCGCGTCGAAGACCGCGCAGGAAAAATCGAGCCGCTCCTTGATGGTGACGCTGGCGGCGGTGTTCTCCAGCACCGCGCCCATCTGCTCGGCGATCGACATGTACAGATTGTTGAAGACCTCGAGCATTACCGGATCGGCCGCGGTGCCGATGGCGTGGGCGCGGCCGAGCGCTTCGACGCGGCGGAGGATGGTGTGACCATGGCTGGTGATCTCCGCGCGCCATCCGGGCTCGATCAGGATCGAGGTATGCGGCTCGACCAGCACGGCGGGGCCGGTGACGCGGTCGCCGGGGGCCAGATCCTCGCATCGGACGAAGCGCGCCGGCATCCACGCGCCGCCAAGGAACACCGGCGCCTCGGCGGCGGGATAGGCGTCCTCGGCCCGTTCGGTCGCGGTGTATTCGCGTTCGGTCAGATCCGCGGCCGCGCCGATCGCCTCGACCTCCAGGCTCTCGATGACGAGGGGCATGTCGCCGGGATCGAAGCCGAAGCGGCCGCGGTGCGCGGTCTGGAAGGCGGCGGCCATTTCGCCGAGCCGGGCGAAGGCGATGGGGAGCGCCGTGTCGGTGCCCCGCGTCTTGAGCCGCAAGGTCTGGATGAGGCGGATCGCCGCTTCCGGCACGCCCTGGCTTTCGACCTCGGTCAGGGCGGCGACGCCGAGCGTATCGAGCCGGGCGGCGGCGGCGAGACGGTTTTCGGCGTCGAACGGCGCTTCCATCGCCTCGGCGCGGCTGGCGCGGATGTCGGCGAGGCCCATGCCATAGGCCGAGAGCAGCGAGGCCATCGGATGGATGAGGCAGGTGGTCATGCCGAGCGTGTCGGCGATGGCGCAGGCATGTTGCGCCCCCGCGCCACCGAAGACGGTCAGGCAGTAGCCCGAGACATCATAGCCGCGCTGCACCGAGATGGTCTTGATCGCATTCGCCATATTCTCGGTTGCGATGCGCAGGAAGCCCTCGGCGGTCTCTTCCGGGCTCTTGCCGATCTCGGCGGCGAGGCGCTGGAAGCCGGCGCGGGTGGCTTCGGCGTCGAGTGGGCGGTCGGCGTCCGGGCCGAAGATCGCCGGAAAATAGTCCGGGCGCAGCCGTCCGGTCAGCAGGTTCGCATCGGTCACGGCCAGCGGACCGCCGCGCCCATAGGCGGCGGGCCCGGGATTGGCCCCCGCGCTTTCCGGACCGACCCGCATCCGGGCGCCGTCATAGGTGAGGAGCGAGCCGCCGCCCGCCGCCACGGTATGGATCATCATCATCGGCGCGGTGACCCGGACGCCAGCGACCTCGGTATTGAGCACCCGCTCGAACCCGCCCGCGAAGTGACAGACGTCGGTCGAGGTGCCGCCCATGTCGAAACCGATCATCCGGCGAAAGCCGGCGATCTCGCTGACCCGCGCCGCGCCGACGACGCCGCCCGCCGGGCCTGAAAGAATCGCGTCCTTGCCCTGAAAGCGCGTGGCGTCGGTCAGCCCGCCCGAGGATTGCATGAAGAGCAGCTTGCCGGTCATGTCACCGTCGAAGGCCGCCGCCACCCGGTCGATGTAGCGGCGCAGGATCGGCGTCAGGTAGGCATCGACCACGGTGGTATCGCCGCGGCGAACCATCTTCATCAGCGGGCTGACCTCGTGGCTGACCGAGATCTGGGCGAAACCCGCCGCGCGGGCCAGCGCCGCCGCCCGGGCCTCGTGCGCGCGGTGGCGATAGCCGTGAACGAAGACGATGGCACAGGCGTCGAGCCCGGCGACCCGCGCCTCGGCCAGCGCCGCGGCGAGATGCGCCTCGTCGAGCGGGATTTCCACCGTCCCGTCGGCGCGGACCCGTTCCTCGGCCTCGATGACACAGGCCTGGAGCATCTCGGGCAGGACGATCCGCCGATCGAAGAGCCGCGGGCGGTTCTGATAGGCGAGGCGGAGTTGCTGACCGAGGCCGCGCGTGGTGACGAGGACCAGCGGCTCGCCCTTGCGTTCGAGCAGCGCGTTGGTGGCGACGGTCGTGCCCATCTTGACGCTGGAGACGGTCGCGGCGGGAATGGCGGCGTCCGGCGTGAGGCCGAGAAAACCCCGGATGCCGTGCAGCGCGGCGTCGGCGTATTGCTCCGGGTTTTCCGACAGGAGCTTTGTCCGGTGGAGCGCGCCTTCCGGGTCGCGGGCGACGATGTCGGTGAAGGTGCCGCCGCGGTCGATCCAGAAATCCCAGCCGGCCATATGCTCGCACCTCCCCCCGTGTCTCGCGCGCACTGAGGCATGGGGCGCGAAGCGACGCAAGGGGTGGCCCGGGAGAGGAGGAAGGCGACAAATCGCCTGCTGCGCGAGCCCGCCGGGCCTGCTAAGGTCCGCCCCCATGTCGATCTGGACCCGTGTCACCGATGTTCTGGCGGCGATCATCGCCAAGGGCGACAGCCTGCTGGCGCTGTTCGAACGTCGGCCGACCGCGCCGGAGCACAGCGTCGCCTTCACCATCGCGGTGATCAGCCTCGGCGCCAAGATGGCGAAGGCGGACGGCCGCGTGAAGCCGGTGGAGGTGGCCGCGCTGCGCCGGGTGTTCCAGATCGCGCCCGAGGACGAGGCGGCGGCGGCGCGGGTATTCAATCTCGCGCGGCAGGACGTGGCGGGATTCGACGCCTACGCCGCGCGGATCGCCGGCATGTTCCAGGACCGGAGGCAGGTGCTGGAGGACATCCTCGAGGGATTGTTCCACATCGCGATGGCCGACGGCGGCTATCACGAGGACGAAGCCGGGTTCCTCGGGCGGGTGGCGGAAATCTTCGGCATCACGCCCCGCGCCTTCGCCTGCATCGAGGCGCGGCACGTGTCCGGACAGGCTCCCGATCCGTGGCACGTGCTCGGCATGCCGCGAGACGCCGAGATCGGGGCGATCAAGGCGCGCTGGCGCGAGTTGGTGCGGGAGAACCATCCTGACATGATGATCGCGCGGGGACTGCCGCCCGAGACGGTGAACCTCGCCAACACGCGACTGGCGGCGATCAACCGGGCCTGGGAGGAAATCTCCGCGCGGGGGCGGCCACTGGAGCCCGCGGAATAGCCGCGAACCAACCGCCCGCCCCCGGCCGGTCTATTCGGGCAGGGTTTCGCCGGAGCCGCCGAGTTCCGCCGGGAAATCCTTCATCTTCGGCAGACCGTCCTTCATCGGCAGCACGGTTTCCGCGTAGTTCACGTGCAGCATGGGTGCGAAGGCGAGGCTTGGAATGGTGGCGGCATAGACGTCCTTCAGGCCGAAGGTCGGATGCTCGGCCATCACGTGCCCACCGCATTTGACGCAGAACATCCGGTTCGTCAGCTCGGTCTTCATATAGGCGCCGAGCAGGTCGGCCCCCTTGGTCACGGTTACGTTTTCGGGCTTCCACAAGGTGAAGGCATTGACCGGCGCCGCCGACCACGAGCGGCAGGACGCGCAATGGCAATAGCCCATGGCTTCGGGAGCGCCGGTGGTCTCGATCTCGACCGCGCCGCAGAAGCAGGTTCCAATATGTTTTTCTGACATTTCATTTCCCAAGGTGAATGGCGTCCGGAAAATACGTGGACCGGTGGAGTCTAGCACATATCCGGTCAGGCCGGGCAGTGAACCGCGCTTCACAATCCCGCGTGCCGGCTCAGCCGCCGGCGAAGGGTGCGCCGCCGCGCGGGTCGGGCGGGTCGCTGCTCATCTCCAGATGCAGCCGGTCGCCGGTCCAGGGGTGCGCGCGGGCGACGGCCTCGTCGATCTCCACCCCCAGCCCCGGAGCATCGGGCGGCAGGACATAACCGTCCTCGAAGGTCACGCGGCGGGTGAGCAGGTCGGCGTGGAAGCCGGCGCCGGAGCCGATGCTCTCGAGGATCAGGAAATTCGGGATCGACAGGGCGAGCTGGATCGCCGCCGCCCAGGCGATGGGGCCGGCGTAGAGATGCGGGGCGATCTGGGCGCCGAAGCCTTCGGCCAGGATCGCGACCTTGCGCGCCTGAAGCAGGCCGCCGACCCGACCGAGGCTCGGCTGCAGGATCGAGACGCCGCCGGCGCGCAGCAGGGTGGCGAATTCCCCCGCCGTGGTCAGGCGCTCGCCGGCCGCGATCGGGACCGGCGATTGCGCCGCGACTCTGGCGAGATCGAGCGGCAGGTCGGGGGGGATCGGCTCCTCGAACCAGAGCGGGTCATAGCGGGCGATCCGCCGGGCGAGGCGGATCGCCCCGGCGGGGGTGAACTGGCCGTGGGTACCGAACAGCAGGTCGGCCCGGTCGCCGACCGCCTCGCGGATGCGCTTGCAGAACGCCTCGGATCGGTCGAGGTCGGGAATCGAGGGCTGGTGCCCGCCCCGGATGGTATAGGCGCCGGCCGGGTCGAACTTCACCGCCGTGAAGCCTTCGCGCACCATGCGCGCGGCGCGGGCGGCCGAGGCGTCCGGATCGCTGTAGAAGGTCGCCGGATCCTCGCCCGGCTCGGGATAGAGGTAGGTATAGGCGCGCAACCGGTCCCGGACGCGCCCGCCCCACAGCGCGTGGACCGGCCGGTCACGCGCCTTGCCGAGAATGTCCCAGCAGGCGATCTCCAATCCGGAAAACGCCCCCATCACCGTCGGGTCCGCGCGCTGGGTGAAGCCCGAGGAATAGGCGCGGCGGAACATGAGCTCGATATTCTCGGGGCTTTCGCCTTCCATGTGGCGGGCGAAGACGTCGGCGATCACCGCGCGCATCGCGTCGGGACCGACGGTGGCGGCGTAGACCTCGCCCCAGCCAACGATACCGCAGGCGGTGGTCAGCTTGACGAAGATGAAATAGCGGCCGCCGAAGCCGGGCGGCGGATTGCCGACGACGAGAATGTCGAGACCGGCGAGCTTCATCGCGGCGCGTCGAACGTGACGATGTTGCGGAGCGCGGCGCCGGACTTGGTGGCGGCGATCGCCTCGTTGATCCGCTCGAGCGGGAAGCGGCCGGTGACCAGTTCCGCGAGCTTCAGGCGGCCGGCGCGATACTGGGTGATGAGCCAGGGGATGTCGCGGGCGAGCACGGTCTGGCCCATGCGCGAGCCGAGCAGGCTCTGGTTCATCGCGGCGAGCGACGTCGGGTCGTAACCGACGCTGGTGCCGGTGGGCGGCAACCCGACCAGCACCACGGCGCCGCCAGGGGCGAGCAGCGCCGGCGCCTCGGCGAAGGCTCGCGGCGCGCCGACGGTGACGAAGACGAAATCGACCCCCTGCCCCGCCGTCAGGGCGCGGATCCGGGACGCGAGCTCGGGCCCGGCGACCAGCCCGTCGGTGGCGCCGAAGACCCGCGCCGCCGCGAGCTTCTCCGGCAGCGCGTCCACCGCGAATATCCGCGCCGCGCCGCCCAGCGCCGCGCCCTGGATCGCGTTCAAGCCGACGCCGCCGACGCCGATCACAGCGACCCGGGCACCGGGGCGCATGCGCGCGGTGTTGAGCACGGCGCCGACCCCGGTGATGACGCCGCAGGCGAGCAGCGCGGCGAGGTCGAGCGGCATGTCGACGGGCAGCTTCACGCACTGGCTGGCGTCGACGACCACCGCCTCGGCGAAGGCGGCGGTATTCATGCCCTGCGCGAGCGGCGCGCCGGCCGCGTCGCTCAGCGGGCTCGGCGCCACGTCCCAGGCGTGGGCGCAGGAGGTCGGCGCGCCGCCCGCGCAGGCCGGGCAGGCCCCGCAGGCGCGGATCAAGGTGACAAGCACCGGATCGCCGACGGCGAAGCCGCGCGCCCCCGGACCGAGGGCGGTGACTCTGCCGGCGGCCTCGTGGCCATAGATCGCCGGCAACGCGCCCCCCCAGGCGCCTTCGGCATAGGCGATGTCGGAATGGCAGATCGCGCAGGCGGACAACGCGACGGCGATCCGAAACGGCCCCGGCGGAGCGAGATGGATATCCTCGATGGTGAGCGGTTGGCCGAAGGCCCGGCAGACGGCGGCGCGCATGGATGGTCCTGGGTCCGAGATCGTGCGAGCCTAGAACAATATCCAACCGGACGGAATCGTTCGATGATCGAGATATTGCTGAAAATCAAAATGCTGGAGCGGAAATTCGACGGACGGAATGGGCTGTCCAACCGGGCGAAACCCGGCGGCCGCGGCGATCTCGCGAAAATCGGGCACTGGTCGCTTCGGCTTCACCGGCTCGGGACGGCTCCAGCTCGGGTGAGCGCGGCGTGTCGGACGTGGTCCCCGGTTCAAGACCGGGGACACGCCTTGGGCAGGGCGGCGGGCGCCGCCTCCGGAAACGTCAGTTCGGAATTTTGCCGGTGATGCCCTCGACATAGAAATCCATGCCGGCCAGCACGCCGTCGTCCGGGGTTTCGCCCTCGGCGAGCCAGACGGAGCCGTCCTGCTTGTTCAGCGGGCCGGTGAAGGGGTGCAGCGTGCCCGCGCCGATGCTGTCGCGGACCGCCTCGGCTTTGGCCTTCACGTCGGCGGGCACGGCCTCGGTGATCTCGCCGATGCCGACCTCGCCACCGCCGATCCCGGCCCAGGTGTCCTTCTGTTCATAAGTGCCGTCGATGAGAGCCTGAATGCGCTCGATATAGTATGGCGCCCAGTTGTCGACGATCGCCGACACCCGCGGGCTCGGCTTGTATTCCGCCATGTCGGAGGCCTGACCGAAGCCGATGACGCCGGGGGTCTTGGCAGCCTCGGCCAGAACGGCGGTGGAATCCGTATGCTGGAGGATCACATCGACGCCCTGCTCGATCAGCGCCTTCGCGGCATCGGCTTCCTTCGCCGGATCGAACCAGGTGTAGGCCCAGACGACCGAGATGGTCACGTCCGGGTTCACCTTCTTGGCGTTCACGTAGGTCGAATTGATGCCCTGGATCACCTCGGGGATCGGGAACGATCCGATATACCCGATCTTGTTCGATTTCGTCATCAGGCCGGCGATCGTCCCCATCACCGCGCGCCCCTCGTAGAAGCGCGCATTGTAGGTCGAAACGTTCGGATGCTCGCGCTTGTAGCCGGTGGCATGCTCGAACTTCACGTTCGGGAACTTGGCGGCGACGGCGTTGGTCGCGTCCATGTAGCCGAAGGAGGTGGTGAAGATGATGTCGCAGCCGGAAAGCGCCATCTGGGTCAGCACGCGCTCGGCGTCGGCGCCCTCGGGGACGCTCTCCTGATAGGCGGTCTCGACCTTGTCGCCGAACTTCTCGACCACCGCCTGACGCCCGAGCTCGTGCTGGAACGTCCAGCCGCCGTCGCCGATCGGACCGACATAGATGAAACAGGCCTTGACCGGATCCTGGGCGAAGGCGCCGCCGCCGAAGGCGAGGCCAAGCGCCAGCGCGGCGCCGCCGAGTAGAGTTCTGCGTAGCATTCCATGCTCCCTGTTGTGCCGGTGATGATCCGGCATGATCCGTCGCCTCAGCGCGAGGCGTGGAAGTTCTTGCCGAGCGCGGCCGGGGCGTTGAGCGCCGCGCGGCCGCGATCCGCCGAGATGATGACCAGCACCAGGATGGTGATGAGATATGGCGACATTGCCAGATATTCGACAGGAATGGTGGATCCCGCTGCCTGAAGGTTAAGCTGCAACACCGAGATGCCGCCGAACAGATACGCCCCGATCAGGACGCGCCAGGGTTTCCAGCTGGCGAAGACGACGAGGGCCAGCGCGATCCAGCCGGCGCCGGCGGTGATGCCGTCGGTCCATTGCGGCACGCGCACGAGGCTGACATAGGCGCCGCCGAGGCCCGCCATCGCCCCGCCGAACAGGATGGCGAGCAGGCGGATGCGCTGGACCTTGTAGCCGAGCGCGTGGGCGGCGTCGTGGTTCTCGCCAACCGCGCGCAGGATGAGGCCGGTTCGCGTATAGCGCAGCACCGCCCAGACCACGGCGACCATCAGAATCGAGAAATAGACCATCGGATCGTGATGGAAGAGGATGGTGCCCACCGCCGGGATGTCGGTCAGCGGTCCGAATTCGAGCCGCGGCGTCGGTGGCGGCTTCACGCCCACGTAGCCCTGGCCGATCAGCGACGAGAGGCCGAGGCCGAACAGGGTGAGGGCGAGGCCGGTCGCCACCTGATTGGCGAGAAAGACCTGGGTCAGGATTGCGAAGACGAGCGACAGCGCCGCGCCACCCAGCGCCGCCGCCAGGAAGCCGAGGAACGGGCTGCCGCTGGTCGCCGCCGTGGCGAGGCCGCAGACGGCGCCGATGATCATCATGCCCTCGACCCCGAGATTGAGCACCCCGGCCTTCTCGACCACGAGTTCGCCAATCGCGGCCAGCATGATCGGCACCGCCGCCACCATCAGCGAGGCGACGAGGACGGCGAGATTGATCCCTCCGAGATCCATCAGGCGGCTCCCTTCACGGCGAGGCGTATGCGGTAGTTCGACAGCACATCGACGGCGAGCAGGAAGAACAGCAGCATCCCCTGGAAGGCCTGGATCGCCGCCGACGGCAGGCCGAGCATGAACTGCGCCAGCTCGCCGCCGATATAGGTGAGCGCCATGAGCAGGCCGGCGAGCAGGATGCCGATCGGGTTCAGCCGCCCGAGGAAGGCGACGATGATCGCCGTGAAGCCGTAGCCGGAGGCGAAGTCGATGCTGATCTGGCCGGCTGGCCCCGCCACCTCGAAGAGGCCGGCCATGCCGGCGAGCGCGCCCGAGATGCCCATGCAGAGCACGACGAGCCTGTCCGGCTTCACCCCCGCGAAGCGCGCGGCGCGCGGCGCCTCGCCGGTGACCCGGATCTGGAAGCCGAGCATGTGCCGCTGCAACAGGATATAGGCCGCGATCACCGCGATGAAGGCGGCGACCACGCCCCAATGCATGCCGGTGCCGGGGATGAGTTCGAGATTGGCGGCCGCCGGATACTGGCTGAGGTTGCGCGAACCGGGAAAGCCGCCGCCCTGCGGGTTGCGCAGCGCGCCGAGCGCCATCGAGGACAGGATCGCCTGGGCGACATAGACGAGGAGCAGCGAGACGAGGATCTCGTTGGTTCGGAAGCGGGTGCGCAGGATCGCCGGGATCATCGCCCAGACCCAGCCGCCGAAGGCGCCGGCGATCACCATCAGCGGCAGGACGAGGATCCGCGTCTCCATCGGATAGAAGGCGAGGCCGACGGCGGCGCCGAAGATCGCCCCCATGATGTACTGGCCCTCGGCGCCGATGTTCCAGATGCCGGCGCGAAAGCCGAGCGACAGGCCGACGGCGATCAGGATCAGCGGCGCCGCCTTCACCAGGAGCTGCGGCCGGGAATAGGCCGCGAGATCGGGGTTGAACAGCGGATCCCAGAAGATGGTGCGGATCGCCTCGAACGGATTCTTGCCGAGGAGGGCGAACATGATTCCGCCCGCGACCATGGTCAGCAGTACCGCCAGCACCGGCGTCGCCGCCGTCCAGAATTTCGACGGCGACGGGCGCTTCTCAAGCGTGAACATGGTGGGCAACCTCCATTCCGTGGGCTCCGCCCATCATCAGGCCGATCTCGTCCACGGTCAGGCCCTGGGTCGGCCGCGGCCTGGTCATCCGGCCGCCGTTCAGGGCGGCGAAATCGTCGGCGATCTCCAGGAGTTCGTCGAGATCCTGGCTGATGACGACCACGGCGGCGCCGGCGGTCGCGCGGTCGATCAGCGCCTGGCGGATCGAAGCCGCGGCGGCCGCGTCGACGCCCCAGGTCGGCTGGTTCACCACGACGACGCCGGGCTCCTGCAAGAGCTCACGGCCGATGACGAATTTCTGCAGGTTGCCGCCGGACAGCGCCCGCGCGGCGACGCCGATCCCCGGGGTACGCACGTCGTAGTCCTTGACGACCTCGCTGGCGAACTCGCGGGTCGCCGGCCAGTCGATGAACCCGCGGTTGACCAGCCCGCGGCGGAGCGCGCCGGAGAGGAGCGCGTTCTCGGTCAGGCTCATGTCGGGCGCCGCGGCGTGGCCCAGCCGCTCCTCGGGGGCGGCGACGAGGCCGGCGCGGCGCCGCTCGTTCGGGCCGAGGTCGCCCGAAGGCGTCCCGTCGATCTTCACCATGTCCTTCGGTGTGCGCAGCTCGCCCGAGAGCGCGAGCAGAAGCTCGTCCTGGCCGTTGCCGGCGACCCCGGCGATGCCGAGGATCTCGCCCTTGCGCACGGCGAAAGCGATGTCCTTCAGCCCCATGCCGAACGGGTTCGGCGAGGCGACGCTGAGGCCCGTCACTTCGAGCGCGACCGGACCCTTCGGCTTGGCGCTGCGCTCGGGCGGGGTCAGGGTCTGGCCGACCATCATCTCGGCCAGTTCGCGCGCGGTCTTCTCGCGCGGGACGCAGGTGCCGACGACCTTGCCCCGGCGCAGGATGGTGGCGCCGTCGCAGATCGCCCGGATCTCCTCGAGCTTGTGGCTGATATAGAGGATCGCCGTGCCCTCGGCGCTGAGCTGGCGCAGGGTCTGGAACAGGATATCCACCTCCTGCGGCGTCAGCACGCTGGTCGGCTCGTCCATGATCAGGAGCTTCGGATCCTGCAGCAGGCAGCGGATGATCTCGACCCTTTGCCGTTCGCCGGCGGAGAGGTCGCCGACCAGCCGGTCGGGATCGAGCGGCAGGCCGTATTCCTCCGAGACCGAGCGGATGCGCGCCGCGAGTTCGCCCATCCGCGGCGGGTTTTCCATGCCAAGCGTCACGTTCTCGGCGACGTTCAGCGCCTCGAACAGCGAAAAATGCTGGAACACCATGGCAACGCCGAGGGCGCGGGCGACGCCGGGCTTCGGCGGGGCATAGGGCTGGCCGCGCAGCAGCATGGTCCCGCTGTCCGGTCGCACGAGGCCGTAGATCATCTTGACCAGCGTGGACTTGCCGGCGCCGTTCTCGCCGAGGAGCGCGTGCACCTCGCCGGGCTCGACCGAGAAGCTGATGTCCTCGTTCGCCTTCACCCCGGGATAGGATTTCGAAAGGCCATCGACCCGTAGCAATGCCGTCATGCGTGCGAGACCCTTGCGTGAGAGGCGGTTTCGGAGAGGCGCAGCGCCTCGGCCACGACGCCGAGCGCGATCGCGGCGGGCAGCTTGCCGAGCGACCGGTCGCCGATCGGACAGCGGAGCCGGGCGAGCGCGGCCTCGGAATGGCCGAGGTCGCGCAATCGCGTGAGGAACCGCGCGCGCTTGGAATCCGAGCCGATCAGCCCGAGATGGCGGAACGGGCGGCCGAGCACGGCATGGCAGATCTCGAGATCGAGCGCGTGGGAATAGGTGAGCACCAGATGCATCGCATCGTCGGGCGCGCGGGGCACGACGCGGGCCGGACTCTCGGCGATCAGCGGGGCGGCGTGCGTCGGGATCGTTTCCGGGAAACGTGCCCGCGTGGTGTCGATCCAGGTGATGACGAAGGGCAGCCCCTCGGCCACGCGGACGATGGCCCGGCCGACATGACCGGCGCCATAGAGCCAGAGCGGCGTCGCGGGCATGGCCAGCGGCTCGGTCATCAGATCGCCGACAAGCCCGGTCTCCGGTTCGCCCGAGCGGGCGGCGCGGCGCAGGCGCGCGGCGCTAAGGGGAGCGGCGACCAGCGGAACGGTCGCGGAGGGCGGCACGTCCGAGGCTATGGGCCGGGTGAAATCCGCGCCGTCGAGCGCGTCGAGCGAGGCAACCTCGCGCGCGGTGAACCGCTCGATCAGCAGCGTGACATGGCCGCCGCAGCATTGGCCGAGCGCCGGGCCGAGCGGCAGCTTCAGCATCTGGCGCGCCCAGGGTCGCGGGTCGGCGGCGAGCCGGCGCGCCGCCTCCGCCGCTTGGAACTCCAGAGCGCCGCCGCCGATGGTCCCGGACTGGCCGCTGGCCCAGACCAGCATCGAGGCGCCGGTCTCGCGCGGGGTCGAGCCGCGGAAGCGGGCGATGACCACCCGCGCCACCACGCCCTCGCGCGCCACCGCCTCGGCCAGCGCCGCGAGATCGAAGCCGGCGCCGCCTACCATGCGATGCCCCGTCGCGCGTCGACCGCCCGCAGGATGCGCTCCGGCGTGGCCGGCGCGTCGAGCGCGACATAGCCGGTTCCACCGCAGGCGGCGATGGCGTCGGAAATGGCGTAGAAGGCGGAGACGCCGAGCATCAGCGGCGGCTCGCCCACCGCCTTTGAGCGATGGATGGTATCCTCGGCGTTGCGTCCGTCCCAGAGCGCCACGTTGAACACCGCGGGACGGTCGGAGGCGCAGGGGATCTTGTAGGTCGAAGGCGCGTGGGTGGCGAGCCGGCCTTTCGGATCCCAGACCAGCTCCTCCATGGTCAGCCAGCCGGCGCCCTGGACATAGCCGCCCTCGACCTGACCGATATCGAGCGCCGGATTGAGGCTCGCGCCGGCGTCGTGCAGGATGTCGGTGCGCAGGATCCGGTTCTCGCCGGTCAGGGTGTCGATCGCCACCTCGGTCACGGCGGCGCCATAGGCGAAATAGAGGAACGGGCGGCCCCGACCGGCGCGGCGGTCCCACTGGATGCGCGGCGTCGCGTAAAAGCCGGTGGCCGAGAGCTGGATCCGCGCCTGGTAGGCGGCCCAGACCAGTTCGCGAAAGCCGACGCGGGTCTCGCCGATCAACACCTCGCCACCCTCGAACCGCACCGCCTCCGGCCGGACCTGCCAGCGCTCGGCCGCGAAGTCGCGAAGGCGCGTGGCGATGGTCTCGCAGGCGGCCTTGACCGCCATGCCATTGAGGTCGGTGCCGGAGGAGGCGGCGGTGGCCGAGGTGTTCGGCACCTTGCCGGTATCGGTCGCGGTGATCTTCACGGCGGAGAGCGGCTGGCCGAAGACCTGGGCCGCGACCTGGGCGACCTTGGTATTCAGCCCCTGCCCCATCTCGGTCCCGCCATGGTTCAGCTTGATCGAGCCGTCGGTATAGACATGCACCAGGGCGCCGGCCTGGTTCAGATGGGTGAGGGTGAAGGAGATGCCGAATTTCACCGGCGTCAGCGCGATACCGCGTTTCAGGACGCGCGACCCGGCGTTGTAGGCGGCGATCTCGGCCCGCCGCGCCACATAGTCCGAACGCCGGGCGAGCTCCTCCGCCAGCTCCGGCATGATATTGTCCTCGACCACCATATGGTAGGGCGTGACGGTGCGCGGGCCGGTCTTGTCATAGAAATTCGCCCGCCGCACCGCCAGGGGATCGCGGTCGAGATGGGCGGCGACATGGTCCATCACCCGCTCGATCCCGATCAGGCCCTGCGGCCCGCCGAAGCCGCGAAAGGCGGTGAAGGAGCAGAGATTGGTTCGCAACCGGTGGCTGACGATGCGGACGAGCGGCAGGAAATAGGCGTTGTCGGCATGCAGCATGGCGCGGTCGGCGACCGGGATCGACAGATCCTGGCTCCAGCCGCAATTGGCGAACTGCTCGAAATGCACGCCGGTCAGGTGGCCGTCGTCGTCGAAGCCGGCACGGTATTTCACGCGGAACGGATGGCGCTTTCCGGTGATCGCCATGTCGTCGTCGCGGTCGTAGCGCATCTTGGCCGGGCGGCCGGTCATCTGGGCGGCCAGCGCACAGGAGACCGCGAGCGCGTTGCCCTGGCTTTCCTTGCCGCCGAAGCCGCCGCCCATGCGCCGGATCTCGACCCTGACCGCGCTCATCGGCAGTCCGAGCGCGTCGGCGACCTTGTGCTGGATCTCGCTTGGATGCTGGGTCGAGGAATGGACGGTCATCTCGCCGGCCTCGCCCGGGACCACCCAGGCGGCCTGACCTTCGAGATAGAAATGCTCCTGCCCGCCGATCTCGAACGTGCCTTCGACCCGATGCGGCGCGGCCGCGATCGCCGCGTCGGGATCGCCGCGCAGATACTCGACCGTCGGCTCGATCCGGCTGTCGGCGGCCAGCGCCTGGTCGAGGGTCAGGATCGCCGGCAAGTCCTCGTATTCGATCTTGCCGAGCCGGGCGGCGCGGCGGGCCGCGAGATGGCTGTCGGCGATGACGAGAAAGATCGGATGGCCGTGGAACAGCACCTCGTCGATGGCGAGCAGCGGCTCGTCATGGGCCGAGGGCGAAACGTCGATCGGGCGTGGCAGGTCGGCATGCGCCAGCACCGCGATCACGCCCGGCGCCGCGCGCACCGCCGAAAGATCGACCGAGACAAGGCGCGCATGCGCCCGGGCCGAGGTACCGAAGGCGAGATGCAGCGTACCGGGCGGCAGCGGCACGTCGTCGGTATAGCGGGCGAGGCCCGAAACATGCAGCGGGCCGCTATCGTGCGGATAGGGGCTGTGAACGGTCACGAGGCCACCTGCTTGGCAAGGCGCGCCGGTCCCTGGTCGCAGGTCTCGACCAGAAGCCGCGAGAGCAGGTTCGCCGCGACGCGCTGACGATAGGCGGCGCTGGCGCGCATGTCGGTGATGGGCTGGTAGTCCTCGGCGAAGGCGGGCGCCGCCGCGGCGACCGTCGCCTCGGTCCAGGGCTTGCCGATCAGCGCCGCCTCGACCGCGCGGGCGCGCTTCGGCGTCGCGGCCATGCCGCCGAACGCGATCCGGGCGGCGGTGACGATATTGTCGGTGATCGCGACATTGAAACAGCCGCAGATCGCCGAGATGTCCTGATCGAACCGCTTGGAGATCTTGTAGCAGCGCAGCGTGTCGCGCTGGGCCGGGATCAGCACGCTCTCGACGAACTCACCGGGCGCCCGGTCCTGCTTGCCATAGGCGATGAAGAAGTCCTCGAGCGGGATCTCGCGCCGCTCGGCGCCCTTGCGCAAGGTCAGCCGCGCGCCGAGCGCGATCAGCGCGGGCGGACCGTCGCCGATCGGCGAGCCGTTGGCGATATTGCCGCCGATGGTCGCGGCGTTGCGCACCTGCGTCGAGCCGTAGCGCCGGATCAGCTCGGCGAAATCGGGATGCCGCCCCTCGACCGCGTCGCGCAGGCGTGACAGCGTGACGCCGGCGCCGACGCGCAGGCCCCGCGGCAGGATCTCGATCCGCCGCAGGCCGGCGAGCCGATGCAGGAAGGCGACCTTCGGCAGGTCGCGCAGCATCTTGGTCACCCAGAGCCCGACATCCGTCGCACCGCCGACCAGCGCCGCGTCCGGGTTGGCGGCGTACCAGTCGGCGAACCGGTCGAGATCGGCGGGCAGGTAGGCGCCCGGAATCTCGAGATCCTCGCCCGAGGCAAGGCCCGCGAGCGCCGCCTGCTCGTCGATTTCCCAATCCGGCGCGGGCGCGGCGCCGGCGACCTCGGCGGCGCGCAGGATCGGCGCGTAGCCGGTACAGCGGCAAAGATTGCCGGCGAGAACGTCGTTCCAATCGCGCCGCCCGTCGCGATGCGCGGCATAGAGCGACATGACGATGCCGGGAGTGCAGAAACCGCACTGGCTGCCGTGCTCGTCGATCATCGCGCGCTGCACCGGGTGCGGCGCCCCATGCGGACCCGCCAATCCCTCGACGGTACGGACGGCCTTGCCGTGCAGCTGCGGCAGGAACAGGATGCAGGCATTCTGCGCGCGATGGACGAGCTTGCCGTCCTCGATGTGCGAAACCGTGACGGTGCAGGCGCCGCAATCTCCCTCGTTGCAGCCCTCCTTGGTGCCGGTCAGCCGGCGCTCCTCGCGCAGCCAGTCGAGCAAGGTGGTGGTGGCGCAGCCATCGGCCGACACCTCCGTGCCGTTGAGCAGAAACCGGACCCCGCCCATCAGACGCGATCCTTGGCAAATTGAGACGCTACGGCGCTGTCGCGCATCCGATGGCTCCGAGGGAAGATTGGTCACATTATGAGGCACGGAACGAAACGCCATTGCAAGCGAGGCGTGCGGTTTCCGCAAGGCCGTCATGACTTTAGGACCTTCGCCTATTTCTTGATAATCCGCTGCCCAACCCGTGGGCAGATGAGCGCGGTGGCCCCGCCACATCCATCGAAAAGCGATTCACAGCCGCGCGCGCGCCGCTTACGGTGCCGCCATGACCCAGCCCCGATTCATCCACCTCCGCCTCCATTCCGCCTGTTCGCTGCTGGAAGGCGCGATCCAGATCGCCGATCTGCCGCAGATGTGCTTCGACGCCGGAATGCCGGCGGTGGCCCTGACCGACCATGGCAACCTGTTCGGCGCGATGGAATTCTCGGACAAGATGGCCAAGGGGAAAATCAGGCCAAATCCAAGGTCCCAGGATCAGATTTCCGTGCCGATGCAACCGATCCTCGGCTGCCAGCTCGACCTCGCCCACGCCGCGCCCGCCCATCCGGGCGACCGGCCGCCAAGCCCCCGCCCGATCGTGCTGCTCGCGCAGTCGGAAACAGGATTCGGCAATCTGCTGCGGCTGAGCTCGATCAGCTATCTCGACGCGGATCAGGCCGATCCGCATCTGCCGATCGCGGCGCTGGAACGGCATGCCGACGGGCTCATCTGCCTGACCGGCGGAGCGGAGGGCGTCCTCGGGCAACTGGTCCGCGACGGCCACCCCGACCGCGCGCGCGATCTCGCCCGCCGGCTCGCCGCGCTGTTCCCCGACCGGCTCTATGTCGAACTCGGCCGGCATCCGGAGAACGGTGCGAGGCGCACCCCCGCGGAGGCGGCGACCGAGCCAGGGCTGGTCGGGATCGCCCATGACCTCGACCTGCCGCTCGTCGCGACCAACGACGTGCATTTCCCGGTCGCCGCGATGCACGAGGCGCACGACGCGCTGATCTGCATCGCCGATGGCGCCTATGTCGACCAGCAGGAACCACGGCGGCGGCTGACGCCGGAGCATTATTTCAAGTCCCAGGACGAGATGGTCGCGCTCTTCGCCGACCTGCCCGAGGCGGTCGAGAACACCGTCGAAATCGCCCGCCGCTGCGCCTACCGCCCCAAGAAGCGCAAGCCGATCCTGCCGCGCTTCGCCGAGGACGAGGTCGAGGAGCTGCGCCGCCAGGCGCGCGAGGGCCTCGACGCCCGGCTCGCAGTCATCCCGCACTCGGCTCCGGTCCAAACCTACCGCGAGCGCCTGGAATTCGAGCTCGGCGTGATCGAAGGCATGGGCTTTCCCGGCTATTTCCTGATCGTCGCCGACTTCATCAAATGGGCGAAGGAACACTCGATCCCCGTCGGCCCCGGCCGCGGTTCCGGCGCCGGCAGCCTCGTCGCCTATGCGCTGACCATCACCGACCTCGACCCCCTGCGGTACGGGCTGCTGTTCGAGCGGTTCCTCAACCCCGAACGCATCTCGATGCCGGACTTCGACATCGACTTCTGCATGGACCGGCGCGAGGAGGTCATCGCCTATGTGCAGGGCCGCTACGGCCGCGACCGCGTCGCACAGATCATCACCTTCGGCGCGCTGCTCTCCAAGGCGGCGGTGCGCGACGTCGGCCGGGTACTGCAGATGCCCTACGGTCAGGTCGACCGGCTGTCGAAGCTGATCCCGGTCGAAGGCGTGAAGCCGGTCTCGATCGACAAGGCGCTGGCCGACGAACCTCGGCTGCGCGAGGAGGCGCGGACCGATCCGCGGGTGAAGCGCCTGCTCGATATCGCCCAGCAGGTCGAGGGTCTGCTCCGCAACGCCTCGACCCACGCGGCCGGCGTGGTGATCGGCGACCGTCCGCTGGTCGAACTCGTGCCGCTCTACCGAGACCCGCGCTCGGACATGCCGGCGACGCAATACAACATGAAATGGGTCGAGGAAGCGGGCCTGGTGAAGTTCGACTTCCTCGGCCTGAAGACACTGACCGTGATCCAGAACGCGCTTGACCTGCTCCGGGCGCGCGGCGTCGAGGTCGATATCGCCGCGATTCCGATGGATGATGCGAAGACCTACGAGCTCTATGCCTCGGCGCAGTCGGTGGCGATCTTCCAGGTGGAAAGCTCCGGCATGCGCGACGCGCTGCGCCAGCTGAAGCCGACCTGCGTCGAGGACATCATCGCGCTCGTCGCCCTCTACCGGCCCGGTCCGATGGAGAACATCCCGAAGTTCTGCAACGTCAAGAACGGCCGCGAGACGCGCGAGGGCCTGCACGAGACGATCGACCCGATCCTCGACGAGACGCAAGGCATCATCGTCTATCAGGAGCAGGTGATGGAGATCGCCCGCAAGATGGCGGGCTATTCCCTCGGCGGCGCCGACCTGCTGCGCCGCGCGATGGGCAAGAAGATCCAGGCGGAGATGGACGCGCAGAAGCCGCTGTTCCTCGACGGCGCGGCGAAGAACGGGGTGCCGAAGGGCAAGGCCGAGGAGGTGTGGAACCTGCTCGACAAGTTCGCCAACTACGGCTTCAACAAGTCCCACGCCGCCGCCTACGCCGTCGTCAGCTATCAGACGGCGTGGCTGAAGGCGAACCACCCGGTCGAGTTCATGGCCGCGGTGATGAACTGCGACATCCACCTGACCGACAAGCTCGGCCCCTACAAGCAGGAGGTCGACCGGCTGGGCATCGAGATGGTGCCGCCTTGCGTCAACCGCTCGGAAGCCACCTTCGCGGTGCGCGACGGACGGATCGTTTATGCCCTGGGTGCGCTGAAGAACGTCGGCGTCGAGGCGATGCGGATGATCACGGCGGCGCGGGCCGGCGGCGGCGCATTCACCGGCCTCTTCGACTTCGCCGCCCGCGTCGAGCTGAAGCGGGTCGGCAAGCGGGCGATGGAGATGCTGGCGCGTTCCGGCGCGCTCGACGCGCTCGATTCCAACCGGCGCAAGGTGT
The DNA here is from genome assembly GCF_937891315.1 of uncultured Amaricoccus sp. Taxonomy (GTDB): domain Bacteria; phylum Pseudomonadota; class Alphaproteobacteria; order Rhodobacterales; family Rhodobacteraceae; genus Amaricoccus. The sequence continues at coordinate 5,825 of NZ_CALAGI010000180.1, read as the reverse complement.
TCGAAAGCCTCGAGGCGCTGATCGCCTATTCGGCGGCGGCGCACGAGGACCGCGCCTCGGCGCAGGTCAGCCTGTTCGGCGAGGCGACCGAGGCGCTGCCGGCGCCGCGGCTGCCAAGTCCCGAGGATTGGTCACCGGTCGAGCGGCTGGGCCAGGAGCATCAGGCGATCGGCTTCTATCTGTCGGGGCACCCGCTCGACGACTATCAAGGCGCGCTGCGGCGGCTGGGGGTGCTGACCTACGCCGATCTGGCGCGCAAGACGGCGGCGGCCACCGCGCTCAGCGCCCGGATCGCCGGTTCGGTCACCGCGCGCGACGAGAGGAAGTCGGCGCGCGGCAACCGCTTCGCCTTCGTGCGACTGTCGGACCCGACCGGCCTTTTCGAGGCGCGGGTCTTCTCTGACGTGCTCGATGTGGCGCGCGAGCATCTGGAGCCGGGTCGCAACGTGGTGCTGACCGTCGAGGCCACGCTTGAAGGCGACGAGGTCAAGCTGCTCGCCCGGGCGGCGCAGCCGATCGACCTCGTCGTGGCGAGCGCGGCCGGCGCCGGCCTGCGCGTCTTCGTGAACGACCTCGCCGCCGCGCCGTCGCTGGCGGCCCGACTGACCACCATCGCCCGTGACGGCCGGGCGCGGCCGGGGCCGATCGAGATCGTGGCGATGGCCGCCGACCTGCCGGACACGATCATCCGGCTGCCGACGGAATATCCGCTGTCGCCCCAGGTGTTCGGCGCGCTGAAGACCGTGCGCGGCGTGGTCCATGTCGAGGAATTCTGACCGGTGGACGGCGGGTCGACAGGCGGCGGGGTGGTCGCCGCGGTCAACGACATGCTGCCGCTGGCGATGGCGGTGGCGCTGAGCCCGTTTCCCATCGTCGCCATCGTGCTGGTGCTGGGCGCGCGCGCGGGATTGCGCGCCGGGGTCGCCTTTTCGGCGGGCTGGCTTCTGGGACTGGGGAGTCTTGGCGCGTTGCTGCTGATCGCCGCGGCGCGGGGCCCGGGGTCCGATGACCCGATCGGGGGCTTTGTGCCGATCGGCATCGGCCTCGCGCTGTTCGCCGGCGCCCGGCGCAAGTGGCGCACGCGGCCAAGGGCGGCTGAGCCGCCGCGGGTTCCGGGCTGGATGGCATCGCTGAACGATATATCCGCCGGCCGGGCGGCGCTGATCGGCGCCGGGCTGGGCGGGCTCAATCCGAAGAACATCGGGCTGGTGTTCGCCGCCACGACCTCGATGGCGGGCAACGGCCTGAGCCGGCACGAGGCGATCGCGTGCCTCGCGGTCTTCATCCTGCTCGGTTCGGTCACGGTGCTCGGCGCGCTGGTCGCGCGGGCGCTCGGCGGTCAGCGCGCCGCGGCGCCGCTCGAGGCGGTGAAGCAGTTCATGCTGGCCAACAACAACGTCATCATGATCACCGTCTTCCTGCTGATCGGCGCGAAGCTGATCGGCGAGGGGCTGGCGTCGCTGTCCGGATAGCGGCGGAAAGGAAAATGCCCGGCGACCAAGGTCCGCCGGGCATCGTCGAAGCCTGGTCGGGGCTGGCGGATCCTTTGATCAGGCCGCCTCGGCCTCGGAGCGATGCGCCTGACGCTCGCTTTCCTCGCGGCTGAGGGCCACGGAGGTACGCACACCGCGGCGCACGAATTCCATCATGCCCTTGACGCAGCGCTCGTTGGGGTCGATTCCGGCGCACATCAGGACTTCCCGGCCGTCGCGTGAGCGCGCCCAGCGGGCGATCATGTCGGCGCCGTTACCATATTTCTTGTCGTCGGCGATCGCATCGTCCAAAGCAGCCAGAACCACCGCGGCGAACAGCTTCTGCGCCCGGGCACCCTGGTCATTGGTCAATGCGACCCGATCCACGTAATCGAACATTACGCTTCTTTCCTTCCTTCCAGTCCGTCTAATTTTGGCGCACTATGACGATTCTGAGACGCTTGGGGACTGCCAATAACACATGGCAGGCATGCGTCAATCGGATAGCCACCCGATAGCAGGGATGTAGGCGGTCGGTCGCCGGGATCAAGCACCCCGGCCGCCGCCAGTCTCGTGTCACCCCCCCGTTTCGGGCTGCTCCGGCGGCGACGCGTCCGACCAGGTCAGGCGGCGATAGTCGAATCCCGCCTCCAGCGTCGGCTTCACGATCTCGAAATACGGCGAGAGGTCGAAGTCGCGCGGCGCGAACAGCGAATGGTGGCGGATATGCAGGATCTCCCGGCGCTGGGCCCGCGCCATCGGATCGGCGCGGAACTCCCGCGTGATCAGCGGCAGGATCGGATAGCGGATGCGCTGGAACGCGTCGGCGATCAGCGACGAGCAGATGGCGCGGGTCGGATCGCCCGAGCCGAAGGCGATCATCTGCCGCCGCCAGCGCGCCGGCACCGGCGGTCGCGGCAGGAAATAGCGGAGCATGTCGAAGATGTTCTTCATGTCGTAGCGCTTGCCGAGGCTCTCCATCATGAAATCGACCAATGCCGCCCGGTCGCGCTGCGTCAGGTGCCGCGGCCGGCAGATCCGCGTGTTGTAGAGTTCGTACTTGGCCAGCGGCACCGCGACGCAGCCCTCGCCGAGATTGGCCTCGATCAGCCAGGCTCCGGGGCCGAGCGCGTCCCCGACATAGAGCGCGGCGTGCGACCAGGTCGATTGCGTCAGGTACTTGATCGCGCCCGACAGCCGGTTGACCCCCTCGACCAGCAGCACGTCGCCCGGCCGCAGCGCCTCGCGCAGCGCGGCGACATTGGCATGGGTATAGGGCTCGGCGCCGGGAACCGGATCCTGCAGCCGCGCCGCGAGATAGCGGCCGAGCCGGTCCATCGCCGTGTCACGCTGTTCGGTCACCTCTTCCTCCTGAACGCCGGCGGGCAGGCTGGAGCGATATCCAACCAGGCGGAATCGTCTGGTGGTCAAGATATTGCGTCAAATCAAGATGCTAGCGCCGAGGCGCTAAGCAACCGTTTTCGTTCCCTGCTTCTCGGCCCACAGACGCGGCTCGGCGAACTCCACGGAATTGCCGGCCGGGTCGCGCAGATAGAGCGAGCGCGCGCCGTTCGGCCAGCGGAAATCGGCCTCCACCGCCAGCCCCGCCGCCTCGATCCGCCGGCGCCAGGCATCGAGCTCCGCCGGCGTCGCGGCGAAACAGACATGCCCCGGCCCCTCGGCGCCATGCGGCGGCACCGGCGGCCCGCCGCCGGGTGGCCGCCGGGTCTCGGCCGGATTGAAGATGAGCAGCATGCCCGCGCCGCAGCGGAAGAACACATGGCGTTCCCCGGCCCGCGTCACCCGTTCGAGCCCGAGCAGGCCGCCGTAGAACCCCTCCGCCGCGTCGAGATCGGCGGCGTAGAGCGCGGTTTCGAGGATCGCCGCCGGGGCGCTCATTGGCTCCCGTCGAAGGCGTTGGGCAGGTCGCGCTTGGCGTGCAGCACGCGCAAGAGGTCGAAATGATCCGGCCGCTCGATGGCGAGCACCAGATGCGGGAACCGCGCCACCCGCCAGGCGCGAAGACCCGGCAGGTCCAGCGCCTGGGCGAGCCAGGCCGATCCCGGCTCCGCCCCCACCGCGATCCGCACCAGGGCCCGCTGCAACTGGTCGGTGAAGGCGAGCGCGATGCCGGGGCCGGAATCGGCGAGGTAATGCGCCGCCACGGCCTGAATATCGTCCCGGGCGGCGGGGCGGACACGCAGGCCCTTGCTCACCCCCGCCTCACCGCTGGCCGCGCACGCCGGCGCGCAGCCCGTCGAACCAGGCGTCGTCCACCACCTCGCCCGAACCGGAGGCGAGCCCCTCGAGCACCAGCCGCCGCAGCGCCTGCCGCTCGCGGTCCCGGCGGATCAGGTCACGGATATATTCCTCGGGCGAGGCATAGCCGCCGATCACCACCTGATCGTCGACATAGTCGCTGAGCGAGTCGTTGAGGGCGACGGTCACGGCCATCCCCCGACGGTAGTGGCGCGCAAGGACCGGTGCAAGATGGTGCCCGCGCCCGGCGTAGGGCGGACCTCGGTCCGCCTTCCCCCGCCCATCCCTTCCACGCGCCGGGATTAACTCGGCGGACCGAGGTCCGTCCTACGAAAGCTCGAATGGGGCCAATCGGCGGGATGCGCGGCGAGGCCGTGCTTCACCGGATTCCACCAGCAATATTCCACATGCGCCCGATAATCGTCGGCGTCGCGGATCAGATGCTCCCAGTAGCGTCGCTGCCAGACGCCCTTTTCGCGGCGGCGAATTTGCGCGGGCCCGCGCGCCGGCGCATCGAGCGCGCGGGCGAAGGCGGCGCGCAGCATCTTCCACCGCGCGGGGAAATCGGAATCGCCCTCCGGCAAGGTCCAGACGGCGTGCAGATGATCGGGCAACACGACGATCGCGTCGGTGTGAAACGGATGCCGGGCCCGGGTCGCGGCATAGGCGGCGCGCAGCGTTTCGACATGCGCGACCAGCGTATCCGCGTGGCGGTCGATCAGCGTGACGGTGAAGAAATACGTCCCGCCGGGAACGCGCAGGCGGCGATAGTTCGGCATGGCACGAAAGTCGCGCGGCGCCCTTGCGATCCGGTAAACGTAGGGCGGACCTCGGTCCGCCATCCGACGGTTGCCATCGGCGGAGCGCGAGGTTGGGAGGGGTGCGCGGGGTGTGGGCGCGGCGAAGAGGCGGACCGAGGTCCGCCCTACGCTTGCTGCGCTTGCTATCTAAAAGCAAGGCGCTCGAGTGGCTCCTTGTATTTTTTGATTAGAGTTAACGGCCCATCGAGACCACTATAGAATGATTGCGAGTCGTACCCATGCCTTGCATCCAGCCGCGTTGCGTCACGAACAATCGATATATCCTTGCTGCTTACCTGCTTTGACCAGCCGTGGAATCCGATGTGAGCAATTCTCTTCGCCTTTTGAGTTCGCGTATCTCCATCTGAATCGAGATACCTAACGAGATCGATCCTGTTTCCTTTAGGATTTTCTAGCCCTAACCCCCTCTGACTAAGAATTGTGGCAAGTTCATTATAGGTTATTGTTCTACTCTTAAGATCTATGTTGCGAGTGTTTCTCTTCATAAATCTTGAAATTACATAGATTTCCCTGTCATGCGCGGGCGCATTGTCTTCACTCCAGTAGGAATAACTTTCAAGATTGTCGTCAGAAATATTTACCGTAAAATCCTCGTATTCTTGATGACTAACTGTCGGAGTTCTCCCAATTTTCTGTAGATGCAAGACAGATATTAGGAATGCGGTTCTTTTATTTGCGTCGTAGAACGGGTGATTTTTAATCAAGCCGAACATAAGCGTCGCACAAACATCAATTCTGTCAGAGTACTTTGGCTTTCCTCCAAACTCCACAAACTGCCTTGCCAGAGCGGAATGGAGCATATTGGTATCCTTAGGCCCAATACCGCCAATGCCTTCGCCAACCTTGGAGAAATAGTCCGCCAATAGGAAGTGTGCCTGCAAAGCCTCATGTATGCCAATCGTGAACTTCCCGGCATACGCGTCGGCGGGACCAATAGTATCAACCCAGCGCTGATACTCTTTTCTTACGCCCGCATTCTGGATCTGACTGCTCAAACTTCCTTCCACACTTCGCCCTTCCCGTGATCTATCAATGGTTGCCCTAGTTTCCGTTTAGCTTTGAGAATAGAATGCGATGCGCCTAAGGCCCCCTCAAACTCCCGCCACTCGCCCTTGCTCATCCCGCTCGTTTCCTGCGTGACCACCTCGCCCTTCAGGCGGCGTTTCAGCACTTCGATGGCCTTGCCGCTGAGCGTGGCGCCGCCAAGGCGGTAGTCCTCGAACGCGCCGTAGGCGAGCGGGACCCAGTCCTTGACGATCTGCGCCACCGCGGC
>NZ_CALAGI010000179.1 GCF_937891315.1 uncultured Amaricoccus sp. | reverse complement strand
TCATCGCCGACAAGCTGCCGCCGTCGCAGCTCGGCAAGGGCTTCCTCGCCCAGAGTTTCTTCACCGGCTTCGGCATCACGCTCGCCAATCTCTCGCTCTTCGTGTTCCAGAACATGATCGACGGGGCGACGGAAGCCGGCATTCCCTACTGGGTGGTCGGTTCGTTCATGCTCGGCGCGGTCTGCTCGATCGGCTCGGTGCTGGTCTCGGTTCTGACCACGCCCGAAATTCCTCCGACCGAGGCCGAACTCAAGGCGCTGCGCGAGCGCAAGGGCAGCGCCTTCGGGTTTCTGAATGAGATCCGGGACGCGATCGTCGAGATGCCGGTCGAGCTGCGCAAGCTCGGACTCGTCTACCTGTTCCAGTGGTACGCGATGGTGTGCTACTGGCAGTTCGTGACGCTTTCGATGGCGAAATCGATCTGGGACACCACCGATCCGCACTCCGAAGGCTTCAAGGAGGCCGTCGGCTGGACCGGCCTGATCAACGGCTGGTACAATATCGTCACCTTCTCGGTCGCCTTCTCGCTGGTTGCCTTCGCCCGGCGCCGCGGCGCGAAGTTCGTGCATATGGCCTGCTTGCTGATCGCCGCCGCCGGCCTGCTGATCTTCCCGCATCTGACCAACAAATACCTGCTGTTCATTCCGATCATCGGTCTCGGCATCGCCTGGGCGTCGATCATGGGCGTGCCCTACATCATGGCGGTGCGGATGATCCCGTCGACCCGCTATGGCGTCTACATGGGCATCATCAACATGATGATCGTGATCCCGATGCTGATCCACTCGGTGACCTTCGGCTGGGTCTATACCAATATCCTCGGCGACAATCCGAACAACGCCATCATGTTCGCTGGCGCCGGGCTCGCCCTCGCCGCGGTCGCGATGCTCTGGATCAAGGAACCGCCGATCGTTCGCGACGTCGATGACGTCATGGCCATGCCTGGCGGTCACTAAGGAGAGTATGAGCATGGCCATGGAAATGACCGACTATCGCGTGGTCGTCGTCGGCACCGACGGTTCGAGCCTCGCCAGTCCCACGGTGGCGCGCGCCGCCTGGCTCGCCCGACACGAGGACGCCGGCCTTGTGATCGTCTGCGCCTACAGCGGCCTCTCCCGACGGGCCGAGGCCCGCAACGTCGCCACGCTCGGCGGCGACGGCCGGGGGGGCGAGGTGCTGGGTCGCGGCGCGGCTGGCGACGCGGTCAACCGCGCCGTCGCGGTGGCCGCGAAGCACGGGGCGACCGTGACGGCCGCGCTGCTGATGGAAGGCGACCCCGCCGCCGCGCTGATCGAGACGGCGCATGCCCGGCAAGCGGAGCTGATCGTCCTCGGCGCCAGCTACGACCGCAGCCTTGCCGAGCGCCTGCTCGGCACGGTCGCGACCGAGGTCGTCAAGCGGGCAAACTGCGACGTGCTGATCGTGCGGCCTATGGAGCCTGGCGAGATTCCTGTGCCCGAAGACACGCCGGCCTGAGACGACCGCTCAGGGTTGCCCGCGCCGGCCTCCAGCCGGAGTCCAGCGGGCAACCCGCGGAGTTTTCGAACAGTCTCTGAGTCCGCGCCCTGATCGCCATTCCATCGCCTGGGAGCGCCGGTTTGCATTGGCGGCGGATCCCACCATAGAGTGCGTGGGCCGACGCCTGTTGGCGGCTTGTGTAGCAAGGCCTGCAATGACGACGCTTCGCGATGTCGCCCGCGTGACGGGCTATTCAATGACGACCGTGAGCCGGGCGCTGCGCGGTTTCGAAGATGTTGCCGCGGGAACGCGCCAACGTATCGAGACGGTTGCCCGGGCACTGGACTACCGCCCGCACCAGATCGCCCGCAAGCTGGTCACCGGGCGGTCCGGAATGGTCGGCCTCATTCTCGACGCCCCGCCAAAGCCGTTCGAGGCCGGACATTTCCTCGAGTTCGTCACCGGTCTCTCCATGGCATTCTCGGCACGCGATCTCGATTTCGTCCTGCATGTCGGCGACGAGAGCAACGCTCTCGCAACGCACGAGCGGCTGATCAACCGCGGCGCGCTCGACGGCTTCGTGGTGACCCTGCCGGTGATCGGCGACCCGAGGGTCGACCTGCTGCTGAAGCGCAACGCGGCCTTCGTGATGCACGGGCACGAATTCGGCGACGACCGATACGCCTACTTCGACACCGACAACCACGCTGTCTCCGGCAAGGCCGTGGAGGTGCTCGCGGGAGCCGGGCATCGGCGGATCGCATTGATCGCAGGTCCGCCTGAGTGGCCATCGGTGGGCGATCGCGTCCGTGGCTTTCGCCAGGCGATGGAGGCGCGTGGCCTGCCCGTCGATACCGGGCTGATCCTTCACGGAGACACGTCGGAGGCCCATGGCGCGGCGGCGCTTTCGGCCCTGCTGGCCCTCGGGACCGACCGACCTTCCGCGCTTGTCTGCTGCAACGCGCTGGTCGCGGCCGGCGTGTGCCGGGCGGCGCGCGAAGCAGGCCTCTCGATACCGAAGGACCTCTCGGTGGTCGCTCACGACGACGTTCTTCCCCAGGTCCAGACGGACGCTCTCGACCCGCCCTTGACGGTCACGCGCCTCGCGCTCCGCGACGCTTGCGAACCTCTCGCAAACCTTCTCCTCAGACGCATCGCGGGCGAGCCGGTCGCAGACCTCCAGGTGACGCGTGAGCCCGAGTTGATCCTGAGGGCATCGGTCACCCGCCCTTCGAATCCATGACGTGATCCGAGAGCCGCCCGATCCGTGCCCCGAAATCCCGGTCGGAGCGCCCCTTGTCCACGCATGGAAAAGGGGCGCTGTTGCATGAAAGTGGTGCGATTGGATCGCCCCGTTCCCCGGTTGCTTCAGGCGATCCTGATGCTCCCGGACATGCCGAGGGCGGTGACGCGGTTGGCGCGGCGCACGGCGGTTTCGAAACAGCGAGAGCAATATCCAACCAGACGGAATCGTCTGGCGGCAAATACCAACGGTCGTTTGCCTTGACCTTCCGACCGAAGCGTGCCGATGGCACGCGAGGCACAGGCGCGAGAAAGCGGACGCATCGCGTCCGCCGCGCCGATCGCTGGAGGGCCGCGAGGCCCGGAGGCGATAGGGGGTGGAGATTTCCGCGTCGCTCAAAGTACGGACGTGGGCGCCCCTGGGTGGCCGCGCTTCGCGGACACCCCCCGGGAGGGGCGTCCGCGG
>NZ_CALAGI010000178.1 GCF_937891315.1 uncultured Amaricoccus sp. | reverse complement strand
GTTCAGACGTGTGCTCTTCCGATCTCGGCAGGCGTGGTTTCTGGAGGCGGTGGCGGCGGGCAGGCCCATCGCGGCCGCCGAGATCTTGGAACACTGGGGCGTCTCCGAGAAGACCGCTCGGCGCGACATCGCCACCCTCACGGCGAGCGGCCTGATAAGGTTCGTCGGAACCCGCCGCTCAGGCCGTTATCGGTTGCTGCCCGGTTAGGGTGTAGTAATCAGGGTGAGCGATCATGGCGTGCCTGCATCTTCGAACGAGTGCCCCTCCCGTCTGAGCTCCGAGAGGATCCGGAGTGTCTCATGCGCGGTTACGAACTGAAGTCGAGGAAGCGCGGCGATCTCCATCCGCAGCGCCGCGCTTTCGATTGCTGGCCATCGCCGATTCTGCTGAGGCAGCGGTTCGCCAACATGGACGACGCCCGGATGATCGAAGCGGATCAGCCTCCACCCGGTCGCGGGAAAGCTGGGCGGTCGGGTCACGACATACCCCAGGCGGGCGATATCGGCGATCGCGAGTCCACCCGGCGTTCCCCTGGCGACGCCCATTGCGACCACCAGCCACCGGAACCGCTCGACGACGCACGGATCCTCCTGGTGGCCAGTGATGGCGTGAGATCGACCGCGGCGCCGGTCATCCACCGCAGAGGGCCATGGCTGCCCTCCGGGCATGTTCGAACGCCCTCTGTCGCTCCGGCGCGATGCGCCCTTGATTGCTCGGCATTCGCGCCCTCCCGAGGCAGACCTGCGGACGTCTCGTCCACCAAGGTTGGCCGGCGCGTCGATGGTCGAAGGGAAATTCGGATCGGAGCCGAGATCGACGGGCGGCGTCCGTGCGCGACGTCGCGAGGGCTCGGGCATCTACCGAGAGGGGACGGGGATTGGCTGCGGCGCAGGGTTTTGCGCGAATGCGCAGGCAAATGCGCGAAGGCGGCGCAAAGCATTGGTCGAGCCGAGGTCGATTTTTGTAGAGAAATCCGTTTTGGCTCGCGCAGCGTTTCGCGCAAACCTACAGGAGGACTTCGCCTTCGGGACTGTCGGCGCGTCCCCGTTGACCCGCGCCAGCGGCAAGACCGGGCGTATGGATGAATTGTCCGGCGTTTTTGACCTGACCCGGCGGGCGCGGGCGCCTATGGTCCGGCGGTCGGGGCGAGGGCGCGGCGATGGGTTTGGCGGGACGGGAAATAGTCGTGGTCGGCGCGGGCATCGGCGGGCTCGCCGCCGCGATCGCGCTCGCCCGGCGGGGCGCGCGGGCGCGCGTGGTCGAGCAGGCGCCGGCGCTCACCGAGGTCGGCGCCGGATTGCAGCTCGGCCCCAACGCCGTCGCGGTTCTCGCGGCGCTCGGCCTCGACGAGATGCTGGCGCCGCTGGCCAGCGTGCCGGCGGCGATCGAGCTTCGCGATTTCCGGCGGGGCGATCTGGTCGCGCGCCTGCCGCTCGGCGCGGCCGCGGTGGCGCGCTACCGGCGGCCCTACTGGCAGTTCCATCGCGCCGATCTGCTCGGCGCCTTGGCGGGGGCGGCCGCGGCGGCCGGCGTCGAGATCGAGACCGGCGCGCGTGTCCTCGGCATCGAGCAGGACGGCGCCGGGGCGCGGGTGCTGGCCGAGCGGACCGCCTTTGCGGCCGAGGTGGTGATCGCCGCGGACGGTGCGCGCTCGGGGCTTCGCGCCGCCTTGTTCGGCGGGCGTCCCGCGCGGTTCACCGGCAATGTCGCCTGGCGCGGCCTCGTCCCGGCGGGGCGGCTGCCGCCGGGGACAGCGCCGGAAGCCACATGCGTCACCATGGGACCGGGGCGGCATCTCGTGACCTATCCGCTCCGGCGCGGCACCCTCGTCAATTTCGTCGCGGTCGAGGAGCGGACCGACTGGGCCGCCGAGGGCTGGAGCGCGACCGACGATCCCGACCGGCTGCGGGCGGCCTATCGCGGCTGGCATCCGGGCGTCGAGGCGCTGCTGGCGGCGGTGTCGGAGACCTTTCTCTGGGGGCTGCACGACCATGCGCCGATCCCGGATTGGAGCCGGGGGTGCGTGGCCCTGCTGGGCGATGCCTGTCACCCGATGACGCCGTTCCTGGCCCAGGGCGCGGCGATGGCGATCGAGGATGCCTGGGTGCTGGCCGCCTGCCTCGACGGCGCGGAGACGATGGAGGCGGGGCTGCGCGACTATTCGCGGCGCCGGTTGCCCCGCGCGAGCCGGACCCAGGCGGCGGCGGCGCGCAACGGGCGGCTCTATCACCTCGGCGCGCCGGCGCGGGGCGCGGCGCATCTCGGCCTGCGGCTGGCGTCGCGGCTGGCGCCGGGCGCGCTGCTCGGGCGGTTCGACTGGCTCTATGGCGAGGATGTGACGCGCGGGTAGCGGATCGCAGGACGATGGCGCGAGGCGGTTTGACATTTGCGTGATGGCGAGTGATTGCCTTGGAGTTCGGAAGGGGGATTTCGATGGTCGAATGGGCGATGGTCTGGGCGTTTCTGCAGGTCGTGATGATCGACCTCGTGCTCGCCGGGGACAACGCGGTGGTGGTGGGCATGGCCGCGGCGGGGCTGGCGTCGGACCAGCGGCGCAAGGCGATTCTGGTCGGTATCGCGGCGGCGACGGTGCTGCGCATCGTCTTCGCGCTGGCCGCGAGCTATCTGCTGGCGGTGACCGGTCTTCTGCTCGCCGGCGGTCTGCTGCTGCTCTGGGTCTGCTGGAAGATGTACGAGGAACTGCGGCTCCAGCATCAGGGGGCGGAGGGCGTCGAGGCGCTGGAAGACAGCGACAACAACGCCGACGGGACGGTGGCCGGCGGCGCGCCGCGCAAGACGCTGCGCCAGGCAATCACCCAGATCGTGGTCGCCGACGTCTCGATGTCGCTCGACAATGTGCTGGCCGTCGCCGGGGCGGCCCGGGACCATCCCGGCGTGCTGGTCTTCGGCCTGCTGCTGTCGGTCGCGCTGATGGGCGTGGCGGCTTCGCTGATCGCGGGGCTTCTGGCCCGGCATCGCTGGATCGGCTGGGCCGGCCTGCTCGTCATCCTCTATGTCGCGTTGCGCATGTGCTATCACGGCGTGCTGGAAATCTGGGGGCCGGCCCACGCGCTGGCCTTCTGATCCCCCGGTGGAGCGCGGCGTGGCTCGGGTCCGGCAGGCGTGGAGACGCGCCTGCGGGGGCCAGATACGACGCGGCCGCCGAAGGCGGGGCACTCCCGGATTGAGGCAAGCGGGCGTCCGCGAGACCGGCGCCCGCGGATATCAGATCGCCAGTTCGACCCAGATCGGCACGTGATCCGAAGGCTTGTCGCGACCGCGGATCTCGGCATCGACGCCGCAGGCCTGGAGCAGGTCGGCGGCCTCGGGCGTCATCAGGACATGGTCGATACGGATGCCCTTGTTCTTCGGCCAGGCCCCGGCCTGATAGTCCCAGAAGGTATAGACCCCGGGATTGGCGTTCACGACGCGCAGCGCGTCGGCAAGCCCGAGATTGGTCAGCCGGTGATAGGCCGAGCGGGTCGGCGGCAGGAAGAGCGCGTCCTCCGCCCAGACGGCCGGATCCCAGCAATCTTCGTTCTGCGGGATCACGTTGAAGTCGCCCAGCAGGAGCGCGGGCGATTCCTCGGCGAGCAAGGCCTCGGCGCGGAGGCGCAGGCGATCCATCCAGCCAAGCTTGTAGTCGTATTTCGGCCCCGGCGCCGGATTGCCGTTCGGAAGATACAGGCCGCAGATCCGGGTCGGCCGCGCCCCGGCGACCGTCGCCTCGATCCAGCGCGCCTGATCGTCTTCTTCCGCGCCGGGCAGGCCGCGGACCACGTCCTCGAGCGGCGCCTTCGACAGGATGGCGACGCCGTTGAAGCCCTTTTGCCCGTGCGTTTCGATGTTGTAGCCGAGTTCCTCGATCTCCAGCCGAGGGAACTGGTCGTCGGTCGACTTGATCTCCTGCAGCGCCACCACGTCCGGTTCGGCCTCGCGCAACCAGTCGAGCAAAGCGGGCAGGCGCGCCTTGACGCCGTTGATGTTGAAGGAGGCGATCTTCATGGCCGCGACCCTAGGCAACCCTTGTTCGCGCCGCAAGACGGCGGTCGGCGAGAAACGCCGATCCCGCGCGGGGACAGGAGCGGACGGCTTCCGCCGAGCAGGGGAACCAGGCGCGCCGCGTCCCGTCGGAGGCCTGGCTTGACCTCAGAGCGAAAAGCTTGTGCCGCAGCCGCAGCTCGAGGTGGCGTTCGGGTTGTTGATCACGAACCGCGCGCCGATCAACTCGTCGGCGAAGTCGATCTCGGCATCCGAGAGGAAGGGCAGCGACACCGGGTCGATCAGGACGCGGGCGCCATCCTGCTCCAGCACCAGATCGTCGGCCGCCGCCTGTTCCTCAAGCTTGATCTCGTACTGGAAGCCGGAACAGCCGCCGCCCTCGACCGCGACGCGGAGGGCGGCGGCGTCGCCGATCTCGCGCAGGCGGGCGAAGGCTCGGTCGGTGACACGGGGGGGAAGGGAGAGCTGCATCTTTCGACCCATCGCGGAGTGCGTTACAGGGGGAAGGTAGGTGCGAAACCCGTTCCGGACAAGCCCGGAGCCCTGAACCGGAACGACATCATGATCGCGGCCTTTGCAACCCTGCCCGAGATGAGCCGGGGGCGGCTGTTCCCCGAGGAAGGCTCGGCCCACCGCTCCGGCTTTCAACGCGACCGCGACCGGATCATCCATTCGAGCGCCTTCCGCCGGCTGAAGCACAAGACCCAGGTTTTCGTCGAGCACGAGGGCGACTACTACCGCACGCGGCTCACCCATTCGATCGAGGTGGCGCAGGTGGCGCGAACCCTCGCCCACACACTCGGCCTGAACGAGGAGCTGGCCGAGGCGGTGGCGCTCGCCCATGACCTCGGGCATCCGCCGTTCGGCCATACCGGCGAGGACGCCCTCCAGCTGGTGATGGAACCGTATGGCGGGTTCGACCACAATGCGCAGGCGATCAAGATCGTGACCCGGCTCGAGGCGCATTACGCCGAGTTCGACGGGCTGAACCTGACCTGGGAGACGCTGGAGGGGATCGCGAAGCACAACGGGCCCGTGGTCGGCGACGTGCCCTTCGCGCTGGCCGAATACGCCGGCCGGCACGATCTGGAGCTCGGCACCCATGCCAGCGCCGAGGCGCAGGTAGCGGCGATTTCGGACGATATCGCGTACAACAACCACGACCTCGCGGACGGCTTGCGCGCCGCGCTCTTCACGCTCGACGATCTGCGCGCGCTGCCGATGATCGGGCCTTGCGTCGCGGCGGTGGATGCGCGCTGGCCCGGCCTCGCGCCCGGCCGCCGCGAGCACGAGGCGCTCCGGCGGTTCTTTGGCCTGCTGGTCGAGGACGTGCTGGCGACGAGCCGGGCGCGGCTGGCCGAAGCGGCTCCGGCGAACGCCGAGGCGGTGCGGCATCTCGGCTATCCGGTGATCCGCTTTTCGGACGCGACCTTCGCCGAGTTGAAGGTCATCCGCGGCTTTCTCTATCATCGCATGTACCGGCACTGGACGGTGCAACGGATGCGGCGCAAGGCGCGGCTGGTGGTGCGCGAACTGTTCGAGCTCTTCACCCAGGCGCCGGAGCTGATGCCGCGCGACTGGAACGATTGCGCCTCGCTCGACGTCGCGGGGCGCGCGCGGGTCGTGGCCGACTATATCGCCGGCATGACCGACCGCTTCGCGCTGCAGGAGCATCGCAAGCTGACCGATCCGATGGTCAAGGGCTGAACCGGACGCGGACGGGCAGGCGGCGGACGGTTCCTTGCTCTGAACCCGAACCTTGGGCCGCCCGGAGCTGGAAAATCCGGGCTTCTGCGCTGTTCCCGAACCTTTCGCCCGCCATCGCCGAATTTCTCACGAAATAAAGGCGTGGCTGGGGCGGGAGGATTCGAACCTCCGGATGACGGTACCAAAAACCGTTGCCTTACCGCTTGGCGACGCCCCAAGGTCGGGCCGTTCTAAGGCAGAGCGGGGTTGCGCGGCAAGGCTAAATGGTCTGGTCGTAGGCGCCGACCGAAGGTTCGGCGCGGATCAGCGTGTCTAGGTCGGTGAAGATCGCGCGCATCTCGGCCTCCGACGCCGGGCTCTCGCAGACGACGACCAGGTTCGGCGTGTTCGACGAGGCGCGGATCAGGCCCCAGGCGCCGTTGGCGAGCATGACACGGGCGCCGTTCACCGTGACGATACGCTCGATCGGCTGGCCGGCGAGCACGGCGCCGGCGGCCGCCATCGCCTCGATCCGGGCGGTCAGCCGGGTTACAACGCCGTATTTCTCGCCGTCGGGGCAATAGGGCGACATGGTCGGGGTCGCCCAGGTGCGGGGCAGGGCGCGGCGCAGGTCGGCCATCGACAGGCCGGGATTGCGGTCCATCAGCTTGCAGACCTCAACCGCGACCCGCATGCCGCAGTCGTAGCCGCGGCCGATCGGCTCGGCGAGGAAATAGTGGCCCGACTTCTCGAAGCCGGCGAGCGCGCCGAGTTCCTTGACCCGGCGCTTCATGTGGCTGTGGCCGGTCTTCCAGTAGTCGGCCTTGGCATCGGCGGCGATCAGCGCCGGATCCGAGGCGAAGAGGCCGGTGGATTTCACGTCCGTGACAAAGGTCGCGCCTGGGTAGAGCTTGACGAGGTCGCGCGCGAGGATGACGCCCATCTTGTCGGCGAAGATCTCCTCGCCCTCGTTGTCCACCACGCCGCAGCGGTCGCCGTCGCCGTCGAAGCCGAGCGCGAGATCGGCGCCGTGGCGGCCGACGGTCTCGGCCATGTCATGCAGCATCTCGAGTGCTTCGGGGTTCGGATTGTAGTTCGGGAAGGTGTAGTCCAGCCGGTTGTGGCTGGGGATCACCTCGACGCCGATCCGCTCCAGCACCTCGGGCGCGAAGGCGCCGGCGGTGCCATTGCCGGTGGCGCAGACCACCCGCAGCGGGCGCGACATGCGAAAGTCGCCGACGAGATCGTCGATATAGGCCGCGCGCACGCCGTCGATCCGGTCGTAGCGGCCGCCGTCGCGAGCGACGCCGGCGCCGGCGAGCACGATGTCGCGGAGCCGGGCCATATCCTCTGGCCCATGGGTCAATGGCCGCTCGAAGCCCATCTTCACCCCGGTCCAGCCGTTTGGATTGTGGCTCGCCGTCACCATGGCAACGGCGGGCGCGTCGAGCAGGAACTGGCTGAAATAGGCCATCGGCGACAAGGCGGGGCCGATGTCCTTGACCGTGACGCCGGCTTGCAGAAGGCCGAGGATCAGCGCGTTCTTGATGGCGAGCGAATAGTCGCGGTAGTCGTTGCCGATCGCGATCTCGGGCCGCAGGCCGCGCTCGAACATCTGGGTGCCGAGACCAAGGCCGAGGGCGGTGACGCCGGGCAGGTTGATGTCGTCGGGATATTTCCAGCGGGCGTCATATTCGCGAAAGCCGGTCGGTGCGATCATCGGCTCGCGCAGGAAATCCCAGGTGTTCGGCTCGACAACGGGTCGCGGCGCGGTCATGGCGGGCCTTTCGGTCAGACGTTCAGGGGATGCGCCTTGGCCAGGCGGTCGAAGGCGGCGAGTTCGGCGATCAGCGCCGGCATGCGGTCGAGATGGATCATGTTCGGCCCGTCGGAGGGCGCGTGGTCGGGGTCGGGATGGGTCTCGATGAAGACCGCGGCGACCCCGAGCGCCACGGCGGCGCGGGCCATGACCGGCGCGAATTCGCGCTGGCCGCCCGAGGCGCCGCCAAGACCGCCCGGCTGCTGCACCGAATGGGTCGCGTCCATTACCACGGGATAGCCGCTGCGCGCCATGATCGGCAGGGCGCGCATGTCGGCGACCAAGGTGTTGTAGCCGAAGGTGGTGCCGCGCTCGCAGAGCAGGATGCGCTGGTTACCGGTGGAGGCGATCTTGGCCGCGACCGGGCCCATGTCCCAGGGCGCGAGGAACTGGCCCTTCTTCACGTTGATCGCCGCCCCGGTCGCGCCGGCGGCGAGCAGAAGGTCGGTCTGGCGGCTGAGGAAGGCGGGTATCTGCAGGATATCGACGGCCTCGGCCACCGGGGCGCAGTCGTCGGGCAGATGCACGTCGGTCAGCACCGGGCAGCCGATCCGGTCGCGGACCGCCGCCAGCATCGCGAGGCCCTTCTCCATGCCGATGCCACGCTGGGCATTGAGCGAGGTGCGGTTCGCCTTGTCGTAGGAGCTCTTGAACACGAAACCGACGCCGTTCTCCGCGCAGGCCGCGCGCAGAACCTCGGCGATCGCGAGCGCGTGGTCGAGCCCTTCCAGCTGGCAGGGGCCGGCGATCAGGGTCAGCGGCAGGGTGTTGGAAATCGCGAGGTCGCCGACCTGGACGGTTCGGGCCGCCATGGGGGCCTTCGGGCGGGCCTCGGTCATCTCACTCTCCCTCTGGGTGTGTGACGGATAGCGCGCCGAGGCGCGGGGTGTAAAGCGCGACGAAGCCGGAGTGGGTTCGGGGGGCGCCTCGGTCCGGGGCGCCCCGCGGGGGGGCTCGGTCAGGCGAGCGCGGTGTCGCAGCGGTCGCAGACGGCGGCGTGGGTGTGGGCATGGGCGCCGACGTCGGGCAGGATGCGCCAGCAGCGGGCGCATTTCTCGCCTCCGGGCGCGCCCGGCGCCACGGCGATCCCCGGCGCCTCTTCAAGGCGATAGGCTTCCGCCGGTGCTCCGGCGCCGGTGAGGGTGAGGGCCGAGGTGATGCAGATCTCCTCGAACGGCACGCTGGCCAGTTCGGTGCGCAGCGCCTCGTCGGCGACATGCACCACCGGCGCCGCCTCGAGGCTGGCGCCGATGCGTTTTTCGCGCCGCTCGACCTCCAGCGCGCCGGTCACCACGCGGCGGGTGGCGCGGATCCGCTGCCATTTCGCGGCGAGATCGGCGTCGAGCCAGGTAGTGGGTGTTTCGGGGAAGTCCTGGAGATGCACCGACCCGTCCTCGGAGGGGAAGCGGTCGAGCCAGACCTCTTCCATGGTGAAGGCGAGCATCGGCGCGAGCCACGTCGTCAGCCGGTGGAACAGCAGATCAAGCACCGTCCGCGCCGCCCGCCGCCGCGGGCTCGTCGCCGCGTCGCAATAGAGCGCGTCCTTGCGGATGTCGAAATAGAAGGCCGACAGGTCCACCGTGCAGAACTGGAACAACTGCTGGAACACATGCTGGAAGTCGTACTTCTGGTAGCCGGCCCGCACCGCGACGTCGAGCTCGGCCAGCCGATGCAGCACCCAGCGCTCCAGCTCCGGCATCTCGGCCGGGCTCACCCGTTCGGCCTCGTCGAAGCCATGCAGGCTGCCGAGCAGGAAGCGCAGGGTGTTGCGCAGCCGGCGATAGCTGTCGGCGGTGCCCTTCAGGATCTCCGGCCCGATGCGCAGGTCGGCGGTATAGTCCGACTGCGCCACCCAGAGGCGCAGGATATCGGCGCCGTACTGTTTGATGACATTCTCCGGTGCCACGGTATTGCCGACGGATTTCGACATCTTCAGCCCGTTTTCGTCGAGCGTGAAGCCGTGGGTCAGAACCCCTTCGTAGGGCGCGCGGCCCATGGTGCCGCAGGCCTGAAGCATCGAGGAGTGGAACCAGCCGCGATGCTGGTCAGTGCCTTCGAGATAGAGATTCGCCGGCCAGATGCCATCGGGACGGTCGCGCAGCGCGAAGGCATGGGTCGAGCCGGAATCGAACCAGACATCGAGAATGTCGGTGACCTTTTCCCACTCGGCCGGATCGTGATCATTGCCGAGAAAGCGCGTGGCGGCGCCGTCCTCGAACCAGGCGTCGGCGCCCTCGGCCTCGAAGGCGGCCTTGATCCGGGCGTTCACCGCCGGATCGCGCAGGATCTCGACGCGGCCCTCGGGCAGGCGCTTGACGAAGCAGGTCAGCGGCACGCCCCAGGCGCGCTGCCGGCTGAGCACCCAGTCGGGACGCGCCTCGATCATTGAGTGGAGCCGGTTGCGCCCGGTCTGCGGGGTCCATTCGACGAGGCGGTCGATCGAGGTCAGCGCCCGCTGGCGGATGGTGTCGCCATAGGTGCCGAGACCATCGGCGAGGGGCTTGTCGATGGCGACGAACCATTGCGGCGTATTGCGATAGATCACCGGCGCCTTGGAGCGCCAGGAGTGGGGGTAGGAATGCTTCAGCCGGCCCCGCGCGGCGAGCGCGCCGGCCTCGACCAGCTTGTCGATGACGGCGGCGTTGGCCTTGCCCTCCTTGCCCTTGGCATCGAACACCTGAAGGCCGGCGAAGAACGGGACATGGCGCGCGAAGGAGGAGTCTTCGAGGATGTTGTGGGTCATCTGATCGACCCGGCCGGTCTTCACGAACAGCTCGTAATCGTCCTGGCCGTGGCTGGGCGCCATGTGGACGAAGCCGGTCCCAACGTCGTCGGTGACGAAATCGCCTTCGAGCATCGGGACACTATACGACCAGAACTGGTCGATCTCGGCGAGGGGATGGAGCGTGAGCAAGCCTTCCGGATCGACATCCCGAATGCGCTTGTAACCCTCCACGCGGGCGGCCTGAAATGTCGATGAGGCGAGTTTGTCCGCCAATACCAAGCGCTCTCCGAGTACCAGCCAATTGTCAGCGGGTGCGTCGGTGACTTCGTAGAGCCCGTATTCGATCTTTGACGAGAATGCGATGCCCCGGTTGGACGGGATTGTCCAAGGCGTCGTGGTCCAGATGACCACGGATGCGTTTTGATAGAGATCGGGATTCCCAAGGATCGAACCGCTTTTGATGTTTCCGGTTACAGGAAACTTCACCCACACCGTCGGGCTCTGGTGGTCGTGATATTCCACCTCCGCCTCGGCCAGCGCGGTCTTCTCGACCGGCGACCACATCACCGGCTTGGAGCCGCGGTAGAGGGCGCCGTTCATCACGAATTTCATGAACTCGTCCGCGATCACCGCTTCGGCGTGGAAGTCCATGGTGAGATAGGGGTTTTCCCAGTCTCCGGTGACGCCGAGCCGCTTGAATTCCCCGCGCTGGATGCCGACCCAGTGCTCGGCGAACTTGCGGCATTCGGCGCGCAGCTCGTTGACCGGCACGTCGTCCTTGTTCTTGCCCTTGGCGCGATACTGCTCCTCGATCTTCCATTCGATCGGCAGGCCGTGGCAGTCCCAGCCGGGGACGTAGCGGCTGTCGCGACCCATCATCTGCTGGCTGCGGACCACGAAATCCTTGAGCAGCTTGTTCAGCGCGTGGCCGATATGCAGGTTGCCGTTGGCATAGGGCGGCCCGTCGTGCAGGACGAAGGGCGTGCGCGCCGGCTTCTCGCGCAGGCGCTGATAGACGCCGATCCGCTGCCAGCGTTCGAGCCATCCCGGCTCGCGCTGGGGCAGGCCGGCCCGCATCGGAAAGTCGGTGGCCGGCAGGAACAGCGTATCCTTGTAGTCGTGAAGTTCGGTCGTGGGGGTATCGGCGGTCATCGGGCGAATTCCATTGAGCGAAGGGAAGAAGGCGCAAAGCAGCCGGCGTCTCTGGAAAGTCAGAGCGCCGGGCTGGTAATTCGCACGCCGAGGAACGGAAGCCGGACCATGCGGGAGCCTATAGAGAACCCCGGTTTGCGCTTCAATCGGGTTTTTCCGCCGTCGGCGCGGAGCGACCAAGCGGCGCCTCCCAGGACAGGAAGAAGCCGACATCGCCGGGGACGCCGCCGGGAAAGCTGATGATCGAGGCATGGAGGTGATAGCCGAGCGGGCGGGCATGGCGCTCGAAGGTCTCGTAGAGTTCACGCGCCTTGCCACGCAGCGTTTCGGGCCAATCGGGGCGGGCATTGTTGATCGCGCGCCCGTCGTCGGCGCAGAGCGACGAGGGAAAGGAATAGACCAGCGCCTGAAAGTCGCCGTGGCGCACCGCGGCCTCGATCAATTGGCGGATATGGCGCAGTTCCTCCGGGCCGATATGATGGCGCAGGAAGTCGGCGGCGAAATCCGCGCGGCGCTTTTCCTCGGCGGCCCGCGCGCGGTCCCTCTCGGCCATCCGTTCCATCTCGCGCCGCAGCATCTCGAGGCGCAGCGCGTCGGCGCTCCAGTTCAGCGGGTTCGGCTCCTGCGTCATTCAGTCTCCCGGGTCGTCGGCGGCGGACTACGCTGGCCGCGGGTCATTCCTTCGGGAAGAGACCGGTCAGCGAACGGCCGATGATGTTCGAGACTTTCGGCCGCGGCAAAGCGGAGAATGGCAGCGGGCGGCAGACCTCCATGGCGGCGATGCCGACGCGGGCGGTCAGCGCGCCATTCACCACGCCCTCGCCGAAGCGGCGCGAGAGCTTTGCCAGCACGCTGCCGCCGAGCACGGAATGCACGAGATCGTCGCCCGCCGCCACCGCCCCGGTCGCGACCAGATGCGTCGCCACCGTGCCGAGCAGCCGCCAGGAGCCGAAGAAGCCGGAATGCGCGCCATAGATCTCGGCGATCCGGCGGATCATGCGGATATTGCCCGAGAGCGCGGCCAGCACATCCATCATGGCGAGCGGGATCAGCGCGGTCGCCGCCGCGACGGTGCGCGAGGCGGCCTCGATTTCGGCCCGCGCCTCGGCGTCGAGCGGCGCGAAGAGCGCGCGCTCGGTCAGGGCGACCACGGCGTCGGCGTCGAGCAGATCCTCGCGCTGCTCTGTCAGCGTCTCGGAGGTCCAGCGCATCTCGGGCCGGCCGGCGTAGAACCGTTGCAGCCGGTGCGACAGGTCGCGCGCGGCGGCGGTGTCGGCCTTGGCGAGCGCGGTCTCGGCATCGGCGCGGAAGCCGTCGATGCGCCCGAGCCGGCGGAAGGCCCAGAGTTCGCGCAGGACCTGGCCGAGCACGATCAGGACGAGCAGGATCATCAGCCCGAGCACCACCATCCCCAGCGTCGGGCTGCGCGCGATGAGCGCGGTGACATAGTCGTAGGCGGCGACCGAGACGATCAGGGTGACGAGGCTGCCGAGCAGGCTCCAGAACCAGCGCCAGCCGGCGCCGCGCGGTCGCGAGGCGACGCGGGCCATGCGAAGCATCGCCTGGCCGCTCGGCATGTCGTCCGGCGGCGGCGGCGCCTCGGCTGGGCTCGCGGCTTCGGCCGCGGGCAGGTCGGCGGCGTCGATCACGAAGGGATCGTCGCGGCGCGGGGGCTCGGTCATGTGAGGCTGTCTCCGATCAGGAATTCCGCGGCGCGGTCGAGACGGATGTGCGGCAGGCCTTCGCCGGGCACGAGATGGAGCCGGGGCGGGGCGAAGCGGGTGACGCGATAGGCGGCGTCGGACCAGTCGTCGGCGCCAGCCCGCGCCGGCACCAGCAGCGCGGCGGGATCCTCGGGCAGGGCGCCGGGAAAGAGCGCGGCGTCGCCGGTACCGTCCGCGCGCCGGCCGCGAACCACGCCGATGTCGCGGCCGTCGCGGGCGACGGTCTGCTCGACGGTCGCCCGGAGGCTCGCGATCGACAGCGCCCCGATCTCGGCGCCGCGGAAGAGGGCGCGGGCGCGGGCGTCGGCGACCAGCGCCTCGGTGATCGCGGTCAGCTTCGGATGCTGCTCATGGTGCAGGTAGTCGGCCTTGGTCGCGGCGAACAGGATCTTGTCGATCCGCCGGCCGAGGATCGGCGCCAGCCACGAATTCCGCCCGGGCCGGAAGCAGGTGAGGATCTCGGCCATCGCGCCGCGCAGATCCTCAACCGCGCGCGGCCCGTCATGGATGGCGCCGAGCGCGTCGATCAGCACGATCTGCCGGTCGAGCCGCGAGAAATGGTTGCGGAAAAAGGGCTCGACCACCACGCGTTTGTAGGCCTCGAAACGCTTGTCGAAGACCCGCCAGAGCGATCCCGACGGCCGGCGCTCGGACCGGGGCAGCGGCGAGAAGGTCAGCGCGGGCGAGCCTTCGAGGTCGCCCGGCATAAGGAACCGCCCCGGCGCGACGCTGGAGAGACCGGCGGCGCGGGCGGCGCCGAGATAGCCGGTGAAGGCGGCGGCGAGCCCGCGGGCCTCGGCTTCGTCGAGCGGCCGCGACGGATCGCAGGCCGCGACCCCCGCGAGCCAGCCTTCCGCTTGCGCCGCCCGCGCCGGCGACCGGGCGATGGTGATCGCCGCCGCCGACCAGTCCTCGAAGCTCTGGTTCATCAGCGGCAGGTCGAGCAGCCATTCGCCGGGATAGTCGACGATGTCGAGATGCACGGTTCGCGGGCCGGTCAGGCCGGTGAAGAACCCCTTCGGCGCCACGCGCAACGACAGGCGCAGGGTCGAGATCGAACTCGTGCTCTCGGGCCAGCGCGGCTCGGGCGCGGTCAGCGCGGCGAGATGATCCTCGAAGGCGAAGCGCGGGATGGAATGGTCGGGCTGCGGCTGAAGGTAGGCCGCGAGGATCCGGCCCTCGGCCGCGGCGCGGAGCTGCGGCATCCGGCCGCGCTCCAGCAGGTTCGCGACCAGCGATGTTATGAAGACGGTCTTGCCCGCCCGGCTCAGCCCGGTGACGCCCAGCCGCGTCACCGGATCGAACAGCGCCGAACTCGTTTCGGCGATGACATCCTCGACGCGGCGGGTCAGACCTTCGGTCAGGCGAAAGAAATCCAAGGGGCCGGGTCCTTCTCAGGCTCGAGGCGCGGGCAGAGCGCTGAGAGGTAGTCATTCCCCATGCGCGCCGCAACGTCCCCCGCGACTCCGGTCGCGCCGCCTTTGGACGCGGAAGGATCAGGCGCGGATCAGCGCCTTCCGGGCGAACAAAGCTCGTTCCACCGGTCCATCTGCGTCATGTCGGCCGGCGGCGCGTCGCAATAGCCGGGACCCTGAGCCCCCGCCGAGCCGCCGGAAGCGGTGTCGTTCGGGTCGGGCGCCGGCGGATTGGCGCAGGCGGCGAGACACAAGGCGGCGAAGGCGAGACCGGCGGTGGCGGAGAGCCGATGGGTGATCTTCATCATCATCCTTTCCGCGTCGGGAAAAGCCGACGCGGGTACAGGTTAACGCGCCCGCGCCGCCCCGCAAGCGGGATTCCGGCGCCGCGGGGAACAGGCGGCCCTGGGCGCGTCGCCGCTCAATGCGCGAAGCTTCCCGTCGGCGACAAGAGGATCGAGAGAACGACCGCGAGAGTGATCGCCAGCAGCACCCAGCCAAGCGCGGTCGAAAGAGCCTTGTTCATATGTCCGTCTCCTGTTCGACGGGACTTGGCCTAGCGATCCCCGAGCCGGGCGCAAGCGAAAGGGTGAAAATTCCCCGCGCGGCCGCTCCGGCGATGAAAACATCACTGTTCGGGCCGGGTCCGGGAGGTGGTCCGTTTCCGTCATTCGGCGCGCCGGGATTTCCGCCGGCGCGACCCGCGCCGAGTCGGAAGGCACGGACGATGGTCAGGCGTGGGAAAGTCCGCATCCTTGGCGCGGTTCTCACCGGTTCGTGTTTCCGCGACGCCGGCCGTTCGGATAGGCTTGACGGGAGTGGTCGGGTCTGGACATCTCTCCGGCTGAACTCTTCACCAAGGCGGAATTAGAGACATCTCGATGCAATCACACATTTTCCGGACCGCGGCGCTGGCCGGTCTGGCGGCGCTGGCCCTCACGGCCTGCGCGCCGATCCAGAGCGGCGACGTGGTCAATGCGAACCAGGCGCAGACCGCCTCCACGGTCAGCTTCGGCACCGTCACCGGCAGCCGGCCGGTCACGGTTCAGGGCGGCAACGCTCCGGCGAGTGTGGTCGGCACGCTCGCGGGCGGCATCGCCGGCGCGGCGCTCGGAAACCAGGTCGGCCGGGGCACGGGCAATGTGCTGGCCACCGGCGCCGGCGCGGTCGCCGGCGCGGCGGCCGGCAATCAGATCGCCGGCGCGGCGACCACCGCCCAGTCGACGGAATGGTTCGTGCGCCTCGACAGCGGCCAGACGATCTCGGTGATCCAGACCTCACCCGCCTTCGCCACCGGCCAGCGCGTACAAGTGGTCCAGAGCGGATCGAACACGCGCCTCGTGCCGTAAGGGGTGGGCCTCGGCCAGTGGCCCGGGTGTGCGCGCCGCTTGAGAAGCGGCGCGCTAGTTATTGATTTTAAATGATTTTGAACGCGCCAGCCTGACCGCGCGGGCGCGCTCGTTTCGGGTCACGGGCGACGAGTATGTTTTTCGCCGATCCGCCGACGATATCCCCGGCGGACGCATCTTGCCGACCCGCCAGCCGCGGGTCGCGCGAGCATCCGCGGGCGGAGTGAAGATTTTCTCCAAGGGCGTGGAATAGTGGCGGGCGTGCCCGGCTCGGCCGTTGAAAAGGGCGGCGTCCCTCGCGGAACACGACCCTTCACGATCTCATCGACGGTCGAGAGCGTGAAGGGAAGGGCGCGTCAGGCCGCGCGCTGGGCGCGGCGGGGACGGCGATTGCGGGCACGCTCGGCGCGGGCCGGGTCGGTCGGCTTGGCGGCCGGATTGGCGCCATGCAGCGACCCATGCCCCGCGCCGCCATGCTTCTGGCCGCCATGTTTCGGGCCCCCGTGCTTCGGCGCCAGCTTGCCCGCGTGGGCGGGCTTCGGCGCGTGGGCGCGGGGTGCGCCACCCTGGTTCGACGGGCGGCCGCGCACCGTGGTCGGGTCGCCGGTCGGATCGAGCAGCGCGGTGCGGGTGATTTTCTCGACCGCGCGCAGCTTCTTGATTTCGTCCGGCGCGCAGAGCGTGATCGCGATCCCTTCCAGACCGTTGCGGCCGGTGCGGCCGATGCGGTGCACGTAGCTCTCGGCCTCGTCGGGCAGGTCGTAGTTGATCACATGCGTCACGCCGGGCACGTCGATGCCGCGGGCGACGATGTCGGTGGCGACCAGCACCCCGACATGACCGGTGCGGAACAGGCCGAGTGCCCGCTGGCGCGCATTCTGCGCCTTGTTGCCATGGATCACCTCGGCGGCGACCCCGTCTTTGTCGAGATTCTCCGCCACCCGGTCGGCGCCGCGTTTGGTGCGGGCGAAGACGATGGCGCGCTCGACGCCGGGCTCGACCAGCAGCGCGGCGAGGCGGGCGCGCTTGGCGCCGCCCTCGATCAACTCGACCCGCTGGGCGATGCGCTCGACCGTGGTCGCCTGCGGCGTCACCTCGACCCGCACCGGGTCGCGCAGCAGGCTCTCCGCGAGCTCGCGTACTTCGGGCGGCATGGTGGCCGAAAACAGCGCCGACTGCCGGCGCGGATGCAGCGTGGCGACGATCCGACGCACCGGATTGATGAAGCCCATGTCGAGCATGCGGTCGGCCTCGTCGAGCACCACGAAGCGGGTGTCCTCGAGCCTGATCGCCTTGTCGTCCATCAGGTCGATCAGCCGGCCGGGCGTGGCGACGACCACATCGACGCCGCGGCCCATCATGCGGATCTGGTTGTTGCGCGACATGCCGCCAAGGATCAGCAGCGTGGTGAGACGCGCGCCGCCGGCGAAGGAGCGAAAGCTCTGCTCGATCTGCACGGCGAGCTCGCGGGTCGGGGCGAGGATCAGCGCGCGGCAGGTCTTCGGCGCCGGGCGGCCGGGCATGTCGAGGATATGATGCAGGATCGGCAGGCCGAAGGCCGCCGTCTTGCCGGTGCCGGTCTGGGCGACGCCGAGGATGTCCCGGCCTTCCATCTGCGGCGCGATCGCCTGCGCCTGGATCGGCGTCGGCGTGGTGAAGCCCGTGCGTGCGAGTGCGTCGAGCAGAGGTTGCGCGAGCCCGAAGCTCGCGAAGTTACGTTCAGTCAAGACAAATCCTTCCCGCGCCGGGCGGCCCATCGGCCCGCCGCGCACGGTTCGCCCTCGTCAGGCGCAAATGACGAAAACCCGTTGATCCGCGATGTCAGGGGCCGCTGCCCCGTCTGCGCCATCGCTCTCGTTTCGGTCCACGCGGGCGCGAACCTGTCCTCGGGCCGCGTCGCCGCGGTCCGGTCGCGGTCGAGATAGTGGGCGCCGGCCGGAAAAGCAACTGAAATCGCGCGAGTTAATGATCTCGCCGCCCCGCCCGTGCGTGCTACGCTTCGCCCAACGGGCGAGGGGTGGAATGGCGGGCGAAGAGGCGCGGGCGCTCTGGATGGTCGGCCCCGGGAGGGCGGAGATCCTTCTCGAACCGGTCGAGCCGGGCGAACTCCTGATCGAGGCGCTGTTCGGCGGTATCAGCCGCGGAACCGAGGCGCTGGTCTTCGCGGGCGGCGTACCGCCCTCGGAACGGGGGCGGATGCGCGCGCCGCTGCAGGCGGGCGACTTCCCGTTCCCGGTGAAATACGGCTACGCGACCGTCGGGCGCGTGGTCGGGGGGCGGCTCGCCGGGCGCGAAATCTTCGCGCTCCACCCGCATCAGGACCGGTTCGCGCTGACCGAGGCGATGGCCGTTCCGCTGCCCGAGGGCGTTCCGGCGGGGCGGGCGGTGCTGGCGGCGAACATGGAGACCGCGCTGAACATCGTCTGGGACGGCGGCGCTGGCCCGGGCGACCGCATCGCGGTGATAGGCGCGGGCGTGGTCGGGGCGCTCGCCGCCTGGCTCTGTGCGCGGCTGCCGGGGGCGGAGGTGACGCTCGTCGATGTGAACCCGGCGCGGGCGTCGCTGGCCGCGTCGCTCGGCTGTCGCTTCGCCGCGCCGGACGCGGCGCCCGAGGACTGCGATCTCGTGATCCATGCGAGCGGCGCCGGCGCTGGCTTGCGAACGGCGCTGGCGGCGGCCGGGTTCGAGGCGACCGTGGTCGAGGCGAGCTGGTACGGCGATCGGCTGGTCGAGCTACCGCTCGGCGCCGCGTTCCACAGCCGGCGGACGCGCCTGATATCGAGCCAGGTGGGCGCGGTGGCACCCTCGCGCCGGCCGCGCTGGAACCATCGCCGGCGGCTCGAAATGGCGCTGGCGCTGCTGACCGATCCCGCGCTCGACGCGCTGATCAGCGGCGAGACCGCCTTCGCCGACCTGCCGGCGCGCTACGCCGCGATCCTTGACGATCCCCGCACCCTCTGCCATCGCATCCGCTATCCGTGAGGGGGGAGAGGCGATGTTCGCGGTCGAGGTTCGGGACCATGTGATGATCGCCCACAGCTTTCCCTCGCCGACCTTCGGACCGGCGCAGGGCCTGCACGGCGCCACCTTCACCGTCGACGCGGCCTTCTTCGCCGAGGATCTGGACGCCGAGGGGCTGGTGGTCGATATCGGTCTCGCGACCGAGGCTCTGGCAGCGGCCCTCGCGCCGATCAAATACAAGAACCTCGATGAAATACCGGAATTCGCGGGGAAATTCACCACCACCGAGTTCCTGTGCCGCCATCTGTTCGAGGCGCTGGCGCCGGTCGCGCGGAGCGGGGGGCTGCGCGACGGCGGGCGACTCCGGCGGCTCCGCGTCTCGATCAGCGAAAGCCATGTGGCGCGGGCCTGGTACGAGGCGGCGCTGTGAGACTCAGCTTCGCGATTCCGGGCGATCTCGACGCGCCGACCGGCGGCTATGGCTATGACCGGCGCCTGATCGCCGAGTTGCGGGCCAAGCGGTGGCACGTGGAGCATCTCGCCCTGCCGGGGGACTATCCTTTTCCCGACATGTCCGCGCGGCGGGTAGCAGCCGGAATGCTGGCGTCGCTGGACGATGGGACGGCGGTGCTGATCGACGGCCTGGCCGGCGGCGTTCTCGCCGAGGCGCTGGCGGCGGAGGCCGGGCGGCTGCGGCTGATCGCGCTGGTACATCATCCGCTCGGCGACGAGACCGGCCTGTCGGCGACGGCCCGCGCCGGGCTGCTCGCGTCCGAGCGGGCGGGGCTCGTGGCGATGCGCGCGGTGGTCTGCACCAGCGTTGCGACCGGGCGGCGGCTGATCGAAGGCTTCGGCGTGGCGCCGGGGCTTCTGACCGTGGCGCCGCCGGGCACCGCGCCGGCGCGGCGGGCGGCGGGGCTGGGCGATCCGCCGGTGATCGTCAGTGTCGGCTCGCTGATCCCGCGCAAGGGGCATGACGTCCTGATCGCCGCGCTCGACACCTTGCGTGATCGACCGTGGCGGGCGCGGATCATCGGCTCGGCCGCGCTCGATCCGGCTTGCGCGGCGGCGCTCGCCGATCAGATCGTGGCGGCGGATCTCGGGGAACGGATCGAACTGGTCGGCGCGGTCACCGATACCCGCGCGGCGCTGGCCGCCGCCGATATCTTTGTGCTTGCCTCGGAATACGAGGGCTACGGCATGGCCTTCGCGGAAGCGCTGTCGCAGGGCTTGCCGGTGGTCGCCTGTCGGGCCGGTGCCATCGCCGATCTGGTGCCGGAGGCCGCCGGCGCGCTGGTGCCGCCGCGCGACGCCGCGGCGCTGGCGGCGGCGCTCGCCGGCCTGCTCGACGATCCGGCGCGGCGCCGGTCCTGCGCGGAAGCGGCCTGGGCAGCGGGGCAGGCGCTGCCCGACTGGGCGCGCACGGCGGATCTGGTCGCCTCGGCCGTGGTCGCGGCGACGCGGTGAGCTTCCCGGCGGCTTGGCTGGATCTGCGCGAGCCGGCGGATCGGGTGGCACGAGACCCGGCGCTGCTCGCCTCCGCGGCGGCGCATCTCGGAAACGGCTGGGCGGTCGATCTTGGCTGCGGCACCGGCGCGACGGCGCGGGCCTTCGGACCGGGTGCGCGCTGGCGGCTGGTGGACCGCGACGAGGGTCTTCTCGCCGAGGCACGGGCGCGGCTGCCGGACGCGCGGGTCCATGCGCTCGATCTCGGCGCGCTCGACGCATTGCCCCTGGACGGCGCGCGGCTGGTCACCGCCTCGGCGCTGTTCGACCTGATGCCGGAGGATTGGATTCTGGCGCTGGCGGACCGGTTGGCGGCGGCGGAACTCGGGGTCTACGCAGCGCTGACCTACGACGGCGCCCTCGCCTGGGATCCGCCTGCGGCGGGGGACGCGGGGGTTCGCGCGGCCTTCAACGCGCATCAGCGGCGAGACAAGGGCCTCGGCCCGGCTCTCGGGCCGGACGCGGCGCCCGCCTTCGCGGCGGCGATGCGGGATCGGGGGTATTCGGTACGCGTCGCGGCCAGCTCTTGGGTACTCGGTCCGGGGGCGCTCCGCGACGAGCTTGAGGCGGGGCTCGCGGTGGCGGCGGTCGAGACGGGTTACGACGCGGCGCCCTGGACCCTGGCGCGACGCGCTTCCAGCGGCGCGGGTTCGGTCACCGTCGGCCATGTCGATGTGCTGGCACTGCCGCCGGGCCGCAGGGCGCAATCGAAGATCACGTCCGTATCGAGCCCGTAAACATGGGTTTCCGGCCGCAGCGCATCGGCGAGGCGTGGCACCGGCGCGGCGCGCAGGCCGGTGGGACCGGCGCCGATGATCAGCGGCGCGATGCCGACATGCAGGCGATCGAGCAGGCCCGCGTCGAGAAAGCCGGCGATGGTGACGCCGCCGCCTTCGATCAACAGCCGGCGCAAGCCCCGTTCGGCCAGCGCGGCGCGGATCGCGGCCGGGCTGATCCAGCCATCGGCGGCGGGCAGCGCGATCACCTCGACACCGGGGGGACGTTGCTTCGCCACCGATTGCACCACGAGCCGCCGGGCACCGTCCGACCGCAGCGCCGCGGCGTCGTTCGGCAAGCGACCGCGCGGATCGATCACCACGCGGGCCGGGCTGGGCCCCTCGACCAGCCGAACGGTCAGCCGCGGGTCGTCGAGCAGCGCGGTGCGCACCCCGACCAGCACCGCGTCGGCCAGCGCCCGGCAGCGATGCAGGTGGCGGAGCCCGGCGGGACCGGAAACCTCGGTCGCGTCGCCGCTCAGCGTCGCGATCCGGCCATCGAGCGACTGTCCGACCTGCGCGAAGGTATAGGGCGCGGCGCCGCCACCGTCGGCGATCGGCGCATAGAGATCCCACGCGGCGCGAACCCCGGGTTCCCAGTCCGGCGACGGCTGTGTCCGCGCGTCCGCGCGAAGCGCGAGCAGCGTGGTCCAGACGGCATCCGTCATCTCGGCCTGTCGCATTCCCGTACCCCCGGTCCCTTCGGCGGCTCTCGCGGCGCCGTCGTTTCAGAGTAGCGCGTTGGGGCAGGTCGTAAAGCCCGCTGTTCCGGTTCAATCCCGCGCGGAGGCGTCGAGGAACCGGTCGCGGAAGGCCTCCATCGGCCAGATCGGCGCGTCGGGAGCCGGGACGAGACCGCGGGTCCAGTGCCAGCCGTCGAGCCGGGCGAGAACCTCGGGCGCGCCGATGATATGGACCGGCACCTCGCGGCCGGTCGGATCCTCGGAGACGAAGCTCGCCGGCTGGTGGTCGCCGAGAACGACGATCAGCGGGCGGGTCGCGGCGCGGCGCTCGGCGAAGGCGGCGACGGTGGCGAGCGAATAGTCGAGGGCGAGGCGATACTGGTCGCGCACCCGGTCCTGATCGCGCCAGACGATTTCGGGCGCGTCGCCGGCCGTCGCGGCCGCGTCGAACACATGGCCGTCGCCGAGCGTGTCCCAGGGCAGGAGCGGCGGGATCGGCGTCCAGGGCGCATGCGACGAGATGAGGGCGATCTCGGCGAAGACCGGCGGCCGCGGCTCGGTCAGTGCCAGCTTTTCGAAGGCGGCCAGGGTGAACTGGTCGGGCATGGTCACCCAGTTGAACGGCTGGCCGCGATAGCCGAGGTCGGCGGCGGCGAGGATGCGGTCATAGCCGAAATAGTCCGCTTCCGGCCAGGCGAGCGTGATCGCCGGCATCACCGCGACAACGTGCCATCCCGCGGCTTTGGCAAAATGGGTCAGGGACTTGCGCGGGCTTTCGATCAGGGCGCGATAGCGGGCGTCGGTATCAAGGCGCAGGCCGGACAGCAGACTGCCATGCGCGAGCCAGCTCTGGCCGCCGACCATGGGCGCGGTCAGGAAGGCCGAGCGCGTGGCGAGGCCCGCGGCGGTGAGCGCACCCTCGGCGCGTTCCAGCGTCGCGGTGATCGTCGGGGCATAGCGCGGGTTGTCGAGGGCGGAGCGGCCGTAGGATTCGACGAAGACGACGAAGATGTCGGTGCCAGCCAGCGCACCGAATTGGGGCCGGCCGACCTCGGGATCGCGCGCGGCCTCGGCGCGGAAGCGGGCGAGGCCGGCGCGGCCGGCGATGGCGTCGCGGCTGTGCTCGTAGGCGAGGCGCGCGGTTTGCGCCGCGCCCGGCGGATCGGCGCGGCCGGACGCGTCGAGCAGGGCGACGGCCACGGCGGGGACGAGGAGCAGCGCGAGCGGCGCGCGGCGGGTCGGGGCCGCGCGGGCGATCCGGCCCGTGGCCCACCAGATCGCGGCGGCGACGAGGGCGAGGGCGGCGACGAGCGCCAGGGCGACGGCGAGCGCGGCGGGTGGGCCGACGGTTCCGCTCAGCAGGCGCCAGCTCGCGGGCACCAGGCCCATGTCGAGCGCCGGGTTGAAGGGCCGGGCATAGGCGGTGAAGGCCGCGAGATCGGCGAGGCGGAGCGCCGTCATCGCCGTGAGGATGGCCGCGACGACGGCGCGGAGCGCGCGGCCGGGAAAGATCAGAAGCAGGAGGACGAGCGTGGGCAGCTCGAGCGGGAAGGCGAGGAGCGCGGCCGGGCGCAGCGCGTCCGGATGGTTCGGCGCGACAAGCAGCGCGGCGAGCAAGGCGACGGCGAGGACCATGGTCGCGGTCCTAGTCCAGGCGGGCATAGACGTCGCCATTGCGGGTGAGGCGCGGCAGCGCGGCGGCGAGGCCGGCGGCGTCGGTCCAGTCGAGAGCGTAGCGATCGCCTTCGCCCGTGATGAGATTGAAGCGATAGGGACCGAGGGCCGCGAGGCGGGCGAGGCAGGCGCGCGCGGCCCGCGGGGCGGCGGGCAGCGCCTCGAATGCGAGCCAGGGGACGGGGTGCGTCAGGCCGGCGAGCACCTCGGCCTCGAATCCCTCGACATCGATCTTGACGAAGCGCGGGGCCCCATGCGCGGCGATCAGCGCGTCGAGCGTCGTCACCTCGACCGGCTCACGCGCGTCCCAGCGCACATGGCCGAAGCCGGGTCCGGCGGCGACACGACCCGGCACGAGCGAGGAAACGGTGGGATGGAGCTTCGAGACCGCGAGTTCCGCCACGCCCGGCATGGCGCCGGCGGCCTGTCGGAGCAGGATGATCCCGGGCGGCAGGTCGCGGGCGAGGAAGGCGTGGAGCACGGCCTGCGGCTCCAGCGCCACGACGCGGGCGCCGGCCCGGTGGAGGGCGCGCGCGCGATTGCCGACATGGGCGCCGATGTCAAAGGCGAGATCGCCGGGTTCGAGCAGCGTGGCATAGAAACGGGCGAGGCGCGCGATCCGCCAGGGACGGGCGCGGTAGATGACGAGCGAGCGGGCGAGACCCGCCCAGCCGCGGACCCCGAGGCTCAAGGTCGGCCTGCCAGCCAGCGGAGATCGGTGGCGAAGGACCAGGCGAGCGCGCCGAAGGCAAGGAGCGCGAGGTCCCCCGAGACCGGCGGCGTCAACGGCGGCGCGAGAAGCGCGGTCAGGACCAGAAGCTGGAGCACACAGACCGCCTTTCGCCGCGGCGACGGCGGCAAGGGGGCCGAGAGGCGCGGCGCGAGGTGGCCCGCCAGAAGGAAGGCGTAGCGCATGAGGCCGAGGCCGAGCACCCATGGCCCGGCCTTGCCGAGGCCGACCGCCAGCCAGGCCAGCGCCAGGATGGCGAGCGCGTCCACCTCCATGTCGAAGCGCGCACCGAAGCCGGAGGCGAGGCCTTGCCGCCGCGCCGCCCAACCGTCGAGCCCGTCGAGCGCGATCAGCCCGGCCGAGAGGCCAAGCACGGACCAGGCGGTTCCCGCGTCGGCCGGTGGCGACGCGGCGAAAGCGAGGAGCGCGCTGACGCCCGCGGCGCGGGCGAGCGTGATGCCGTTGGCCAGGCCGAACCGGTCGAACGGATGGTGCGCCGCGATCCGGACCTGAACCACCCAGACGACCAGCGCGAAGGCGGCGAGGCCGAGCAACCGCGCCGCCGGGGTGAGCGCCGCCGCCCAGAGCAGAAGGGCCAAGGCCATGGCCAGCGCCAGCGCGACGGGGCGAAGGTTGGTGGGGACCCGGCGATCTGCTACGCTGTCGGGAGCGAGGCCCGGAGGTGGCAGGGACGACAGGTTCCCGCGCGCGCCGATCGGGGAAGCGGAGGGCGACGGATGGGCTATGACGTGGTGTCCCGGCTGCTTCACTGGGTGACCGTCCTCATTGTCTTCGTCATGATACCCGTCGGCCTCTACATGACTCAAGACGGCATACCGCGAGCGACGCAGGACGGGCTCTTCAAACTGCACAAGGGGCTTGGGTCGATCTTTCTCCTCGTGATCCTCGCGCGCCTGGCCTGGCGCCTGTTCCACCGGCCGCCGCCACTGCCGGCTTCCATCGCGCCGGCGCAGCGATGGGCGGCGGAGGCGGTGCACGCCGGCCTCTATGTCTTCCTGCTGGTGATGGCGGTCAGCGGCTATGTCCGGGTGACGACGGGTGGCTTTCCGATCGAATGGCTGAACGCGATCGGCATTCCGCCGCTCCTGCCGAAGATGGAGGCGGTGTCGAAGGTCGCCTCCATCGTGCACGCGGTGGCGAAGAACGGGCTGATCCTGCTCATCCTCATGCATGTCGGCGCCGCCGCCTATCACGGCATCGTCCGGCGCGACGGCGTGATGTCGCGGATGTGGCCGCCGGTCTGACGTCTCAGCCGTGCTTCGGGCTTTCGGTGAGGAAGGCGACGGAGCGGGCGGGAGCCATGGCCTCGCCGCTCCATCCGCCGGCGGGCGCGGGAATGTCGAAGGTCACGGGTTCGCCGCCGCGATTGAACAGGACGGCGAGCCGGCCGGAAAGCAGCATGGCGAA
This sequence comes from uncultured Amaricoccus sp., assembly GCF_937891315.1. Classification (GTDB taxonomy): domain Bacteria; phylum Pseudomonadota; class Alphaproteobacteria; order Rhodobacterales; family Rhodobacteraceae; genus Amaricoccus. Next base: position 1,104 of record NZ_CALAGI010000178.1, on the reverse strand, counting down.
AGCCGTCGCGTCCGGCGCGTGCCAGTCGTCTTCGGCCATCGGCGTGCCACCGGGCGTCAGCCAGGCGACGTCCGGTGCGCCGTCCGCCTCCGCGGCGCCGGTCAGCAGCTCGGGGCCGGCGAGCAGGGGATGAGCCCGGCGCAGGGCGGCGAGCTCGGCGACCCAGGCTTCCAGATCGAGGTCGCGCCCGGTCCAGTCGAGCCAGGTGATCGGATTGTCCTGGGCATAGGCGTTGTTGTTGCCCTGCTGGGTGCGGCCGAACTCGTCGCCCGCCGTCAGCATGATGGTGCCGCGCGAGGCGAAGAGCGTCCCGAGGAGCGCGCGGAGATCGCGGCGCCGCGCGGCGAGGATCGCGGGATCCTCCGTCGCGCCCTCCGCGCCGTTGTTCCAGCTCAGGTTCTCATCGTGGCCGTCGCGATTGTCCTCGCCATTCGCCGCGTTGTGCTTGCGGGCATAGGCGACGAGGTCGGCCAGCGAGAAGCCGTCATGCGCGGCGATGAAATTGACCGCGCGGGTCGCGGGCGGCGGAAAGGTATCGGCCGAACCGGCGAGCGCGGTGACGAAATCGCCGAGCACATGCGCGTCGCCGCGCCAGAAGCGGCGGACGCGGTCGCGGTAGCGGTCGCTCCATTCGAGGAACGGCGCGGGAAAGTTGCCGAGCTGGTATCCGCCGGGACCGATGTCCCAGGGCTCGGCGATCAGAACGCGGTCGGCGAGCACCGGATCGGTCCGCATCGCGGTGAGCAGCGGCGCCTCGGGGCTGAAGCCACCGGCGCTCCGCCCGAGGATCGGCGCGAGGTCGAAACGGAAGCCGTCGACGCCCGCCTGGGTCACGAAATGCCGCAGGGTATCAAGCACCAGCCGGCGGGTCGCGGGGTGATCGCAGTCGAGCGTGTTGCCACAGCCGGTGTCGTTGATCAGCGCGCCGTCTTCGGCGTGGCGAAAATAGGCGCGGGCGTCGAGGCCGCGCAACGACAGGGTCGGGCCGAGAATGTCGCTCTCGCCGGTGTGGTTGAAGACGAGATCGAGGATCACGCCGATGCCGGCCCTGCGTAGCGCCGCGGTGGTGTCGCGCAGCTCCGCCACGCCGCCGGGACATAGCCG
>NZ_CALAGI010000177.1 GCF_937891315.1 uncultured Amaricoccus sp. | reverse complement strand
ATGGTACAACATGGACAACTGTTAAGACTTATACTACAACACAAGGTACACCTATCGCATTCGCAACTGACAATATCAGCTTGAATGCATACATAGGCAATCCAAGTGTTCAGGTAAGGTTCAGGTATCAGAATGGCTGGTCATGGTACTGGGCTATTGATGATATCGCAGTTACCGGTACTCCGGCTGCATTCAACTATAGCTGGACATCAACACCTGCCGGATTTACATCAACTGTTCAGAACCCAATAGGTGCTGCACCACTGGTTAACACAACCTATAACGTAAGCATTTCATATGCTGCAACAGGTTGCGCAACTTCAGGAGCTCTTCCACGAGATCGAGGCGGAGCGCGCCGCCGCCGCCATGGGGATGGACCCCGAGGGGGTCTCGTCCATGGAGACCTTCAACGCACTGGCGAAACAGGCGGCGCTCGCGTCGATGGGCGGCTCCCTCGGCACAGGCTTTTCGAACGCCGACCGTGACTTCGTGACGGGTCAGGTTCCGGGGCTGGAGAATACCGCCGAAGGGAACAAGTCCCTGATCGACATTCAGCGCGGCATCGCCAAGCGCAGGATTGAGAAAGCGGCGCGGGCGCGGGCCTACGAGAAGGAGCACGGCCAGATCGACGGCGGCTTCTATGACGAGTTGCAGGCGTGGGCCGATGCAAACCCGATATTCGTGGCATCGCCCGACGCTGGCGGCATCGACAGCATTCTGGATAGGTATCGCTGATGGCCGACCTCGCCACCCTCGAAAACGCGCTGCGCAAGGCCGACGCGCTGGCCCGTCAGGGCGACCAGCGCGCCGCGAGTGACGCAAAGGCCATCGCCGACGCCATCCGCGCCCAGCGGGCGCAGGTTGCCGCTCCGGTGCAATCGGACTTCCGGGGCGAGGGCGGCGGGCGCGGCTCGGGGATCGAGGCCGCGCTGATCGGCGCGCGCCAAGGTGTGACCTTCGGCGCTGGCGACGAGATCAATGCCGGGGTCCGCGCGGCGGGGGATTGGATCGCCGGCCAGTTGCCCGGCGGCGACGGGACCAGCTTCGGGGCGGCCTATGACAAGCGGCTTGAGCATGAGCGAGGCTTGCTGGATCAGACCCGCCGGGAGAACCCGGTTGCGACGACGGTTGGCGAGATCGGAGGCGCCGTCGCGCCTGCGCTTCTGACCGGTGGGGCATCGGCGACCACCCTTCCCGGCGCCATCGGAAAGGGCGCGCTCGGCGGCGGCGCGTCTGGCGCGGCCTTTGGGTTCGGTGATGCCGAGGGCGGGGTTGCTGAGCGGGTCGAAGGCACGGCCAAGGGCGCGGCGGTAGGCGCCCTGTTCGGCGCCACGGCGCAGGGCGCGATTAATGTCGGCACGCGCGGCTTTCGCCGGGTGTTCGGCAAGGCCATGGAGAAGCCTACGATTGAATCCCTCCGGGCTGCCAAGGGCGCGGCGTACAGGGCGGTTGACGACGCGGGCGAAGTGTTCCAGCCGGGAGAGATACAGGGGCTCGCAGCGAAGGCGCGCGAGGCCGTGGAGAGCGGGCACTATGTCCCGGATGTGGATCGGCAGACGGCGGCGGGCCTCACCATCCTTGAGCGTCAGGGCAAGCCCTTGACGCTCGGTCAGGTGGACAAGATCAGGCAGAACCTCTGGAAGCGGTACAACGCCGCGCCGAACGAAACCGGCATTCTCGACATCATTGATTCTATTGATGATCTCGTGAACAGCCGCGAAGCCACGAGCGACTTGCTCAGCGCCGCTCGCATGGCGAATTCGCAATACAAGAAGGCGGAGTTGCTGGAGAGCGCCTTCAAGAAGGCGCGCGACCAGACCTCCAGCACCGGCTCCGGCGGAAATATCCTAAACAAGTACCGGCAGGCGGTCACCAGCATCGTCAACGATCCGAAGCGGGCGAAATGGTTCAGCCCCGAGGATATGTCCGCGATGCAGCGGCTGATCGACGGCAGCACGGGAGAGGACATTCTCCGCCGCGTCGGGAAGTTGGCCCCCGGCGGAAATGGCCTGATGCTCGCCCTGAACCTGATGGGCGGCGCGACGTTCGGCGCGGGATCGCTGGCAGTCACAGCCGCGGCGAGCGGGGCAAAGGCTCTCGCTGATCGCAGCGCGACGAGACTGTCGGAGAATGCGCTGGCAACGGTGGCCGGTGCGGCGCCGCCTGCTGCGCGACCGGTTGCCGTATCCGGGCCGGTCAACGCGATGATGGGCTATATCGGATCGCGCTAGTCGTCGTGGCGGCGGAAGAAGTCATGCAGGTGCTTGTCAACGCGCCGGTCATGCCATGCGCCGAAAGCGACGCACGCGATGATGAACAGGAACCCCAGAAAGAAGGCCATCAGTAGCCATAGCAGTTCATCTGCCCTCCGGGAGCGGGTGCGCAGTGGGTGAATGCCGGTCGCGGCGCGACGGGTATCGGGACCGGTGTCGAGACAATGAGCGGGCGCTCGGCAAGCGCCGCCGCTGTCGCCTGTGATTGCTCGTATCCTGCTTGCCATGTGGCGCAAGCGGATTGATCGCCGCCCAGACAGGCATCCTTGACCGCGCGGACCGCAGGGTCTTCGCAGCCCGCCAACGCCAACAGGCCAAATACAATGATCGTGCGCATCCCGCAATGATGCGCGTCTCCTGCCATTTCTGCAAGGACTGACCGTGAGCAGCAACCGCTTGTTTTTCGCGCAGGTTAACCGCGCCTTCGACATGAACGGCGCGACCGTTCCCGGCGCCTTCATGCGCGTCTTCGAGAACAACTCCAGCACTCTGGCGCAGATATTTGCGAGCCTCGATCCGGATGTGCCGTTGGCGCAGCCGGTCCAGGCCGACGCGAACGGCGTGTTCCCCGACATCTACGTGAACAGCGCCGCGCCGCTCCGCGTGCTGATCTCGGCGCCCGATCCGGTCGATTCCAACCTCATCGGCGTGACCCTGCCCGGATACCCGATGGACAACATCGTGCCGCTGGCATCGGAAGTCACCGGCGCCGCCAACATCCCGTTCAGCCCGACCGAAGCCCTGCCGCAGGAGAACGTTCAGGCGGCCATCGAAGCCGCCGCCGCGTCCTCGAGCGGCCAGACGGAGCTTGTGGCTCGCAGCCTGACGGCGTGGGTCACGGGCGGCACATTGGACGCGTTCAGCCTGACGCCGGACCCGGCGCTGGTCGATTACGGATCGTGGTCCGCGTTTCTGGTCCAGTTCAACCGGGCGCCGACCGGAGCCTCTACGCTGAACATCAGCGGGCTCGGGACCAGGCAGTTGCGCAAGATCGGCCCGGCTGGCACGGCCATCGACCTTGTGTCGGGTGATATCCCGACCGGGGCGACCGTGCTCGTCGTCTATGACGGGACGCGCTTTATCGCGCGCGTCGGCCATGGGATGGCGGCGCAGAGCCCGGCGGCCGTCGCGATCACCGGCGGGGCGATCAACGGCACGTCCATCGGAGCGACCGCCACGTCCACGGTCAGGGGAACCGTTGTCACCGGGATAGGGGACAGCATTTCCCAGGTGCGCGCCGTGGGGACCGTGCAGGACGCAGGCGTCAGGATCGACACCACGGCGACCGGAACCGCCTATGTCACCGCCTACGACGGCGCCAGCGCGGGCGTGATCTCCTACAATCACGCCGACGACAAATGGCGGGTCCGGGCCGGCGGCGCTGGCACGCAACTTCTCGTCAACAACAGCGGCGTCATGGTCGGCGCCGCTGAGCTGATCAACCCGACGCTGGTCGAATACGGTTGCAGCCTATCGACCGCCGGGCTTGGCACCTTCTCCGCCAGCAACAACGTCGCGCTGCGGGTCAAGCGGTCCAATGACGGGACGCTGGTTCAATTCTATTCCGGGGTCACGCAGGAGGCCGTCATTTCGGTGGCGTCCGGGACGGTCACCTATGGGTCTTTCTGCGGCACCCACTGGTCGCAGGGGCCAAACGAACTGCCCGGCACGATCTACGAGACCATCGACGACATGGCCGAATGGGATGGCGAGGAGAACGACAAGCTGCCCCGCGCCCGGCCGGCGGAGGAGGCATCGCCAGCGGTCTATGGTGTCTTCTCCCACATGGACGAAGACGGCGACCTGCACATTGCCAGCCTCGGCGCGCTGTTCGTGCGTCTCCAGCCGGGGGCGGAGCCTCGGCGGGGCGACCTGATCATGAGCGCTGGCGGCGGGCTCGGGCGGGTGCAGCCCGACGACATCGTGCGGGCGAGCACGGTTGCGAAAATCACATCGGGACGGCTCATCCGGTCCTACCCGGACGGCTCGCTCCTGTTCCCCTGCACCCTTCATTGCGGTTGACCCATGCCAAGAATCACCAGACTGCCGGAAGACACGACGCTCCTCCTGACCGATACGATCGTCATCGTATCGGAGGGACAGACCCGTCGTGCGACGCTCGGGGAAGTTGTCTCTGACGTTGTGGTGCCGGCGGTCGCGCCGGGGCCGCTGATTTCGGAGCAATCCGGCAATGCACTGTCGGCCGGATCGGACGGCGGCGTTTTCCTGTCGTCGGACGTGCTCGGCGGGGGGGGCGGTGGCGGCGCGGTAATTTCCGTCGCGGGCAAGACTGGCGCGGTCACCCTTGCCCCCGGTGACGTGGGCGCGGCGGCGGCTATCCACAGCCACGGCGACGCGACGACAGCCGCGGCCGGCTTCATGAGCGCGGCCGACAAGACCAAGTTGGACGGGGTTGCCACCGGTGCGACGGCGAACTCGGCCGACTCGGTGCTGCTGGATCGGACGAGCCATACCGGGACGCAGCCGACCAGCACCGTCGATGGTCTCGACGCCGCGCTTGCCGGGAAGATGGCGAACTCGGCCGCCGGTCTGGCTGGCCTCGCCACGACGACGGCCGCCGATGGAACCCACGGCCCGACGCTCGGCGCCGCCGCTGCGCAGGCCAACGCCGCGCAGGCAAAGGCCACGATCTTCACCCAGGAAAACGCGCTTCTCGAAAAGCAGGAACTGGTCGGCTTCCGGCTTCCCTATGAAGACGGCGTATTTCCGAGCATCGCGGCGGGCGACGTTCTCACGGTCGGCGCGTCTCTCGGTAGCCATATCTATGGCGTTTCGATGGTCTCGACGGAGACGCTCGACACCATCCCGCATTGCTTCATGATCTCGAACGGCGACGGACTTGTCGAAAATCAGACGTTCGCGCAATCCTGGATCAAGATGCAAAGCGGCAGGCCGTTCACGCCGCGATCGGTGGCGCCGGTCTCGAACATCCTGAGTTTCGACGCCCGAGACGGGCGGAATATTCTCGTCCCCACCCTCGCGGCCAACGCCACCAGCGCTGCCTCATGCTGGGATCACATCCTGGACCACGAAGAGCCTGTCACCCTCATTGTGGCGATCGGGGCGACGCCCTACAGCCTCACCCCGACGCCGGGTGATGACGGGCTTCGGCCAAGCTCAGCGCCGAGCCATCAGCCGAATACGCTGGTGAAATACGAAATGTCCCGCATCAACGGCGTGCCGAGTTGGACATGGATCGCGGAATATCCCTCCGCGTCGGTTGCGGCTCCCACGGTCTCCTATGTCGGGGTCGCGTCGAATACCAACATCAACGCGGCGTGGTCCCTCGGCCTGCCGGCCGGGGCGGCGGAAGGCGATGCGATCGTTGTCATTCAGGATGCGCCGGGATCATCGAGCCTTGCCGGTCTGCCGACGCTGGGCGGGGTCAACCTGACCGATTCCGGGGCAACGCATGTCGCACAAGCCCCGTCGATCCGGACCAGCTATCGTATGTCCTTGACCTCGGGCGACATCGCGGCGGGATCGGTTTCGGGCGCCAGCTTCACGGGTGCCGTCTATATCCTCCTGTTCCGCAAGTCGGGCGGCGGCATCACGATCGGCACCGTCATCCACGACAAGGGAACGTCGAGCGCCGACAATACGATCGATTGGGCAGCGGACGGCACCCCGGCGCAGAGCTATATCTTGGGCGCTTTCGTCGGCTTTTTGTCAACGGATGATGCATCCCCGCCGCTGCGGGCGGAATGCACCGTTGTCGCCTCGCGCGCCTCTGGATCCTCACGCAGCTATATCGGTGTATCGGCGCTTCGGAACTACCCGACCGATACCATCGCCTATGCCAGCACGACGAAAACCTCGTCGCTCGGCCGCTGGGGAAACAGCCAGTTCTGGGTCGCATAGGAGCACAGCATGAGCATTCATGATCGCATCGCCTCCGCCTATATGGCGGACGTCAGCGCCCCGAGCAGCGCTTTCGCGGTGGCAACGCGGGCCGGCAAGATCGTCGCGGCCTATTCAGTGATCTATGGCGCGATCACGGTCGCGAACAGCCTGATCACCATGAAAATCAACGGGGTCGCGGTCACGCACCCGACATGGACGATCGCCTATTCCGGCTCGGCCGCCGGGGACATGGACAGTACCATTCCCACCGCCGCCAATACCGTCGCCGCCGGGGACCGGATCGAGTTCATCAGCGACGGCGGCAGCACTACCACAGCACCTGTCATGTTCTCGGCAGTGATCCAGTAGCATGGGCATCGAGAGCTATGGCCGCACGGTATCGGGCAGGTTGCAAGGGCCGTTCCCATGGGTCCGGCTACTGACCCCGGAAATCGTCACGGCCACGCCGCCAACGGTTTCCGGCACAAAGGCGCCGGGCCAGACCGTCACCGCCGTTTCCGGCACCTATACCCCGGCGGGCTGGCAGACGGTATCATGGGTGTGGACGCTGAAAGACTTGGCGGGCGCGGTCTACACCACCGGCTCGGGCGCGAACTTCACAATCCCGGCAGGCGCGCCGGATAGCATCCTGACCCTGACGCAGCCTATCGTCTTTGGCGGGCGGACGCATAGCGCGACCAGCATCGGATACAGCGTCACGGCGGCGACAGCGGCGCCGATCTTCGCGGGCCTGCCTGTCGTCACCGGCGGCACCACGCCCGGCTCGATCCTGACCGCGACGCCGGCATCGGCCAGCGGAACCCCGGCGCCTACGGTGACCGGGCAATGGTATCACAACGGCTCCGCCATCGCTGGCCTGACTGGCGTCAACTATACCGCCAGCACGGCGGGAACCTACACCTATCGCAATTTCGCGGCGAATGGCGTTTCCCCGAATGCGACCTCCGGATTCTCGAACAGCATCGTCGTCGCGGAAGCCCTATCCTCGCCGCCCGCGCTCAACTTCGTCGGCACTGGCACCGGCGAGGCGCGCAGCTACGCACAGACCAACTGGGACGCGAACAACGTCAACGGGCAGGGCAATGCGAGCTATTGGGGATCGCCGCTCGCCTGTTGCGCCTATGCGAGCTTCGCCGGCAATACCGCGACGGACGCCTATACGATCGCCGGGATCAAGGGCGGGCGGGACGCCTACGGCGGGCCGGCGCTTCGGGGCGGCTACTCCGCGCAGCACGACACCGGCTATCTCTGGGCTGTCGTCTGGGCGAAACTGACCCCGCGCGTGTGGGCGGAGTTCGATAGCTCATGGCGCGCCTCGCTCGATCGGTTCATGCGCTGGGCGCTGGTCGCGGCGGTCGGCACCGCGCGCGAGGCCGACAGCGCGTTCAAGGGCGACATGCTCGGGAACACGACCAATGCCTCGACGCGCGGCGGCAACCCGAATATCTCCTCGGCGCCGAGCGCCAATATCGCGGCATGCATGGCCTATATCGGCGTTTCGACGGCGGCGGCATATCTGCAAAGCGTCGTCGTCGCGACCGAGGAAGTCGCGATGCGATCCTCACCATGGACGAACATCGCCAAGAGCTTCTCGCTGCCGCGCGTTTCGAACGCCCCGACCCATGCGCAGATACAGGCCGCCTGCCGCCGCGGCACCCGCTTCGGCGTCCCCCTGACCGATCAGCTCGGCATGTGGGAAGCCGAGGTGATACACGCCTTCTCGAAGACCGTCAGCGAGGGCTACGGCAACGGCGCCGGCATCCCGTCGTCGCTCTATGCCGCGTACCCGTCCGGCTCCTGGGCGACCGGGCGCGGGCGCGTCGTGCCGGCGAACCTCGCAGCGATCCGGGCGAACCCCGAGTTCATCGCAATCAAGGGCTTGGCCGGCGCGGTCCGCGAAATGGACAGCACCGACGCCGGCGGCATCCGCATGTCCGCCAGCTACTCGGAATGGACGCATCGGATGATGTGCTTCTACACGCTGGGCGTTCTGACCTCGGGCACCGTCGATCGCAAGAGCGCCCGCGCGCTGGCCTTGCGCACCCGGATCAAGGCGGGCTGTACCCACATGCGGCTGATCGGTCAGTACGGCTGGCTCTCGGTCGCGCACATCGTTCAGGGCGGCTTGCCGGCATCCCCGGAGGCATCCGGCCAATGGCAAGCGGGCGGCGACACGGGCGGCTGGGATACCGCGTCCCGGAGCACGCAATTCGGCCTGAAGTTCCAGCACGACCTCGGCCGCGTGATCGAGGGCGTTTACGACATGATCTAGGGAGGCATCCCGGATCATTTCCACCGAAGCCGGGCAATTCAAGCCCAGATGAACCTTGGGCGCGGCCCTAGCCGCGTCCGCGCGGCTGCCCCGCGAACGGAGGCAATCGCATGACGGATAAAAAATCGCCGGAGAGTTTCTGGGGAGTAGCGCTGTGGTTGTTTGGGGACGCGGACCGGGCGGATCGGCTGGCGAGGGAACTGCGCTCGCCGGAGGACATCATCAGGGAACTCGCGGAGAGCCGGGCGCACCGGGCGGAATGGCGGGAGGAGCGGGAACGGCGGGAAGCCCGGAAAGCCGCGCGCTCGCTATTCTCGAAGCGCATCGTACAGACCTTCGTCGGCGTCGGCTTCTTGGTGACGATGGCGAATGCGATTTATCAGCTAGGGATATACCTCCAATGGTGGACCTGAAACCCGGCGCGTGGCGCTGGTTCGTGCCCCTGTGCACGGCGTTCTGGCTGGCCTTCTTCATGATCGCGGTTCCCGCCGCTGTCCGACACATGCCTTCGTGGTGGTGGCTGGATGTACGGGCCGTGCGCGTGGATAGCCAAACGACCCTGGTCACGATAGACCAGACGATCGCGCGAGACTACACGGGCGACGTGGCTGTTCTTGTGCGGCAGGTGAGCGGGAAGATCGGCGCGGCTCTCAGCACCTGCGGCGGCGGGCGGACCGGCATCAAGAATTTCAAGGGCATGCCTTGGCCGGCGCATGACATTGACCTCAACTGGTTCATGGATGCGCCGCCGAATGCCGGCTGCGACCTCGCCCCGGCCGAATACGTCGCCGACTTCCGTTGGACCTATGCGCCATGGTGGGCGCTCGGGATGAAGTTCGAGACGCGCGCCAGTAGCAACATCTTCCGGGTGTCGTAAGATGAAGCTCACCTTGGCGATGTTGAACGCCATCGCTGGAAGGCAGGTTGACCGGGCCAACGCCGGATCGCTTCTCGACGGCCTGGACACATACCCCGCCGGCATCGAGGCGCCGCACCGTCTAGCGCACTACGTGGCGCAGATCATGCACGAAAGCGGGGCGCTACGGTATGATCGCGAGATTGCATCCGGCACCGCGTATGAAGGCCGCGCCGACCTTGGCAATACCGAGCCGGGGGACGGGCCGCGCTTCAAGGGTCGGACCCCGATCCAGATCACCGGCAGATCGAACTATCGGCAATTCCGGGAATGGTGCAAGGCCGCGAACCTCGACCCGCCGAACTTCGAGGCATACCCCGAGTTGGTGCTGACTGACCCATGGGAAGGGCTTGGCCCGGTCTGGTACTGGACCACGCGCGGGGTCAACGCCTTGGCTGACGTGGGCGATCTGCGGGGCATCACGCGCAAGATCAATGGCGGGTATAACGGCCTGCCCGACCGACAGCGGTACTATGTCCGGTCGGCGCTGGTGATGCTGGGATATGCGCCTGACGATGTGGCCGGCTTCCAGGCTAAGGCGGGGTTGCCCGCTGACGGGATCGCCGGCCCCCTGACGATGAACGCGCTTCACGTCGCGCTCCGTGGCTCTGAGGCGGTTGTCGCCACCGAAGTCCCGCCCGCGCCGAGCCTGCTGGGCAGGCTGATCGCGGCGCTGTTCGGCTGATTGTGCGGGTCTCTCCCCGCCTGTCACCAGCTTACCCCGGTCAGTGCTAGGGAGCGACCCTAGCCTCGATCGAGAACTTATCACATCCCCCAGAAAGGACCCAATGTTCGTTTCGGGGTGGCTCGCCCCCGTCGTGTTATGACGGGGAT
>NZ_CALAGI010000176.1 GCF_937891315.1 uncultured Amaricoccus sp. | reverse complement strand
TGCTGGCCCCGGAGATCGCGGCGCTGCGCGATCGGCTCTATACCGTCGCCCACGACGCGGCGACGCCGGCCGGGGCGCTGTGCGAGGAATGGGCCGCGCGTCTCGGGCTGCCGGCCGGCATCCCGATCGCGATCGGCGAGTTCGACGTCCATTATGGCGCCATCGGCTGCGACATCGCCGAGGGCACGCTGGTCAAGGTCATCGGCACCTCGACCTGCGATTGCGCGGTGATGGCGGCCGACAACGCGGTCGTGGATATCCCCGGCGTCTGCGGCGTGGTCAAGGGCGCGATCCTGCCCGGGCTCTACGGCGTCGAGGCCGGACAGTCGGCGGTCGGCGACATCTTCAAATGGTGGGTCGAGACCGTCTGCCAGGGCAGTCCCGCGCTCCATGGCGAGCTGATGGAGAAGGCGGGCGCGCTCGCCCCCGGCGAATCCGGCCTGCTGGCGCTCGACTGGAACAACGGCAACCGCACCATCCTCGTCGACCAGCTGCTGACCGGCCTCCTGCTCGGCCAGACGCTCTACACCACCCGCGCCGACATCTACCGCGCGCTGATCGAGGCCACCGCCTTCGGGGCGCGGACGATCATCGAGCGCATGGTCGAGAACGGCGTGCGGATCGAGCGGGTGGTCTGCACCGGCGGCATCGCCGAGAAGAACCCGCTGCTGATGCAGATCTACGCCGACGTCACCGGCCGCGTCATGCGCGTCGCCGCTTCGAGCCAGACCTGCGCGCTCGGCGCCGCCATCGCCGCGTCGGTCGTCGCCGGGGCCCATCCGGGCTTTCCGGAGGCTCAAGGAGCGATGACCAGCCTCCGCCCGGTCGAATACGTGCCGGAGCCCGCGGCGCGGGCGGCCTACGAGCGGCTCTATGCGCTCTATCGCGATCTTCACGACGGCTTCGGCGGCGTCCGCGCCCTCGATCTCGCGCACGTGATGAAGGCGCTGCTCGCGCTCAAGCAGGAGGTCGGCGCCGGCGCCGACGAGGCTCACCCCGAACTGGCCGCGCAAAGCTGATGGACACAACCGACATGATCCAAACCGCCCTCCCCCAGATCTGGTTCGTCTGCGGCTCGCAGCATCTCTACGGCCCGAAGACGCTGGCCGAGGTCGAGGCCGACGCGCGGCGCATCGCCGGCGGGCTGTTCGACACCAAGGCGCTGCCCTTGCCGGTGATGTTCAAGGCGGTGGTCAAGACCCCGGACGAGGTGGCGCAGATCTGCTCCGCCGCCAACGCCGATCCGCATTGCGCCGGCCTGATCATCTGGATGCACACCTTCTCGCCGTCGAAGATGTGGATCCGCGGCCTCAATCTGCTGTCGAAGCCGTTCCTGCACCTGCACACCCAGTTCGAGCGCGCCCTGCCCTGGGACACGATCGACATGGATTTCATGAACCTGAACCAGTCGGCGCACGGCGACCGCGAGGCCGGGTTCATCCATACCCGGATGCGGCTCGGGCGGAAGGTCGTCGTCGGCCACTGGAGCGACGACGATGTGATCGCCCGCATCGACGCCTGGCAAAGGGCGGTGCGCGCCTGGACCGACTGGCAGGGCGCGCGTTTCTGCCGCTTCGGCGACAATATGCGCGAGGTCGCCGTCACCGAGGGCGACAAGGTCTCCGCCGAGATGGCCTTCGGCTTCTCGACCAACGGTTACGGCGTCGGCGATCTGGTCGCGCGGGTCGATGGCGCGAAGGAGTCCGACGTGATCGCGCTCCTCGCCGACTACGAGGCCGCCTACGACATCGCGCCCGAACTCAGGAAGGGCGAGAGCCGCCACGACTCGCTGGTCTACGGCGCGCGGCTCGAACTCGGCCTGCGCGCCTTCCTCGAGGAAGGCGGCTTTCGCGGCTTCACCACCACCTTCGAGGATCTGCATGGCCTGCGCCAGCTGCCGGGCATGGCGCCGCAGCGGCTGATGGCCGACGGTCACGGCTTCGCCGGCGAGGGTGACTGGAAGACCGCGGCGCTGGTCCGGGCGCTGAAGGTGATGGCCCTCGGCCTGCCCGGCGGCACCTCCTTCATGGAGGACTATACCTACGACCTCACCCCCGGCGCCGAGAGCGTCCTTGGCTCGCACATGCTCGAGATCTGCCCGAGCATCGCCGCCGGCCGACCGCGGATCGAGGTGCATCCGCTCGGCATCGGCGGCAAGGAGGATCCGGTCCGCCTCGTCTTCGAGGGCGCGACGGGGCCGGCGCTCAACGCCAGCCTCATCGACCTCGGCAACCGCTTCCGCCTGCTCGTCAACGAGGTGGAGGCGGTCGCGCCGCCGCCGATGCCGAAACTGCCGGTGGCGCGCGCGCTCTGGCACTGCAAGCCCGATTTCCGCACCGCCTGCCAGGGCTGGATCCTCGCCGGCGGCGCCCATCACACCGCCTACAGCCAGGCGGTGACCACCGAGATGCTGGAGGACTTCGCCACCATCGCCGGCATCGAGCTCGCCGTGATCGACGCCGACACCCGCCCGCGCGAATTCCGCGCCGAGCTGCGCAATGCCGAGGTCTACTACCATTTCGCGAAGGGCATCCGCGCATGAGCCCCTACACCGAGCTCAGGCGCGAGGCGTTCGAGGCCAACCTCGCTTTGCCGGCGCAGGGGTTGATCAACCTCACCTTCGGCAATGCCAGCGCCATCGACCGCGCCGCCGGGGTGTTCGCGATCAAGCCGTCGGGCGTCGCCTACGCCGCGATGAGCGCCGACGACATCGTCGTCGTCGATCTCGACGGCGACCGGGTGGAGGGGAAGCTCAACCCCTCGTCCGACACGCCGACCCACCGCCGCCTCTTTCTCGCCTTCGAGGGCATCGGCGGCGTCGTGCACACCCATTCCACCCACGGCACGGCCTTCGCCCAGGCCGGTGTCGCCATCCCGGCCTTCGGCACCACCCACGCCGACTATTTCGCCGGGGCGGTGCCGGTGACGCGCAAGATGAGCCGGGCCGAGATCGAGGGCGAATACGAGTGGGAGACCGGCAACGTCATCATCGAGCGCTTCCAGGGGCTCGATCCGGCCGACTATCCCGGCGTCCTCGTCAACCGTCATGCGCCCTTCACCTGGGGCCCGACGGTGGCGAAGGCGGTCGAGGCCGCCGTGGCGCTCGAATGCGCGGCCGAGATGGCGCTCCTGTCGCTGCGCCTCGCGCCCGACCTCGCCCCGATCGAACCGGAGCTGCGCGACAAGCACTTCCGGCGCAAACACGGGCCCTCCGCCTACTACGGCCAGCCCGGATGCTGAGCGGCCGCGCGCCGCGCAGGAAACCACAGACTACGAACCCAACGGGAGGACTACCAGGAATGAAACTGACCAAGACGCTTCTCGCCACGACCTTCATCGTCTCGGCCTTCGCCGGCGCGGCGATGGCCGAGACCGTCGGCTTCAGCCAGATCGGCTCGGAATCGGGCTGGCGCGCCGCCGAGACCACGCTCACGCAGCAGCAGGCCAAGGAGCGCGGCATCGACCTCAAGTTCTCCGACGCCCAGCAGAAGCAGGAGAACCAGATCAAGGCGCTCCGCTCGTTCATCGCCCAGGGCGTCGATGCCATCCTCATCGCCCCGGTGGTCGCCACCGGCTGGGACGATGTCCTTGGCGAGGCAAAGGACGCCGAGATCCCCGTCGTGCTGCTCGACCGCACCGTCGACGCGCCGGACGACCTCTATCTGACCGCCGTGACCTCCGACCTCGTGCATGAGGGCTCGGTCGCGGGCGGCTGGCTGGTCAAGACCGTCGGCGACAAGCCGTGCAACGTCGTCCAGCTCGAGGGCACCACCGGCTCGTCGCCCGCCATCGATCGCAAGAAGGGCTTCGAGGAGGCGATCGCCGGCCACGACAACATCAAGGTGATCCGCAGCCAGACCGGCGACTTCACCCGCGCCAAGGGCAAGGAAGTCATGGAGAGCTTCCTGAAGGCCGAGGACGGCGGCAAGAACATCTGCGCCCTCTACGCCCATAACGACGACATGGCGGTCGGCGCCATCCAGGCGATCAAGGACGCGGGCCTGAAGCCCGGCACCGACATCCTCGTCGTCTCGATCGACGCGGTTCCGGACATCTTCCTCGCCATGGCGGCGGGCGAGGCCAACGCCACCGTCGAGCTGACCCCGAACATGGCGGGCCCGGCCTTCGACGCGCTGGCGGCCTACCAGAAGGACGGCACGGTTCCCCCGAAGTGGATCCAGACCGAGTCGAAGCTCTACACCCAGGCCGACGACCCGCAGGCGGTCTACGAGCAGAAGAAGAGCCTCGGCTACTGACGCCGACGGCGGGACGCGCGTCAGCGGCACGTAGCCGCGTGTGACAAGAGTTGGCGCGTGTCCCGAGCGCAGCCGCGGGGACGGTCTTCCTCCCCGAGCCCGCGGCCGCCTTCCATTCCTTTCGGAGATCGCCCGTGACCGATGAAGCCCCGCTCCTGACCGCCCGCGGCCTCTGCAAGAGCTTCCCGGGCACCCGCGCCCTCGACGCCGTGGACTTCACGCTGCGCCGCGGCGAGGTACATGCGCTCCTCGGCGAGAACGGCGCCGGCAAATCGACGCTCATCAAATGCCTGACCGGCGCCTATCACCGCGACGCGGGCGAGGTCCGCCTCGACGGCGCCGTCATCGACCCGCGCGACACCTTCGAGGCGCAGGAACTCGGCATCGGCACCGTCTACCAGGAGGTGAACCTCCTGCCGAACCTGACCGTCGCCCAGAACCTGACGCTCGGGCGCCAGCCGACCCGGTTCGGCCTCGTCTCCGGCCGGGCGATGACGGCGATGGCCGAGGAGATCCTCGCGCCCTACGCGCTCGGCATCGACGTGAACCGCGGCCTCGACAGCTATTCCGTCGCCATCCAGCAGATCATCGCCATCGCCCGCGCCGTGTCGCTGTCCGGCAAGGTGCTGATCCTCGACGAGCCGACCGCGAGCCTCGACGCCCGCGAGGTCGAGATGCTGTTCGGCGTCGTCCGCGACCTCAGGGCCCGCGGCCTCGGCATCGTCTTCATCTCGCATTTCCTCGGCCAGGTCTTCGACATCTCCGACCAGATCACCGTGCTTCGCAACGGCCGCCTCGTCGGGTCGGTGCCGACCGCCGGCCTCGACAAGGTCGGGCTCGTCAACATGATGCTCGGCCGCGAGTTGCGGGCCGAGGCCTTCGCCCCGAACAGCCGCCCTGCCCCGGCCGGCACGCCCTTCCTCTCGGTCAAGGGTTTCGGTCGCAAGGGCACGATCGCGCCCTTCGACCTGACGATCGCCGCCGGCGAGGTGGTCGGCATGGCGGGCCTGCTCGGCTCCGGCCGCACCGAGACCGCGGAGACCCTCTTCGGCGTCGCGCGCGCCGACAGCGGCGCGGCGACCCTCGACGGCCAGACCGTCAGCCTCGCCTCGCCGCGCGAGGCCATCGCCCACGGTTTCGGCTTCTGCCCGGAGGACCGCAAGAGCGATGGCATCGTCGGCGACCTGTCGATCCGCGAGAACATCATCCTCGCCGCCCAGGCCCGCCGCGGCTGGCTGAAGCCGATCGGGCTCGGCGAGCAGGCCAGGCTCGCCGAGGACTATATCAAGCGCCTCGACATCCGCACCTCGGACGCGGAGAAGCCCATCGGCCTCCTGTCCGGCGGCAACCAGCAGAAGGTGATTCTCGCCCGCTGGCTCGCCACGCACCCGAAGTTCCTGATCCTCGACGAGCCGACCCGCGGCATCGACGTCGGCGCCCATGCCGAGATCATCCGCCTGATCGAGCAGCTCTGCGAGCAGGGCATGGCGCTGCTCGTCATCTCCTCCGAGCTGGAGGAGCTCGTCGTCTACAGCCACCGCGTCATCGTCGTCCGCGACCGCGCCCATGTCGCCGAGCTGACCGGCGGCGCGATCACCGTCGACGGCATCGTCAACGCCATCGCTCGCACGGGAGACGCGGCATGACCCTCGCCTTCCTCCGCCGCGTCCTGCCGCAGATCCTCACCCTCGCGGCCATCATCGCCGTCATCGGCGTGATCTTCCCGGGTTTCTTTTCGATCCAGTTGGCGAACGGCCGCCTGTTCGGCAGCCCGATCGACATCCTGAACCGCGGCGCCCCGGTCGCGCTCCTCGCCATCGGCATGACGCTGGTCATCGCCACCCGCGGCATCGACCTCTCGGTCGGCGCGGTGATGGCGATCTGCGGCGCCGTCGCCGCCGCGAGCGTCCAGGCCGGCCACGGCGCGCTCGTCGCCGTGCTGATGGCGCTCGGCACCGGCCTGCTCTGCGGTCTCTGGAACGGGTTCCTCGTCGCCGTGCTGAAGATCCAGCCGATCGTCGCCACGCTGATCCTGATGGTCGCCGGCCGCGGCATCGCCCAGCTCGTCACCAGCGGCACCATCCTCACCTTCTCCGACCCCGGCCTGATCTTCCTCGGCGGCGGCACGCTGTTCTGGCTGCCGACGCCGGTCGTCATCTGGCTCGCCGCCGCCCTCATCGCCATCGTCGTCGTCCGCCGCACCGCGCTCGGCCTGCTGATCGAGGCGGTCGGGGTGAATCCGCGGGCGAGCACGCTCGCCGGGGTCAATGCCCGCGCCCTCACCGTCGCCGTCTATGTCGTCTCCGGCCTCTGCGCCGCGCTCGCCGGCGTCATCGTCGCCGCCGACATCCGCGGCGCCGACGCCAACAACGCCGGCCTCTGGCTGGAACTCGACGCCATCCTCGCGGTGGTGGTGGGCGGCAACTCGCTGCTCGGCGGCCGCTTCTCCATCGTCGCCTCGCTGATCGGCGCCATGGTGATCCAGTCGGTCAACACCGGCATCCTGATCTCCGGCTTCCCGCCCGAGTTCAACCTCGTCATCAAGGCCGGCATCATCCTCGTCATCCTCGTCCTGCAGTCGCCGAACGCCCTCGCGCTCGCCGCGGCGCTCAGGCCCAACCGCCCGGCCGCGCAACCGGCCCAGGCCCAAACCAAACCGCGGGAGACAACCACGCCATGAACGCCCGCCTCCTGCCGCTTCTCGCCACGCTCGGCATCTTCCTCCTCGCGTATTTCGTCGCCTGGACGCAGTTCCCGAACATCCTCTCCACCCGCGTCGTCGGCAACCTCCTGACCGACAACGCCTTCCTCGGCATCGCGGCGGTCGGCATGACCATCGTCATCCTCTCGGGCGGCATCGACCTCTCGATCGGCTCGGTCATCGCCTTCTCCGGCGTCTTCATCGCCGTCATGCTGCGCGACACCGGTCTGCACCCGCTCGTCGTCTTCGCGATGCTGCTGGTGCTCACCACCGCCTTCGGCGCGGCGATGGGCGGCCTCATCCATGTCCTCGAAATGCCGCCCTTCATCGTCACCCTCGCCGGCATGTTCCTCGCCCGCGGCCTCGCCTATGTGCTGTCGATCGACTCGGTGCCGATCGACCATCCGTTCTACGCGGCGATGCAGAAAACCTACTGGCTGATGCCGGGCAAGGGCCGGCTGACCCTGATCGGCGGCCTGATGCTGCTCACCTTCCTCGCCGGCACGCTCCTCGTCCACCGCACCCGCTTCGGCGCCCGGGTCTTCGCGCTCGGCGGCGGCGTCCATACCGCGCGGCTGATGGGCGTGCCGGTCGGGCGCACCACCATCGCGATCTATGCCCTCTCCGGCCTGCTCGCCGGCCTCTCGGGCATCGTCTTCTCGATCTACACCTCCGCCGGCTACTCGCTCGCCACCGTGGGCGTCGAGCTCGACG
>NZ_CALAGI010000175.1 GCF_937891315.1 uncultured Amaricoccus sp. | reverse complement strand
CCCGGCTTGACCGTTGAAAACGGTCATGCCCCCCGCAGGGCATGCCCGTCACGATTTCGCGTAGCCTCGAAATCGCGCAGTGAAAGCTCGGACATCGCGCATAGCCCGGATGGTGCTGGCGGGCGACAGGGACATCGACAGGGGCGCAGCCTTCTGCGGCTATGCGAGGTCCCGGCGGTGCAAGGCGCAGGCAAAGGCGAAGCAATCAAGCGGATTTGATATCAGGCCCCCCCGCATGCCCGTCCCGAGATCAAAGCTCCCGGAGAAATTCTTCCCCCCGCGCGCCCTCGGTGGGTTTCCTCCGGGCGCGCGGCCGCCGCGACCTGCCACCGGCGGGTCGGTACGACGCGGCCGCTGTAAATCCGCGCGGCGAAATGGCCAAAAAAAACGGCGGGATCCGGCGGCGAGCCGCGGGTTTCCCTGCCGCCTGATCGACCTCAGGCGGCCTTGTCCGGGGTGCCGAGATAGGTCTCGACGCGGGCGGCTTGGGCGGGGGTGAGGCGGAGGCCGAGCTTGGTGCGGCGCCAGAGGATATCCTCCGCCGTCCGGGCCCATTCGCGGTCTCGCAGCCACAGGATTTCGCGCTCGGTCAGCGTCGCGCCGAAATCCTCGCCGAGATCGGCCGCGGTCCGCGCTCCGGCGAGCAGCGTCGCCGCCTCGGTGCCATAGAGGCGGACGAGGCGCGCGGCCCAGGCGGCGTCGAGGAAGGGATGCGCCGCGCGCAAGTCGGCCGCCAGCGCCGGTCCGGCGTCCCAGGCGAAGCCGCCGCCGGGCAGCGGGACGCCGGCGGTCCAGGCGGCGGGCAGGCGCGGAAACCACGGGCGCAGTTTCTCCAGCGCGGCCTCGGCGAGCCGGCGATGCGTGGTGATCTTGCCGCCGAAGATGTCGAGCACCGGCGCCCGCCCGGCCTCCTCCCGCACCTTGAGCACATAGTCGCGCGTCGCGGCGCTGGCCGAGGTGGCGCCGTCGTCGAACAGCGGCCGCACCCCGGAATAGCTCCAGACCACGTCCGAGGCCCGCACCGGGGCGGCGAAATAGTCCGAGACGGCGGCGAGGAGATAGTCCCGCTCCTCGGCTGAGCAGGCGGCGGCGCCCGGCGGGCCGTCATGCTCGATGTCGGTGGTGCCGATCAGGGTGAAGTCGCCTTCGTAGGGAATGGCGAAGACGATCCGCCCGTCCCGCTGCTGGAAGATATAGGCGCGGTCATGCGCGAAGAGCCGGCGGGTGACGATATGGCTACCCCGCACCAGCCGCGCGTCGCCGGCGGCGGTCGCCGCGAATCCGTCGCGGATCACGTCGCCGACCCAGGGACCGGCGGCGTTGACGATGGCCCGCGCGGAAACCGTCTCCAGCCCCGCGCCGCCGCGGATCGTCGCGTTCCAGCCGTCGCCGGCGCGCACGGCCCGCTCGAACCGGACGCGGGTGCGGATCTCGGCGCCCCGGTCGGCGGCGTCGCAGGCGTTCAGCACGACGAGCCGCGCGTCGTCGACCCAGCAGTCGGAATATTCGAATGCCTTGCGGAAGGTCGGTTTCAGCGGTGCCCCGGCCGGATCACTGGCGAGATCGAGCGTTCGCGTCGGCGGCAGGATCTCCCGCCCGCCGAGATGGTCGTAGATGAACAGCCCCAGCCGAAGCAGCCACGCCGGCCGCAGCCCCGCGTGACGCGGCAGCACGAAGCGCAGGGGATGCGAGATGTGCGGCATCGCGCGGAGCAGGGTCTCGCGCTCGATCAGCGATTCCCGCACCAGCCGGAACTCGTAATATTCGAGATAGCGCAACCCGCCGTGAAACAGCTTGGTCGAGGCGGAGGAGGTGGCCTGCGCGAGGTCGCCCTGCTCGACCAGCATCACCGAAAGGCCGCGGCCGGCGGCGTCGCGGGCGATGGCGCAGCCGTTGACCCCGCCGCCGATCACCAGAAGGTCGAACGCCGCGCTCAAGATCCCGCCCCCGCCACCTCGACCAGCACGCCGGCCCGCTCGCAGGCCAGCGCGAAGCCGCGCGGCGGGGCGGCGTCGGTGACGAAGGCGTGCAGATCGCCGACACCGCAGATGCGGACCGGCGCGCTTCGGTCGAACTTCTGCGAGTCGCTGACGAGGATGGCGCGGCGCGCATTGGCGATGATGGCGCGGGCGACCGCGACCTCGCGCATGTCATAGTCGAGGATCGCGCCGTCCTCGTCGAGCGCCGAGGTGCCGATGAAGGCGAAATCGGCCTTGAAGCCGCGGATGAAGCCGACCGCCTCGTCGCCGACGATGGCGCCGTCGCTCTGCCGCACCAACCCGCCGGCGAGGATGATCTCCTTGCGCGGCGTGCCGGACAGGATGCCGACGACGTTGAGATTGTTGGTGACGACGACGAGATCGCGCCGATCGACCAGCGCCCGCGCCACTTCCTCGGTCGTGGTGCCGATATTGAGGATGATCGAACAGCCGTCCGGCACCATGGCGGCGGCGGCCACGCCGATCGCCCGCTTGGCCGGCCCCGCGAGGCCGCGCCGCTCGGCATAGGCGAAATTCACCACCTGCGTGGCGGCGCGCGCGCCGCCATGGTGCCGCGCGAGCAGGCCGCCGCGCGACAGTTCGTTCAGGTCGCGGCGGATGGTCTGGGTGCTGACATCGTATTCCGCCGCCAGGGCCTCGACCTCCACCCGGCCGAGGGCCCGGGCGCGCTGGAGGATCCCGGTTTGTCGTTCGCTGAGTTGCATGGTGGTCTGATCGCTACGATGCTCATTCGCACGTTGCCGACTTTCATTCGAAAGTCAAACTTGTCAGCGGGCCGTTCATCGCGATTGAAATGAACCACGATGACGGCACAACGCCTTGGTAAAGATATTCGATGCGTATGCCTTCGATGTCCGCCTATGCCCTCGGTGCCAGACGGTCGCCGAAGGCCAGACCGTCGGCCACGAAGACAAATCGTCGCCGCCCGATCAGAAAAAGGCCTGCAGCCCGGTCTGTGCGCGGCCGAGGATCAGGGCATGCACGTCATGCGTGCCCTCGTAGGTATTGACCGCCTCGAGATTCATCACGTGGCGGATCACCCCGTACTCGTCGGAGACGCCGTTGCCGCCATGCATGTCCCGCGCCATCCGCGCGATCTCCAGCGCCTTGCCGCAGTTGTTGCGCTTCATGAGCGAAATGAGCTCGGCCGGCGCGCGCCCCTGATCGAACAGTCGGCCCAACCGCAGCGCGCCCTGCGACCCGAGGCTGATCTCGGTCATCATGTCGGCGAGCTTCTTCTGGATCAGCTGCGTCTGCGCCAGCGGTCGACCGAATTGCCTGCGCTCCATCGTATAGGCGCGCGCGGCGTGCCAGCAGAATTCCGCCGCGCCGAGCGCGCCCCAGGCGATGCCGAACCGCGCCCGATTGAGGCAGCCGAACGGCCCCGCGAGGCCCTCGACATGGGGCAGGAGATTTTCCTCCGGAACGAAGACCTCGTCCATCTGGATCATTCCGGTGATCGAGGCGCGCAAGCTGAACTTGCCTTCGATCTTCGGCGCGAACAGCCCCTTCATTCCCTTGTCGAGCAGGAACCCCTTGATCTTGCCGCCATGCGCGTCCGACTTGGCCCAGACGACGAAGACGTCGGCGATCGGGCTGTTGGTGATCCAGTTTTTCGCGCCAGAGACGGAATAGCCGCCGTCGACCCGCTTCGCCCGGGTGATCATCGACCCCGGGTCCGACCCGTGGTCGGGCTCGGTCAGGCCGAAGCAGCCGACCCACTCGCCGGTCGCGAGCTTCGGCAGGTATTTCGCCCGCTGCGCGTCGGTGCCGTAGGCGAAGATCGGGTGCATGACGAGGCTCGACTGAACGCTCATCGCGCTGCGATAGCCGGAATCGACCCGCTCGACTTCCCGCGAGATCAGCCCGTAGGAAACGTAGTTGACCCCGGCCCCGCCGAATTCCTCGGGGATCGTCGCGCCGAGCAGGCCGAGCGCCCCCATCTCGGTCATGATCGCCCGGTCGAAGTTTTCGTTCCGGTTCGCCTCCGTCACACGACTCGCCAGCCGATCCTGGGCATAGTCCCGCGCGGTATCGCGGACCATCCGTTCTTCCTCGGAGAGCTGCTCGTCGAGAAGGAAGGCATCGTCCCAGACGAAACCCGCGAGCTTGGCGCGGGCGGTCTCAGGCGTCGTCGCGTGCGTCATCGGCGCCTCCGGGGGATTCGATGGGGTCTCCCTTGGTAGATAGTCTCGCGGTGGCCGGCAATGCTTCGCGATCACGTCTCGCCACGACCCGCGATCGCCGACCGGGGAGCGCTCGGACGCCGCTCTTCGGCGCCGCCGCCAGGGGCCGTCAGCGGTCAACGGATAGTCGGGATCTCGACAAGGCGGGTACTGGTCTGTCACCCCCACCATCGCCACGTGTCCTCTGGACCGCTGCTTTCGGATCGCGTCGGCGCCGCCTGCCGAGGAGAACCGCCGCGTTCATGCAGGTTTGCCCACCTGGAGAGCAGCCGCTTCGCGCCAACGGGCGCGAAACAAACCAGAAGACTCGCGCGCATTGCGCGCTCCGGCTGGCCGCGGAGGCGGTCCGTCCCGATCGCCGAAGTCCGACCGGATGCCTATTATTGCAGCGGAGGGGCGCCGCTCGCGGTCAGGCGGCGGTGGATGGTGCTGCGGTGGATGCCGAGGCGGCGGGCGGCCGCGCTGACATTGCCGCCGCACTGGCGCAGGGTGTCGAGGATGAGGCCCGTCTCCGCGTCGTGGAGCGTCTCGGGCCCTGGCGCCGGCTCGCCGAGGAGCGCCGGCTCGCCGCCGCCCGCGTCCTGCCAGTCGCAGGCGAAGACCTCGCCCTTGGCGCCGCGCAGCGTCGCCGCGCCGCGGCCACCGGGCGCGCCTTCGAAAAGCTCGCCGAAGGCGGTGTGGTCGAGCGCGTCCCAGTCGAGCCCGACGATCCCGAGCCCGCGGCGGTTCGCCGCCACCAGGATCCCATCGCGGAAGACGAGCACGCCCTCGCGCACCGTGCCGAGCATGGAGGGGTCGCTGTGCAGCCTCAGCACGCGGCAGCCCTCGAACCGCTGGCGCAGCAGGCGATGCTCGATCTGGCTCACCGCCATCCGCAGGAGCCCCAGCGCGTGGGTATGCGGAATGCCCGATGAGCCGGAGATGTCGAGCACACCGAGCATCGCGCCGCGCGGATCGACGATCGGTGTCGCGGCGCAGCTGAGAAGCTCGTGCCCGTCGAAGAAATGCTCGGCGCCATGGATCGCGACCGCGCGTCGCTCGGCGAGGGCGACGCCGATCGCATTGGTGCCGGTGTTCGCCTCGCTCCAGTCCACGCCGGGGCGCAGGGCCACCTGGGCGGCGCGGCCGGCGAAGGCCGTGTCGCCGAGCGAATCGAGGATCATGCCGGCGGCGTCGGTCAGGATCACCACGCTTCCCGTCTCGCGCGCCTCGGCGGCCAGCAGTTCGAGCTCCGGTCGGCAGAGCCGGGTGAAACGGGCGTGCCGCTCGTGCAGATGGCGCAGTTCGCCCTGGGTCAGCGGGTCGGGCGCCGGTGTCGCCCGCTCGCGAAATCCCATTTCGGCGCAGCGGATCCAGGAGCGCAGCACCGCGTGCCCCACCTGATCGGCCGGCAGCCGGCCCTCGCCGAAGAACTGGTTTCTGGCCGTCGCGATCCGCGAATCACCATATCGGATCATGTCTCGCGCCACTCCTCCCACCTGTCGCTTTTTGCGACGGTCGTTTCTTGACTGTTGTTTCGTGCGACGAGCCTATCCGGATTCCCCCGAAAGTCCATTCATCCTTCCGTCTGGAGCGATCCGGGCGCTATTGACTCGGCGCGCGGGCGAGCCGCAGCCTCAAGGACAATGACAATAGCGGGCACAGCCCGACGACACGGAGGAATTCAACATGACCGTTCTCGACAAGATCTCGGCCCGCAAGGCGCCGTTCAAGGAACGCTACGGCAACTTCATCGGCGGCCAGTGGGTCGAGCCAGCCGACGGGCGCTATTTCGAGAATACCTCGCCGATCAACGGCAAGGTCATCACCTCGATCGCCCGGTCGAGCGCCGTGGACGTGGACCGGGCGCTCGACGCCGCGCACGCCGCCCGCGAAGCCTGGGGCCACACCGCCCCGGCGGCGCGCGCGCGGATCCTGAACCTGATCGCCGATCGGATGGAGGAAAACCTCGAACTGATCGCCACCGCCGAGACCTGGGACAACGGCAAGCCGATTCGCGAGACGATGGCCGCCGACGTGCCGCTCGCCATCGATCATTTCCGCTATTTCGCCGGCTGCCTGCGCGCGCAGGAAGGCTCGCTGTCGGAAATCGACAACGATACCGTCGCCTATCACTTCCATGAGCCGCTCGGCGTGGTCGGGCAGATCATCCCCTGGAACTTCCCGCTGCTGATGGCCTGCTGGAAGCTCGCCCCGGCGCTCGCCGCCGGCAACTGCGTGGTGCTGAAGCCGGCCGAGCAGACCCCGGCCTCGATCCTCGTCTGGGCCGAGGTGGTGGGCGACCTCCTGCCGCCGGGCGTGCTCAACATCGTCAACGGCTTCGGGCTCGAAGCGGGCAAGCCGCTCGCCTCCTCGAACCGGATCGCCAAGATCGCCTTCACCGGCGAGACCACGACCGGCCGGCTCATCATGCAGTATGCGAGCCAGAACCTGATCCCGGTCACGCTGGAGCTCGGCGGCAAGTCCCCGAACATCTTCTTCGCGGACGTGGCGGCCGAGGATGACGATTTCTTCGACAAGGCGCTCGAAGGCTTCACCATGTTCGCGCTGAACCAGGGCGAGGTCTGCACCTGCCCCAGCCGCGCGCTGATCCATGAGTCGATCTATGACCGCTTCATGGAGCGGGCGCTGAAGCGCGTCGCCGCGATCAAGCAGGGCGACCCGCTCGACCCCTCGACGATGATCGGCGCGCAGGCCTCCTCCGAGCAGATGGAGAAGATCCTCTCCTATCTCGACATCGGCCGGCAGGAAGGCGCCGACGTTCTGGCGGGCGGCGAGCGCAACATGCTCGAAGGCGACCTCGCCAGCGGCTTCTACGTGAAGCCGACGGTGCTGAAGGGCCACAACAAGATGCGGGTCTTCCAGGAGGAGATCTTCGGGCCGGTCGTCTCGGTCACGACCTTCAAGAACGACGAAGAGGCGCTCGAGATCGCCAACGACACGCTCTACGGCCTCGGCTCGGGCGTGTGGAGCCGCGACGGCAACCGCGCCTACCGCTTCGGCCGCGCCATCCAGGCCGGTCGTGTCTGGACC
>NZ_CALAGI010000174.1 GCF_937891315.1 uncultured Amaricoccus sp. | reverse complement strand
GGGCGCGCGGACCGCGGGCGCGCCACTGGCGCCCCCTGAGGTCGGTCCGCGGGAAGCATCTCGATCCGAAGCAATCAGGCGGGCGCCGTCATCAGCGGCCGCGGGCTTCCGGGATCAGGCCGCGGGGGGCGAAGCGCAGGGTGAGGAGCAGGATGAGGCCCATGAAGAACAGGCGCAGATGCGGCGCGGCGGCGAGGAGATGGGCCCGCCACCAGCTGCCCTCCGCCATGCCGGCGGTCAGTGTGGACATGAGCCAGTTGCCCGCCGGCTCGGACACGACCCAGACGTACCAGATGAGAAAACCGCCGAGCACCGCGCCCCAGTTGTTGCCGGAGCCGCCGACGATCACCATCACCCAGATCACGAAGGTATAGCGGAGCGGGCTGTAGGAAGCGGGGGTGAACTGGCCGTCGAGGGTGACGAGCATGGCACCGGCGATCCCGACCACGGCCGAGCCGAGCACGAAAACCCGCAGATGGCGCCGGGTGACATCCTTGCCCATCGCCTCCGCTGCGTCGCGATTGTCGCGGATCGCCCGCATCATCCGCCCCCAGGGCGAGCGCAGAGCCCGTTCCGACAGCCAGAGCAGGACGGCGAGCACCAGCGCGAAGAGCAGCGCATAGCCGAGGCGCGAGATATTGGCGGCGGCGGTGACGGTATCGGTGCCGAAGCGCGCGGCGAGGTCGCCGACCCAGGGCGCCGCCTGCAACGCGCGTTCGTCCGGGATCGGGCGCGGCAGGCCGGTGACGTTCTTGACGCCGCGGGTCAGCCAGTTCTCGTTCTTGAGGATGGCGAGGATGATCTCGGAAATGCCGAGCGTCGCGATCGCCAGATAGTCCGAGCGCAGGCCGAGCGCCACCTTGCCGACCAGATAGGCGGCGCCGGCGGCGAAAAGGCCGCCGACGGGCCAGGCGATCAGGATCGGCAGGCCGAGTCCGCCGAGATAGCCGGCGGAGGCCGCGTTCATCGCCTCGATCGCGTCCGAGGCGGGGTCGAGGAACAGCCGTGTGACGAGATAGCCGACGAAGCAGGTGACGATTGTCACCGGTACGCGGAACGCCGGTCCGACCCGGCCGCGCAGGAAGATCGCCGCGCCGACCGTGCCGATCAGCGCCAGCGCCGCGAGGCCGAGATTGGCGCCACCGGTGCCGAGCGCGCCCTCGACCGGGGGCATGGAGGTCAGCACCGCCGCGACCCCGCCGAGCGCCGCGAAGCCCATGATGCCGGCGTTGAACAGTCCGGCGTAACCCCACTGGATATTTGCCCCGAGCGCCATGATCGCCGAGATCAGGCAGAGGTTCAGGATGGCGAGGGCCACCGTCCAGCTCTGGGCGAATCCGACCGCGAGGATGAGCGCGGCCATGCATGCGTAGAGCGCGGCGGCGCGGACCGGGCCGGTCACAGCACCTTGCCCCGGAAGATGCCGGTCGGCCGGATGAGCAGCACGAGCACGAGGATGATGAAGGAGACCGCGAACTTGTAGTCGGTGCCGAGCAGCTGGGTCAGTCCCTCGGGCGCCCAGCCCTCGGGGAGGAGATAGGTGAGAAAGCCCTTGTAGGCATAGGTTATCATCACCTCGGAAAAGGCGATGACGAAGCCGCCGGCGACCGCGCCGAGCGGCTGGCCGATGCCGCCGACGATCGCGGCCGCGAAGATCGGCAGCAGCAGCTGGAAATAGGTGAAGGGCCGGAACGACTTGTCGAGCCCGTAGAGCACACCGGCGATGGTGGCGAGGGTCGCGGCCAGGATCCAGGTGATCATCACCACCCGGTCGGGATTTATGCCGGACAGGAGTGCCAGATCCTCGTTGTCGGAATAGGCGCGCATCGCCTTGCCGGTCCGCGTGCGTTGCAGGAACCAGAAGACCGCCGCGACCGTGACGATCATGACCACGAGGGTGATCAACTGGCTGGTACGGATCGCGATCCCCTCCTCCAGTCCGGTCAGCGCCTTGAAGTCCGGCACGCGCATCACGAAGCGCGCCCCGTCCTCGAACCTCTGGTCGTCGGCGCCGATCACGAAGCGGGTGAGCGCGTTGTAGATGAACATCACTCCGACCGAGGCGATGACGAACACCACCGGATCGCTGCGCTGGCGGCGGTAGAAGCGATAGACCCAGGCATCCGTGACGAGGGCGAGCAGCACCGCGCCGAGAATGCCGACCGGCAGGGCGAGCAGCGCGGTCGGCAGGGGCCCCGCCGTGACGCCGGCGCCTTGCAGCGCCCAGGTGACGAGGATGGTGATCATGGTGCCGAAGGCCATGAGGTCGCCATGCGCGAAGTTCGAGAAGCGCAGCACCGCGTAGATCAGCGTCACCCCGAGCGCGCCGAGCGCCAGTTGCGAGCCGTAGGCGAGGGCCGGGATGATGACGAAATTGGCCAGGAGGACGAAGGCGTTGAGGATGTTTTCCACTAGCCCCCCAGAAAGGTGCGTCGGACTTCGGGGTCGGCCAGCAGGGCCTCGCCGCTGTCGGTGAAGCGGTTGCGGCCCTGGACGAGGACATAGCCCTTGTCGGCGATCGAGAGCGCCTGGCGGGCGTTCTGCTCGACCATCAGGATGGCGAGGCCGGTCGCGGCGATCTCGAGGATCTTGTCGAACAGCTCGTCCATCACGATCGGCGAGACGCCGGCCGTCGGCTCGTCCAGCATCAGGACGCTGGGCTTGGTCATCAGCGCGCGGCCGACCGCCACCTGTTGGCGCTGGCCACCGGAAAGCTCGCCGGCGGGCTGGCGCCGCTTCTGGCGGAGGATGGGGAAGAGGGTGAAGATCTGCTCCATGGTGCCGGTGAAATCGTCCTCGCGGATGAAGGCGCCCATCTCGAGATTTTCCTGCACCGTCAGGCTGGTGAAGACATTCGAGGTCTGCGGCACGAAGCCCATGCCGCGATGGACCCGCTGCCGCGGCGTCAGCGCCGCGATGTCCTCGCCGGCGAGCCGGATTGTGCCCTGGCGCAGAGGCAGCATGCCGAAGATCGCCTTCATCGCGGTGGATTTGCCGGCGCCGTTCGGACCGACGATCACCGCGATCTCGCCCCGGTCGACGGCGATGTCGCAGCCGTGCAGGATATCGGCGGCGCCGTAGCCGCCGGTCATCGCTTCGGCGCGGAGATAGCTCACCGCGCGGACCAGGACGCGGCGATGGTCGCGCGGTGGGATGTCGGCTCGCTCATATGTATCTTGCTAGCCAGCCGGCACGGCGGGCGCAAGGGCGCGAGAACCACGCGCGCCCCGCGGGCCGCGCGCGTCAGGCCGCGGCGGCGGGGAGGAAGCGGGCGTAGAAGCCGACGCCTTCCGCGGCGAGCTCGCGCAGCAGCGCGGGGGCGGCGAAGCGCGAGCCGTGCGCGGCGGCCAGCGCGTCGCAGATCTCGACCGCCCGCGCCGCGCCGAGGATGTCGAGCCAGCCGAACGGGCCGCCGGACCAGGGCATGAAGCCCCAACCGAGGATCGCGCCGACATCGCCCTCGCGGATGTCGGTCAGCACGCCCTCCTCCAGCGCGCGGACCGCTTCCAGCGCCTGCACCATGGCGAGGCGGCGCTGGACCTCGATCAGCTCCGGTTGTTCCGCCGCGACCGGCCAATGCGTGGCGAGCCCCGGCCACAGACCCTGACGCCGGCCCTTGTCGTCATAGGCATAGAAGCCCGACCCGGCCTTGCGCCCGAGGCGCCCGAGGTCGGCGAGGGTGAACAGCACCCCGTCGGCGGCGGCGTCGGGATAGGCGTCGCCCATCGCCGCGTGGGTCGCCTTGGCGATCTTGACCCCGAGGTCGATCGAGATCTCGTCGGTCAGCTGAAGCGGGCCGACCGGAAAGCCGAGCTGCTTGGCCGCGTTCTCGATCAATGCCGGCGCGATGCCTTCGCCGACCATCCGCACACCTTCGTTCATGTAGGGGATGATGCAGCGGTTGGCATAGAAGAAGCGGGCGTCGTTGACGACGATCGGTGTCTTGCGGATCTGGCGCACGAAATCGAGTGCCTTCGCCACCGCGCGCGCGCCGGTCCGGGGTCCGCGGATGATCTCGACCAGCGCCATGCGATCGACCGGCGAGAAGAAATGGATGCCGATGAACTGGTCCGGCGCGCGGCTCGCCTTCGCGAGTTCGGCGATCGGCAGGGTCGAGGTGTTGGTGGCGAAGATCGCCTCGGCCGGCAGATACTGTTCGGCGCGGCGGGTCGCCTCGGCCTTGACGGCCGGATCCTCGAATACCGCCTCCACCATCAGGTCACAGCCGGTCAGCGCGGCGTAGTCGGGCGTCGCGGTGACGCGGGCCAGCACCTCGGCCTTCTTCTCGGGCGTGGTCTTGCGCCGCTTCACACCCTCGTCGAGGATGGCCTCCACATGGGCGCGGCCGCGATCGGCGGCGGCCTGATCGCGGTCGATCAGCACCACTTCGATGCCGGCGAGCGCGGCGACATAGGCGATGCCTCCGCCCATCATTCCGGCGCCGAGGATGCCGAGCTTGCGCACCGTCTGGTCGGGCTCGGCCGGGCGCGACGCGCCCTTCTCCAGCGCCTGCTTGTTGAGAAACAGCGAGCGGATCATGGCGGAGGAGGAGGGGTTCATCAGGACGCTGGTGAACCATCGCGCCTCGATCCGGAGCGCGGTGTCGAAATCGACCAGCGCGCCTTCGTAGATCGCCGACAGCATCGCCTTCGCCGCCGGATAGACGCCCTGCGTCTTGCCATGGACCATCGCCGAGGCGCCGACGAAGGTCATGAAGCCCGCGGCGCTGTAGGGCGCGCCGCCGGGCATCTTGTAACCCTTGGCGTCCCAGGGCTTCACGATGTCGGCGGGCTGCGCCGACAGCACCCAGTCCTTGGCGTTCTGGACGAGTTCGGCCGGCGGCGCGATCTCGTCGATCAGCCCGGCGCCGAGCGCCGCCTTCGGCGCCAGCATCTTGCCTTCGAGCAGCACCGGCGCCGCCGCCATCGCACCGACCATGCGCGAGAAACGGGTGGTGCCGCCGGCGCCGGGGAAAATGCCGATCAGGATCTCGGGCAGGCCGATCTTCGCCTTGGGATTGTCCGCGACGAAGCGGCGATGGCAGGCGAGGCCGATCTCGGTCCCGATGCCGGCGGAGGTTCCGGGGCTGGCCCAGGCGACGGGCTTGCCACCCTTGCGCGTCTTCGGATCCATGCCGGCCCGCTCGATCTTGCGCAGCACGCGGTGCAGCCCCATGACGCCGTCGAAGAGGCCGCGCGCGGGATCGTCGCCGGCGTTCTCCTTCATCCGCGCCAGCAGGTTGAGATCCATGCCGCCGGCGAAGTCCGGCTTGGCGCTGGTCAGGATGATGCCCTTCACCGCCGGATCGGCGAGCGCGGCGTCGAAGGCGGCTTCCAGATCGGCGATGCCCTCATCGGTCAGCACGTTCATCGAGCGGCCGGGAAGATCCCAGGCGATGATCGCGACGCCATCGTCGTCGAGCGCGGTGGTGAAGATCGGCATGTCAGAGCTCCTTGACGATGGTTCCGTCGCGCCGCGCGTCCCAGCCGCGATCGGGGTCGCGGCCGCCGATCTCGCCGGCCGCCACCGAGGCGAAGGGGCCGGGATCCTCGTCCGCCGGCGCGTAGCCTTCGGCGGTCCCGAAGACGGGCGCCGGCGGGATCAGCTTCGGCATCGGACGGCAGCCTCCCGTCATCGCGGGCCGTTCCACGGGCTTCCGTCGCGGTAGGTGAAGCTGGCCCGCCCGTCCTCGATCTCGATCGCGAAATCTTCGTCGGAATAGGTGACGACCTCTCGCGGCGCCTTGCCGCCGACCACGAGGAACCGGGCCAGCCGGTCCGTTCGGTTGAGGAAGCAATGGCCGTTGGTGTCGCCGGCCGGCCAGCCGGCGCAGTCGCCCGGGCGCATGACATGCTCTCCCTCGTCCTGAAGGAGGATGAGTTCGCCCTCGGTCACCATGACGAATTCGTCCTCGGCCATGTGCCAGTGGCGCAGCGAGGAGCGCGCGCCCGGCTCCAGCGTCACCAGATTGGCGCCGAACTGGGTCAGCCCGGCGGCCTGTCCGAGCCGGAGCGAACTTCGGCCCGCCATCCGCGAGGCATAGGGCTCGGGATAGATTGATCCGGTCTTCACCGGGCATTTCGTCTGGTCGATCACGCCCATCGTCACACCCGTTCGAGAATGGTCGCCGCGCCCATGCCGGAGGCGACGCAGAGCGTGGCGAGCGCCGTCTCCTTGTCCGACCGTTCCAGTTCGTCGAGCGCGGTGCCGAGGATCATGGCCCCGGTGGCGCCGAGCGGATGGCCCATGGCGATCGCGCCGCCGTTCACATTGACCTTGGCGGGATCGAGCTCGAATGCCTGGAGAAAGCGCAGCACCACGGCCGAAAAGGCCTCGTTGACCTCGAAAAGGTCGATGTCGCCGATCGTCATCCCGGCCGCGCGCAGGGCCCGCTCGGTCACCGGCACCGGGCCGGTCAGCATGATGGTCGGGTCGGTGCCGATCTTGGCCGTCGCCCGGATCCGCGCGCGGGGGCGCAAGCCGTGAGCCTCGCCGAATGCCTTCGAGCCGACCAGCACGGCGGCGGCGCCATCGACGATGCCGCTGGAATTGCCGGCGTGGTGCACGTGATCGACGCGTTCGAGGCGCGGATATTTCAGGATCGCCACGGCGTCGAAGCCCGGCATCACCTCGCCCATCTCCTTGAAGGCCGGATTGAGCGCGCCGAGCGACGCCATGTCGGTTTCCGGCCGCATATGCTCGTCCCGGTCGAGCAGCGGCAGGCCGTTGCGGTCGCTGATCGGCACGATCGAGCGGGCGAAGCGGCCCTCGGCCCAGGCGGCGGCGGCGCGGCGCTGGCTCTCGACGGCGAAGGCATCGCAATCGTCACGGCCGAAGCCGTGGATCGTCGCGATCAGATCGGCCGAAATCCCCTGCGGCACGAAATAGCTCTTCATCGCGAGTTCGGGATCGACGGCGATCGCCGCGCCGTCCGAACCCATGGCGACGCGGCTCATCATCTCGACCCCGCCCGCGACATAGGCCTCGCCGGCGCCGGCGCGCACCTGGTTCGCGGCGAGATTGACCGCTTCGAGCCCGCTGGCGCAGAAGCGGTTGATCGAAAGGCCCGGCACCGACTGGTCGAAATCCGACAGCAGGACGGCGGAGCGGGCGAGACAGCCGCCCTGTTCGCCGATCTGGGTGACATTGCCCCAGATCACATCCTCGATCGCGTCGGTCGCGAGGTCGTTGCGCGCCTTCAGCGCGTTCAGCATGTCGGCCGACAGCCGGACCGCCGTCACCTCGTGCAGCGCGCCGTCGGCGCGGCCCTTGCCGCGCGGCGAGCGGATCGCGTCGTAGACATAGGCCTCGGCCATGGTGGCTCTCCTTCAGCCGCGGGGGTGCCCCGGCATCAGTTCGTAGGGGTGCTTCCAGCCCGGCAGGGCGGCGATCGCGGCGCGCCAGCGCTCGATATTGGGATAGGCGGCGAGGTCGATGGCGAATTCGTCGGGGAAATAGAGATAGCCGACCGCGCCCAGGTCGGCGGTGGTGATCCGGTCGGCGGCGATCCAGTCGCGCGCCGAGAGGTGGCTGTCGAGCACCTTGAGCGCGGTCCGCGCCCGCCCGTCGAAGAAGGCGATGACCGCGGGGTCGCGCTTTTCCGCCGGCATCAGGGCGCGCATGAAGCGCAGGGTGGCGATATAGCTCGTCAGCTTGTGGTTGTCCCACAGCGTCCAGCGCAGCACCTCGCGGCGCTCGGCCTCGGACTTCGGCGCGAAGTCGCGGAAGCGCTGCGAGAGATAGTCGAGGATCACCCCGGACTGGCTCAGCCTGAGGTCGCCATGCACCAGCAGCGGCGCCTCGCCCATCTCGTTCAGCGCCAGATATTCCGGCGTCTTGGTGCCGCCGTTGAAGAAATCGACCCAGAGCGGCTCCCAGTCGGCACCGGCCAGCGCCAGCAACAGCGCCGGCTTGTAGGAATTGCCCGACTGCGCGAAGCAATGGAGCTGGTATTCGGCCATGCGCGGGTCTCCTTCGCTCAGAATGCCTCGGCCGGCAGAGCCATCACGGGTTCGGCGCCGGACTGGATGCGGACGAGGCGCAGCGCCGTCTCCGGCAGCAGCCGCGCCATGTAGTAGCGCCCGGTGGCGAGCTTCGCACGGTGAAAATCGTCGTCCCGCCCGATCGCCGCCCGGGCCATCCGCGCCCACATCAGGCCGAGGCAGACATGGCCGAAGAGATGCAGGAAATCCGTCGAGCCGGCCAGCGCCGCGTTCGGATCCTTGAGGCCGGTCTGCGCGAAATACATCGTCGCGGCTTGCAGATCCTTGGAAGCGGCCTTCAGCGGATCGAGGAAATCGGCCTTGAGCACCGGGTCGCCGTCATTCTCGCGCAGGAAGCCCTTCACGATCTCGAAAAAGGCCATCATGTGCCTGCCACCGTCCTGGCCGAGCTTGCGGCCGACGAGATCGAGCGCCTGCACGCCGTTCGTGCCCTCGTAGATCATGGCGATGCGGGCGTCGCGCACGAACTGGCTCGCCGGCCAGTCCTCGGTATAGCCGTGACCGCCGAAGACCTGCTGCGCCTGGACCGTCGCCTCGAAACCCTTGTCGGTCAGGAAGCCCTTGACCACCGGGGTGAGCAGCGAGACCAGCCCCTCGGCGGCCGCGTCGGCGGTGCGCGCATGCTGGTCGATCAGCACCGAGACCCAGAGCATGAAGGCCCGCCCACCCTCGACGAAGGCGCGCTGGTCCATCAGCGCGCGCCGCACATCCGGATGGACGATCAGCGGATCGGCCGGGCCGGCGGGGTTTTCCGGCCCCGTCACCGCGCGGCCCTGCAGCCGGTCGCGGGCATAGGCCGCCGCGCCCTGGCAGGCGGCGGCGGCCTGGGCGAGGCCCTGCACGCCGACCGACAGCCGCGCCTCGTTCATCATGGTGAACATCGCGCGCAGGCCCTTGTGCGGCTCGCCGACGAGAAAGCCGGTCGCGCCGTCGTAATTCATGACGCAGGTGGCATTGCCGTGGATGCCCATCTTCTCCTCGAGCTTGCCGCAGGCGACGGCGTTGCGGGCGCCGAGCGTGCCGTCCGGGTTCACGAGGTATTTCGGCACGATGAAGAGCGAGATGCCCTTCACCCCGGCCGGCGCGCCGCTGATCCGGGCCAGCGCCAGATGGATGATATTGTCCGCCAGATCATGCTCGCCGGCCGAGATGAAGATCTTCTGCCCGGTGATCCGATAGGCCGCGCCGTCCGGCTCGGCGCGGGTGCGCAGGAGGCCGAGGTCGGTGCCGCAATGCGGCTCCGTCAGGTTCATCGTGCCGGTCCAGTCGCCTGCGACCATGCGCGGCAGATAGGTCCGCTTCTGCTCCGCCGAGCCGTGGGCGTGGATGGCGTTATAGGCGCCATGCGTCAGGCCCCAGTACATGTTGAGCGCCATGTTGGCGGCGGCGTGCATCTCGCCGACGGCGGTGTTCAGAAGATGCGGCATGCCCTGGCCGCCGAAGTCGGGATCGAGATCGAGCCCGGTCCAGCCCCCCGCCCGCGCCGTGTCATAGGCGGCCTTGAAGCCGGCGGGCGTCCGCACCACGCCGTTCTCCAGCCGGCAGCCTTCGCGGTCGCCGATGCTGTTGACCGGCGCCAGCACCTCCGCCGCGATCTTGCCCGCCTCTTCGAGGATCGCGGCCGTGGTGTCGCGGTCAAGGTCGGCATAGCCGGGGATCGCGCTGTCCTGGACCGCCAGCACGTCATGCAGGACAAAGGCGAGGTCGCCGAGGGGAGGGGTATAGCTGGCCATAGGTCTTCTTTCGGTCAGGGCGCGGCTTCGGTCAGGGGGGCGGCGGGCAGTCCGGCGCCCGCCAGCACCTGCTCGCCCCAGCGCAACTGGCGCTCGAGATCGGCGATCGCCTCGTTGAGTTCATCGCGCTGCGCGATCATGGCGCCCAGCCGCTCCTCGCCGAGGCGGTAGGTACGGGCGATCTGGGTGACCTGCTGGTCGCCGATATCGTAGAGATTGAGGAGCTGGCGAATGTCCTCGAGGCTGAAGCCGAACCGCTTGCCGCGCAGGATCAGCTTCAGCCGGGCGCGACAACGGCGGGTATAGAGGCGCCTCTGTCCCTCGCGCATGGGAAAGACCAGTTCCTTGCCCTCGTAGAAGCGCAGGGTTCGCGGTGTCACGCCGAAGTCGGCGCACATCTCGGTGATGGACCAGATCCGATCCGCCATGCGCGCATCCTCCCAAGCCTTCGCGTCCGGGCACCATGGACGCAACCTTGAGTCGATTCAATCGCCGCGCTTGACGTTTACGTCAAGGTGACGCGACGTCATCCTACAGCGGCCGCGGATGGCGGCGACGCAGCGCCGCGATATCGCGCAAGACCTCCGCCGGGAGAGTGACATCGGCGGCGCCGAGATCGGTGCGCAACTGCTCCATGCTGGTCGCGCCTATGATGACCGAGGCCATGAAGGGGCGCGCGGCGGCGAAGGCCAGCGCCATTTGAGCGGGGTCGAGCCCGTGGCGGCGGGCGATCGCGACATAGGCCTCGGCCACCGGCTCGGAATGAACCGAGATCCGCCCGCCGAGATCGCCGTTGATCGTGGCCCGCGATCCGGCCGGGCGAGCGCCACCCGCGTACTTGCCGGTGAGAAGGCCAGCGGCGAGCGGTGAATAGGCGAGCAGTCCGACATCCTCATGGTGGCAGAGTTCGGCGAGATCGAGATCGAAGGAGCGGCACATCAGACTGTATTCGTTCTGGATCGACGCGATGCGCGGCAGGCCATGCGCCTCGGCGAGCCGCAGATAGGTCGCGGTGCCCCAGGCGCTTTCGTTGGAGAGGCCGACGGCGCGAATCTTGCCCTCGCGCGTGAGTTCACCGAGCGTTTCGAGGATGGCGAGCATCTCCTCCGCCTGGCCGCGCGGCTGCTCCTCAGGTGCGAAGGTCCAGTCGCGGCGGAAATGATAGGAGCCGCGGTTCGGCCAGTGCAGTTGATAGAGATCGACCCGGTCGGTGCCGAGGCGGCGGAGGCTGTCGTCCAGGGCGAGGCGCAGCGTCGCCGGCCCGATCGGCGCGCCGTCCCGGCCAGCGGTCCGGTTGCCCGCGCCGACGATCTTGGTCGCGAGCACCACCTCCTCGCGCCGCCCGGTCTTCGCGAACCATCGGCCGATGATCCGCTCGGTCTCGCCGCTGGTCCCGGCCGACAGCGGTGTCGTCGGATACATCTCGGCGGTGTCGAGAAAATTGACGCCCTGATCCAGCGCGTAGTCGATCTGCTGGAAAGCCTCGGCGTCGCTGTTCTGGGTGCCCCAGGTCATGGTGCCGAGGCAGAAGTTCGAGACCCGGAGCTCGGTCCGTCCAAGAGTCGTGTATCGCAAGGGATGGCTCCTTCGGTCCGGCGTCGCGCGGGGCAGAGGCTTGCGTGATCCGGCCGGCGGGATCAAGGGATTGCGAGCGCGACGAAGCTCGCGCAACCGTGGCGCGCCTGCTATCGACGTGACAGGCTATCGACGTGACACGCTCGGGCGGAGCGATCCCTTGATGAATGGACTGCGATGAACGAACGCTGCGCCGACTTCCTCGCGATGCACCGGCACGGCTTCGTGCGGGTCGGCACCTGTACGCCGCGCGTCCGCCCGGCGGACGTCGCCTTCAACCGCGACGCCATCATCGAGGAAGCCCGGCGCGCGGACGCGGGAAACGTCGATCTCGCGGTCTTCCCGGAGCTTTGCCTCTCCTCCTATGCGATCGACGACCTGCATATGCAGACGGCGCTGCTCGACGCGGTGGAGGCGGCGGTGGCGGAGATTGTCGCCGCGAGCGCGGATCTCTCGCCCGTCCTGCTGATCGGCGCGCCCCTGCGCCATTCGGGGCGGCTCTACAATTGCGCGCTCGCCATCGGCCGGGGCGCGCTGCTCGGGGTGGTGCCGAAGAGCTACCTGCCGAACTACCGCGAATTCTACGAAAAGCGCTGGTTCGCCCATGGCCGCGACGTCGCCGGCGCGGCCATCCGGGTGGCGGGCCTCGACGCGCCCTTCGGCACCGACCTGATCTTCGAGGCGGACGACCTCGACGGCTTCGTCTTCCATATGGAGATCTGCGAGGACTTCTGGGCGGCGGCGCCACCCTCGTCGGCGGGCGCGCTGGCCGGGGCGACCATTCTCGCCAATCTGTCGGCTTCCAACATCACCATCGGCAAATCGGACGAGCGGCACATGCTCTGCCGCTCGCAATCGGCGCGCGCGGTCGCCGCCTACGCCTATTCCGCCGCCGGCCCCGGCGAGAGCACCACGGATCTCGCCTGGGACGGACAGGGCGTGATCTACGAACTCGGCGACCTCCTGGCGGAATCCGAGCGGTTCGCGCTCGATCCGGCGCTCTGCGTCGCCGACGTGGATACCGGGCGCATCCTCGGCGAGCGGATACGGACCGGAACCTTCAACGACGCGGCCGGCGAGGTGCTGAAAACGACCCGTCCTTTCCGGCGTGTCCGCTTCGCGCATCGGCCGACATACGCGGATATCGGCCTCGTCCGCGCCATCCGCCGCTTTCCCTATGTGCCGAACCGCAAGTCGCATCTCGATCAGGATTGCTACGAGGCCTTCAACATCCAGGTCGAGGGCCTGCGCCGGCGGTTCGAGGCGACCGGTGGCGGGTATATGGTGATCGGCGTCTCCGGCGGGCTCGATTCGACGCACGCGCTGATCGTCGCGGCCAAGGTCTGCGACGGGCTCGGGCTACCGCGGACGAAAATCCTCGGCTTCACGATGCCGGGCTTCGCCACCAGCGAGGAAACCAGAGGCAATGCGTGGAAGCTGATGCGCGCGCTCGGCGTCACGGCGGAGGAGATCGACATCCGCCCGGCGGCGACGCAAATGCTGCGTGACATGCGCCATCCCTTCGCGGAGGGCGAGCCGGTCTATGACATCGCCTTCGAGAACGTGCAGGCGGGCCTGCGCACCGACTATCTCTTCCGTCTCGCCAACCAGCGGAACGGCTTTGTCATCGGCACCGGCGATCTGTCGGAGCTGGCGCTCGGCTGGTGCACCTACGGCGTCGGCGACCAGATGAGCCACTACGCGGTGAATTGCGGCGTGCCGAAGACGCTGATCCAGTATCTGATCCGCTGGGCGGTCAGCAGCGCGCAGTTCGACGAAGCCACGGACGAGGTTCTGGGCGCGATCCTCGCCACCGAGATCTCGCCCGAGCTCATTCCCGCCGAGGCGGGCCAGCCGATCCAGAGCACCGAGGCCAAGATCGGGCCGTACGAGCTGCACGATTTCTTTCTGCATCACATCATGCGCTACGGCCATGCGCCGTCGAAGGTCGCCTTTCTGGCGCTGCATGCCTGGTCTGATATCGGCAAAGGCCTCTGGCCGATCGACTTTCCGCCGGAGGCCCGGCGCCAGTACGACCTTGGCACCATCCGCCGGTGGCTCGCCGAGTTCCTGCGTCGCTTCTTCGCGACCAGCCAGTTCAAGCGGTCCGCGATCCCGAACGGCCCCAAGGTCTCCTCCGGGGGCGCGCTCTCGCCGCGCGGCGACTGGCGCGCTCCGTCCGACGCCACCGCCGCGCCGTGGCTGGAGGAACTGCGGGCCAACGTGCCCGAACGGCTGGGCTGATATTCACGACACGCGGCGCCCGCGAGATTGGCAACCGACGGCCATAATCGACGCGGATCACCCGGATGGCGCAGGCGGGCGGCGGTAACACTGACAGGGCGCCGCCTTGGGCGGCTGCGCGAGGTCCGGGCGGTGAAAGGCGAAGGCGAAGCAATCAACGGATTTCGTATTGGAAGCGGAGTCTGAAGCGGCGCGGGTCGCGATCAGGGATGCGCGGGGTCGCGTCGGCGCGCCGGGCGGTTCTTCAGGCCGCGGCCGAGATAGGCCTCGATGACAGCCTCGTTCTTCGTGACCTCGGTCGGGGAGCCGACCGTCAGCACGCGACCCTCGGCCATGACGATCACCGGATCGCAGAGGCGCGCGATGAAGTCCATGTCATGCTCGATCAGGCAGAAGGTATAGCCGCGCTCGCGGTTCAGCCGCAGGATGGCGTCGGCGATGGTGTTGAGCAGCGTGCGGTTCACCCCGGCGCCGACCTCGTCGAGAAAGACGATCTTGGCATCGACCATCATCGTCCGGCCAAGCTCCAGCAGCTTCTTCTGCCCGCCGGAGAGGTTGCCGGCATACTCGTCCGCGACATGGCCGATTTCGAGGAAATCCAGCACCTCGTCCGCCCGGCGCCGCACTTCGGCCTCGCGGGCGCGCACGACGCCGCCCCGGAACCAGGCGTCCCACAGCCGTTCGCCCGGCTGTTCGGGGGGCACCATCATCAGGTTCTCGCGGACGCTCAGCGTGCCGAACTCGTGCGCGATCTGGAAGGTGCGGAGCAGGCCCTTGTGAAACAGTTCGTGCGGCGGCAGGCCGGTGATCTCCTCGCCATCCAGCCAGATATGGCCGGAGGTCGGCGTGAAATGACCGGCGACCACGTTGAAGAGCGTGGTCTTGCCGGCGCCGTTCGGGCCGATCAGCCCGGTGATCGAGCCCTTGGCGATCGCGATCGAGGCGCCATCCACCGCGTGGATGCCGCCAAATCGCATATGGAGATCCTCGACCCGGATCATGCCGCCAAGCGCCGCGAGGAGGTCAGCGGTACCCGAGGGTCCTGGCCGCGCCGTCCTCGATCTCGTAGACGCGGTACGAGCCCTGGGCCTCGCCCGGCCCGATGAGTTCGACGCCGGTCGCACCGACATAGTCGATATCGGTGCCGGCGGCCGCGAGCTCGATGCCCTTGGCGAGTTCCCCGGCGTTGATCTTCTCGCCGGGCGCGTTCGCCACCTCCAGCACCTTGTCGCGGAGCCCGGCGCGTTCGGTCGAGCCGTTCGCGGCCATGGCGAGGGCGATCAGCGCGGCGGCGTCGTAGCTCTCGGGGACATAGGTGCCGGTCGGGTCCATGCCGTTTGCCTTGGCGAGCGCGGCGAAGCGGTCGGCGGCCTCGCCCTCGACGCCGGGAAGGGTGCCGATGACCTTGCCATTGATTTCGGCGCCGATCTTGTCGATCAGGCTCTGGCCATACATGCCGTCGCCGAAGACGAAGCTCTCGAAGGCGCCGGAATCGAGCGAGGCCTGAACGATGCCGACGCCGCCCTGGTCGACATAGCCGAAGACCATGAGCGTGTCGGCGCCGGAGGCCTGCAGCGCGGCGACCTCGGCGGAATAGTCGGCCTTGCCGTCCTCATGCGCGGCCGAGATCGCGACCTTGCCGCCGAGACCCTCGAAGGCGGCGGCGAAGCTGTCGGCGAGGCCCTTGCCATAGTCGTTGTTGGTGAAGGTCACCGCGACCTTCGCGATGCCCTTTTCATGCACGATATTGGCGAGGATTTCGCCCTGGCGCGCGTCCGAGGGGGCGGTGCGGAAGAAATAGCCGTCGTCGGCGAGGGTCGAGAGCGCCGGCGAGGTGGCCGAGGGCGAGATCATCACCACGCCGTTCGGGATCGCGACATTGTTCGCGATCGCCGTCGTCACGCCGGAGCAGTCGGCGCCCATGATCGCCACCACAGCCTCGCCGGTGACGAGATTGGTGGCCGCGGTGGTCGCGGCGGCGGCGTCGACACAGGTGCTGTCGGCCCTGACCGGGTTCAGTGTGGCGCCACCGGGCAGCTTGCCGGACGCCGACGCCTCCTTGAAGGCCAGTTCCGCGCTCGCCGCCATGCCGGGCGTGATCGTCTCCAGCGGGCCGGTGAAACCGAGGATGACGCCGACATTGACCGGTTCGGCCGAAGCCGCGCCGGCGAGGGACAAGCAGGCGCCCGTGACCAGTAGAATGCGCTTCATTGAACTCTCTCCCGTTTATCTCTCAACAACTTCCGGCCGACGCCGTTCCGGCTGATGGCATGACCGTGGTGGGCAAACGACCTTGTGAAGTCAAGCTTGGTTCAGACGATCCCGCCCTCGATCAGCCGCCGGACAAGGGCCCTGAACGCCCGCGCCTCGGGGCCGTCGGGACGCGCGGCGACCACCGGCACGCCGGCGTCGCCGGAGACGCGGATGGCGATGTCGAGCGGGATCTCGCCGAGGAACGGCAGGCCGAGCCGCGCCGCCTCCGCCCGCGCGCCGCCATGGCCGAAGATATGCGCCTCGTGGCCGCAGTTCGGGCAGATGTAGGCGGACATGTTCTCGATCAGGCCGAGCACCGGGATCCTCATCTTCTCGAACATGTCCAATGCCTTGCGCGCGTCGAGCAGTGCGACGTCCTGCGGGGTCGAGACGATGATCGCGCCCGCGAGATGGTAGCGCTGGCTGAGCGTCAGCTGCACGTCGCCGGTGCCTGGCGGCAGGTCGATGATCAGGGCGTCGAGTTCGCCCCAGGCGACCTGGCCCATCATCTGTTGCAGCGCGCCCATCAGCATCGGGCCGCGCCAGATGACCGCCTCGCCCTCCTTCAGCATCAGGCCGATCGACATCAATGTGACGCCGTGGCTCCGGAGCGGAATGATGGTCTTGCCGTCCGGCGATTTCGGCTTCTGGTTAACGCCCATCATCCGCGGCTGACTTGGCCCGTGGATATCGGCGTCGAGAAGGCCGACGGCCTTGCCCTCCAGCGCCAGCGCGACGGCGAGATTCGCGGCGACGGTGGATTTGCCGACCCCGCCCTTGCCCGAGGCGACGGCGATGATGCGCTTGACCCCCGGCACGTCGGCGGGGCCGGCCTGTGGCGTCGGATGGCGTCCGATGCGCAGGTTGGGCGTCTTCGGCGCCGGGCCGTGCGCGGTCAGCAGGGCCGAGACCGCGGCGACCCCGGGCAGGGCGGCGACCGCCGCCTCGGCGGCGACGCGGACCGGCTCGAGCGCGGCGCCCTGGGCGGGATCGACCTCCAGCACGAAGCGCACCCTGTCCGCCTCGATGGTCAGGGCGCGCACGAGATCCGCTTCGACGAGGCCGCGGCCCGATCCGGGCAGCGTCACGCCCTGGAGCGCGGAGAGGACGGCGTCGCGGGAAATCGGCATGGCGGTCGGACTTTCGGATGGCGCGCCGGGATTGGCGCGGCTCGCCGGCGGCCGGATCGGCGCGGCGCGTGGCGACAGGATCGCTTGGCGGCGCGGCGGGAGCAAGGTGGTTTCGCGAATGTTCGCTTGAGGGGCTGTGCGAGCGTCCGGTCCCCAACCGTTTGAACAAGCGCGGGGAATCCGTGTT
The DNA here is from genome assembly GCF_937891315.1 of uncultured Amaricoccus sp. Taxonomy (GTDB): domain Bacteria; phylum Pseudomonadota; class Alphaproteobacteria; order Rhodobacterales; family Rhodobacteraceae; genus Amaricoccus. Next base: position 6,466 of record NZ_CALAGI010000174.1, on the reverse strand, counting down.
CCGTGGATCTATTCCATTTGTGAACAAGACGTTAACGGTCATGCGTGAAGTGCATGACAGCTTCCCGATCTCCGCCGTTGCCTTGTCGGGGCGGTTCCTTATATTGCAGTGCAACAAGAACGGAAACGCTCAGATTCGAACGCTAACGAAAGGAGGCACTAGATGATACACGTCGAAACAACGCTGTCGCATGCTGGCTTCTTCGGCGCCGGACGGCGTTCCGACCTGCTCCGCGCGATCAAGGTCTACGGGATCTACCGCACGACCCTTCGCCACCTTCGGGCGCTGTCGGACAAGCAGTTGGACGACCTCGGCTTTCGCCGCGAAGACCTGAAATCCGTGGCGCGCGCCGCCGCGTATGCGCACTGATCCGCGAGTGGCACGGCCCCTGCGCCTGCTCATCGACTCGCCCCACCAACACCAAAAGGACACGAAAATGGCCCATGTAGTCCCTTTCCCGACCATAGCCCCCGCGCCCACGAGTTTCCTGACCCGCTTCTCCAACGTGGTGGCCAACTACCGCCTCTATCGCAAGACGGTCGACGAACTCGCGTCGCTGACCGATCGCGAACTGGGCGACCTCGGCATCTCGCGCGCGTCGATCCGCCGCATCGCCCGTGAAAGCGTCTATGGCGCCTGACGGCGGCCACGGGGGCGCCACCGAAAGGCGGGATCTCGTCCCGCCCTTCGGATTATCGCTTGGTTTCAATGGCTTGAAGATACGCGTTCCGTGCATGGCGGCCAGACCGAAATGTATGTTGCAGCGCAACAAGACGCCCTCATATGATGATGGCAAGAGAAAACGACTAGAAGCGAACACGCTGAAAGGACGAAGACCATGACGACCGCCTACTCCGAACAATCGCTGAGCAAGGTGGCAGCGGACGCGCTCGGAGGCGCGACGGGCGGCATCGGCCGAATTCGCCGCGCATGGACGGACTACCTGCTCTACCGCCGCGCGCTCGCGGAAATGAAGGCCCTCTCGGCACGCGAACTCGCGGACCTTGACCTCGCCGCGGCGGACCTGCCGGCCCTCGCCTGGACGGCGGTAAAGGGCCGCTGAACGGTCCCGGAACCTGTGTTCCGGCACCCCCCGGCCGACGGCCGGACGAAACGAAAGGATATGACAATGGCACATGCTCTGACCCACGCCTCGAACGGCGGCTTTTTCAACGAGGCCCATGGCCCGTTCGCCGGCATCGCGAAGGCCTTCGCGGACTGGATGCTCTATCGCCGTACGCTGGTTGAGCTTCGCGCGCTGAGCGCGCGTGAACTCGCCGATCTCGGCCTCGCGCCGACCGACCTTCGCGCCGTCGCCTTCGAGAGCGTCTACGGCGCCTGATTTTCGGAGCCCCGCCGCGCGGCGGGTTTCCACACGGTTCCTCCCCAACTGGGGCCGGACGATTGTCCGGCCCTTTTTTTGTCCGCGGTTCGGGCCTTGGCGGGCGCTCGCCGGAGGACGGACACCCACTCCTTCGGAAGCGCGTTTTCCAGGGGTGTCAGAACGGCACGTCGGCGTCGGCGGTGACGAAGCGGGCGACGACGTTCTTCTGGCCGGCCTTGTCGAAATCGATTGTCAGCTTGTCGCCCTCGATGGCGGTGACGGTGCCGTGGCCGAACTTCTGGTGAAAGACACGGGCGCCGACACCGTAGGAGGGCGCGGCGCTGGCGTCGATCACCATGTCGCGGGCCTCGCGCGGTTGGGAGACCGGGCGGGCGCCGCTGCGCGCCTGCATCCGGCGCCAGCCGGGAGAGTTGTAGACGTCGGCCCTGGCGGCGCTGTTCATCAGGGTGCTGGGCGGTTCAGCGCTGGCGGGCGCCGGCGCGGCGGCGCCGTAGCCGCCGCCATAGAGGCCGGGCGGGGTCAGCACCTCGACATGCGCGGGCGGCAATTCGTCGATGAAGCGCGACGGCAACGCGGATTGCCACTGGTTGTAGACCCGGCGGTTGGCGGCGAAGCTGATGGTGCAATAGCGGCGGGCGCGGGTGATGCCGACATAGGCGAGCCGGCGCTCCTCCTCGAGGCCCTTGACGCCGCTCTCGTCCATCGAGCGCTGGCTCGGGAAGAGGCCGTCCTCCCAGCCGGGCAGGAAGACGCAGGGAAACTCCAGCCCCTTCGCCGCGTGCAGGGTCATGATGGTGACCTTCGGCGCCGCGTCGTCCTGCTCATTGTCCATGACGAGGCTGACATGCTCAAGGAATCCCTGCAGATTCTCGAACTCGTTCAGCGCCTTGACCAGCTCCTTCAGGTTCTCGAGCCGGCCTTGCGCGTCCGGGGACTTCTCGGCCTGCCACATCCCGACATAGCCGCTCTCCTCGAGGATCATCTCGGCGAGCGCGACGTGATCCGCCCCGGCCCGCGCCATTTCGTGCCAGCGGTCGAAATCACTGACCAGCGCGCCGAGCTGGCCGCGGGCACGGGCGGGCAGGCCACCGGCGGCGGCGAGCAGGCGCGCGCCCTCGATCAGGCCGACGCCATTTTCGCGGGCGGCGCGGTTGATCTCCTGTGCCGCCTTGTCGCCGATCCCGCGCTTCGGGACATTGACGATGCGCTCGAAGGCGAGATCGTCGTCGGGCGAGACGGCCGCGCGGAAATAGGCCATCGCGTCGCGGATTTCCTGACGTTCGTAGAAGCGGGGGCCGCCGACGACGCGATAGGGCAGGCCGATGGTCAGGAACCGGTCCTCGAAGGCGCGCATCTGATGGGTGGCGCGGACCAGGATCGCCACGCCGTCGGGCGAGACCGGATCGAGGCCGCGGGTGCCGCGGGCATAGGCCTCGATCTCCTCGCCGATCCAGCGCGCTTCTTCCTCGCCGTCCCAATGGCCGATCAGCCGCACCTTCTCGCCGGCGGGGAGATCAGTCCAGAGCGTCTTGCCGAGGCGCTGGCTGTTGGCGGCGATCACGCCCGAGGCGGCGGCGAGGATATGCGGCGTCGAGCGGTAGTTCTGCTCCAGCCGGATAACCCTGGCGCCGGGAAAATCCTTTTCGAACCGCAGGATATTCTCCACCTCGGCCCCGCGCCAGCCGTAGATCGACTGGTCGTCGTCGCCGACGACGGCGATGTTTCTGTGCCCGGCGGCGAGCAGGCGCAGCCAGAGATATTGCGCGACATTGGTGTCCTGATATTCGTCGACCAGGATGTAGCGGAACCAGGACTGGTAACGCGCGAGCACGTCCGGGTGGTTCTGGAAGATGCCGACCACATGCAGCAGCAGGTCGCCGAAGTCGCAGGCATTGAGGGTGCGCAGCCGCTCCTGATACTGGGCATAGAGTTCGGAGCCGCGATGGTCGAAGGCGCTCGCCTCCGAGGAGGGGACGCGCTCGGGGGTGAGCGCGCGGTTCTTCCAGCCGTCGATCAGACCGGCGAGCAATCGCGGTGGCCAGCGCTTTTCGTCGATATTCGCGGCCTGGATCAGTTGGCGCAGCAGCCGCAGCTGGTCGTCGGTGTCGAGGATGGTGAAGTTCGATTTCAGCCCGACGAGTTCCGCGTGGCGGCGCAGGATCCTGACGCTGAGCGAATGGAAGGTGCCGAGCCAGGGCATGCCCTCGACCACGCCGCCGACCAGCGCGCCGACCCGGTGCCGCATCTCGCGCGCGGCCCTGTTGGTGAAGGTGACGCAGAGAATCTCGTTCGGGCGGGCGCGGCCGATGTTCAACAGATGCGCGACCCGGGTGGTCAGCGCCTTGGTCTTGCCGGTGCCGGCCCCCGACAGCACCAGCACCGGACCGTCCAGCGTCTCGACCGCCGCGCGCTGCTCGGGATTGAGGCCGTCGAGATAGCGCGCCGGCCGCGCCGCCGCCCGCGCGGAGAGAGGCTCCGCCGCGGCTTCGAAGGCGTCGGCCTCGTCGCTGATCCAGCTGTTCATGGCGGGAAGATAGCTTGCCGGATGGTAAATGGGAAGAGCGGTGTTCCCTTTCCGTTCAGGGGTACTCGCGACCAGGTTGAAAAAGCCGGGTGGCGCGCGCGGGCCGAGAGGGGGAGGGCGGCCTTTGCCGCCCATGGAGCGCGCGCGGTGCGCGCGAGTCTTGTCATCGGTTTCCCGCCTGTTGGCGGGAAACGACTGCTCTCCAGGTTAGCAAACCTGTATGAAACGCGGGGGGTGAGCGCCGTGGTCGGGCGCGGCGCCGGTGGTGGGGTCAGACCCCTGGAGTAATGTCCTGGCCACCAGACGGTCCCGTCTGGTTGGATATTGCTCTAGCCGCCGTCGCAGCCCGGCGGGGGCGGGGAGATCGGGGCGGTGTCGGTGAAGACGCGGGTGGCGCCGGCGCGGGCGAGGTCGCTGAGGCCGTCGCCGCCGGTGGCGAGATGATGGTGGAGCGCGCGGCGCATCCGCGGTTCCCAGAAGTCGCGGATATGGAGCTCGATCCCGTGCTCGGCCTCCTCCTCCGGATAGGCCCGGAAGAAATCGGCGATCTGGTTGGTCATGCGCACGAGCTCTTCGGTGGCGTCGATCCGGGTCATGGGCGGGGTTCCTCCGGGACTTCGGGCGTGGTTCCCGGCGGGCCGTCACGGCGCGGGCGCGCGCGGTCCGCGGCGCGGTCGGGAACCGGGCGCGGGTCGAACAGCATCACGTCGGCGCCGGAGCGGCCGGCGATCACCATGCCGGCGGCGGCGGCGACGCGGAGCGCCAGCGCGCTCGGCGCCGAGACGGCGGCGAGCAGCGGCGCGCCGACCATCGCGGCCTTCTGCGCCATCTCGACGCTGACCCGGCTCGACAGCAGGATGAAGCCGGCGCGCGCGTCCCGGCCCTGGCGGGCGAGCGCGCCCGCGAGCTTGTCGAGCGCGTTGTGGCGGCCGATATCCTCGCGCAGGAGTTCGATCACGCCGCTCCGGTCGCAATAGGCGGCGGCGTGGGTCGAATGGTTCGCGCGGTTCATCACCTGCGCGGCCGGCAGGATGTCATAGGCCCGGAGCAGAGCGTCGCGGTCGGGCAGGAGCCCCGACACGCGCGGCGGCGGGCGCAGCACCGCCTCGATGGTCTGGGCGCCGCAGATGCCGCAGCCGGCACGGCCCGCGAGCGTGCGCCGGCGGTCCTCGACCGATGCGAGGCGGGCGGGGTCGAGCGTGAGATTGACGACGAAACCGTCGGCGGCCTCGGCGACGCGCAGCGAATCGAGGTCGGCGGCGGTTTCGACGATGCCCTCCGTCAGGGCGAAGCCGACCGCGAAATCCTCGAGATCGGCCGGGGTCATCATCATCACCGCGAAGGTCGCGCCGTTCAGCAGGATCGCGACCGGGGTTTCCTCGGCGACGTGCCAGGCGGCGGCGCGCGCGCCGGCCTGGGTCACCAGGCGACCGGCGGCGACCGGCGAGACATCGGGCTGGTGGTTGTCGAGGCGGCGGATTTCCATCTCAGCCCGTCTCTCCGGCCTGGAGAAGCCGCGAACCCCGAACGCGTTCGGGGTCACGGCGGGGCAGGCGGCGCGGGGCTGTCATCCGCGCTACTCGGCCGCGGTGACGGCGACGCGGAAGTTGGAGCGGCCGATCTCGGCGCGCTCCTCCTGCCAGGCCGAGGGCTGGTTGGAGCGGGTGATCTGCACCGCCGTCACCTTGTATTCCGGACAGTTGGTCGCCCAGTCCGAATTGTCGGTGGTGATGACATTGGCCCCGGAGAGCGGGTGGTGGAAGGTAGTATGGACCACGCCCTGCGGCATGCGGGTCGAGACCTCGGCGGTGAGGGTGGTGGTGCCGATCCGGCTGCCGATCGAGACGCGGTCTCCGCTGGTGATCCCCCGCTCCTCGGCGTCGTGCGGATGGATCTCGAGGATATCCTCCGGATGCCAGGCGCTGTTCTCGGTGCGGCGGGTCTGGGCGCCGACGTTGTACTGGCTGAGGATGCGGCCGGTGGTCAGGATCAGCGGATAGAACCGGTTGGTCCGCTCCGGCGTCGGCACGTATTCGGTGATCATGAACCGGCCCTTGCCGCGCACGAAGCCGTCGATATGCATGATCGGCGCGCCGTCGGGATAGTCGGCGTTCACCGGCCATTGCAGCGAGCCGACCGCGTCGAGCCGCTCGAAACTGACGCCGGCGAAGGTCGGGGTCAGCCGGGCGATCTCGTCCATGATCTCGCCCGTGCTCTCGTAGCGCATCGGGTAGCCCATGGCGGTCGAGAGGCGGCAGACCGCCTCGGTCTCGCTCATGCCGGATTTCTCGCGCATCACCGGCCGGACCCGGTTGATCCGGCGTTCGGCGTTGGTGAAGGTGCCGTCCTTTTCGAGAAAGCTCGACCCCGGCAGGAAGACATGCGCGAAGGCGGCGGTCTCGTTGAGGAACAGGTCCATCACGACGAGGCAGTCGAGCGCCGACAGCGCCGCCGTGACATGGGCGGTGTTCGGATCGGACTGGGCGATGTCCTCGCCCTGGACGAACATGCCGCGGTAGCTGCCGTCGAGGGCGGCGGCGAACATGTTGGGGATGCGCAGGCCCGGCTCCTCGTCGAGTGCCACGCCCCAGTCCGCT
>NZ_CALAGI010000173.1 GCF_937891315.1 uncultured Amaricoccus sp. | reverse complement strand
GAGATACATTGGCGTGACTGGAGTTCAGACGTGTGCTCTTCCGATCTGGTGAATGTCTCGAAGCCGGGCGACCGGACGCTGATCTCGATCCGTCCCGAGCGGGTCGAGTTTCGGCCCGACCGCCTGCCGCAAGACACCTATCGGATCGAGGCCGAGGTGCTGGAGTTCATCTACATGGGCGACAGCTTCCGCACGCGGCTGCGCGTCGCCGGGAACGACAATTTCATCATGAAATGCCGGAACGCGGTCGATCAGCGACGTCTCGCGGCCGGTGAAAAGGTGGTGATCGGCTGGCACGTGGCGGATTGCCGCGCGCTCGACTCCGCCTGAAACCCGCGCCGGTCCGCCCGGACCCGCGCGCGAACCACGCCTTCAAGCAAAGGCCAAGCCTTCAAACAAAGACCGACTGTTTCTCAGGGAGTTACGACAGAATGAACCTCAGACTGCTCCTCGGCGCCTCCGCCGTCGCGCTCATGCCCCTCATGGCAAGCGCCCAGGACGCCGACCTCAAGCCTTGCGCTGATTGCGCCGATGCGATGACCGTCGTCTCCTGGGGCGGCGCCTATCAGACCTCGCAGCAGAAGGCCTATACCGAGCCCTACGCCGCCGAGACCAAGACCGGCTTCACCTGGGACGAAAGCTCGAACGAGGCGGTGGCGAAGCTCCGCGCCCAGTTCGAAGCAGGCAACGTCACCTGGGATCTCGTCGATGTCGAGGGCCCGGACAGCCAGCGGCTTTGCGACGAAGGCCTTGCGATGCCGATCGATTTCGCGACGGCGCTCGCCCCCGGAATCGGCGGCGAGACGCCCGAGGCCGATTTCGGCCCGTCCCTGATCAACGAATGCTTCATCCCGCAGATCGTCTTCTCGACGACCTTCGGTTACCGTACCGATGTCGCCGCCTGGAACGGCGCCGTCCCGACCTCGCTCTGCGACATCTTCGACCTGGAGAAGTTCCCCGGCAAGCGGGCCCTCGAGAAGCGTCCGAAGAAGAACCTCGAATGGGCGCTGATCTGCGACGGCGTCGCCAAGGAAGAACTCTACACCGTGCTCTCGACCCCCGAGGGCGTCGACCGGGCGCTGGCGAAGCTCGGCACGATCAAGGACCAGACCGTCTGGTGGTCGGCCGGCGCCGAGACGCCGCAGCTGCTCGCCGACAAGGAGATCGTGTTCGGCTCGACCTACAACGGCCGCCTGTTCTCGGTGATCGAGGAGCAGAAGCAGCCGGTCGCCATGCTGTGGGACTGGCAGGTCTTCGACTTCGACGGCTGGATCGTGCCGGCCAACCTGCCCAAGGACCGGCTCGACCGGGTGATGAACTTCCTCTACTACGCCACCGACACGCAGCGCCTCGCCGACCAGGCGAAGTACATCTCCTACGGTCCCGCCCGCGCTTCGTCACAGCCGCTCGTCGGCCAGCATGCGACCCTCGGCATCGACATGGCGCCCCACATGCCGACCAACCCGGCGAACCAGAAGAACTTTCTGGTGAACAACATCGAGTGGTGGGCCGACAACCAGGACGAGGTCGAGGCCAAGTTCCAGGCCTGGCTGGCGAAGTAGGCGTCGGTCCGACATCGAACGAAAAAGGGGACCGGCCACCCGGCCGGCCCCATCGACAGCCGGAGGGAAGCGATGATGGCCTGCTCTGTATCGGGATTGACGATCGCCGCCCCCCGAATGTCTTCCGACACCGGGTATTCCGACACTGGCCGCCCCGGCCCGGAGGTACGCGCGCGATGACCGACGCCCCCGCGGGACCGATGCTCGCCGCCGACGGCACACCGCTGAAGCAGAGCCTGAGCCGCGCGCTGCGGGCCCAGAAGGCACGATCGCTGATGCTGATCGCGCCGCTCCTGATCTTCGTGCTCGTCACCTTCCTGTTCCCGATCGGCGACATGCTGTTCCGCTCGGTCGAGAACCAGATCGTGCCGGAGACCCTTCCGAAGACCGTCGCCGCGCTCGCGGACTGGGACGCGAAAAGTGGCGAGATCCCGGACGAGCCGGTGTTTGCCGCGCTCTACGACGACCTGACGGTCGCGGTGGCGAACAAGACCAATACCCGCCTCGGCCAGCGCCTGAACTACGAAACCTCCGGCATCTCCTCGCTGATGCGCGGCGTGACCCGCGACATCCGGAAAATGGACGAGACCCAGCCGCTGAAGCCGCAATTCCTCGCGGCGGATCCGAAATGGGGCGACGAGGCCGTCTGGCAGACGATCCAGCTGTTTTCCGGCTCCTATACCGCCGGCTATCTCCTGAACGCGGTCGATCTGCGGCTGACGCCCGACGGGATTTCGGTGAAGCCGGAGGCGGAGCGGGTCTATGTGAAGCTCTTCCTGCGCACAGTGGCGATGAGCCTCGCCATCACCTTTTCCTGCTTCGTCCTCGGCTACCCCATCGCCTATCTGCTGGCGAGCCTGCCGCTGCGCTCGTCCAACCTCCTGATGATCCTGGTGCTCCTGCCGTTCTGGACGTCGCTCCTCGTGCGAACCGCGTCCTGGAAGGTGCTGTTGCAGCAGCAGGGCGTCATCAACGACCTGCTGGTCTGGTCCGGCATCATCGACAACGCCGGGCGCCTCGTGATGATCAACAACGCCACCGGCACGATCATCGCCATGACGCACATCCTCCTGCCCTTCATGATCCTGCCACTGTTCTCGGTGATGAAGACGATCCCGCCCACCTATCTGCGGGCGGCGAAATCGCTCGGCGCGAACGACTGGACGGCGTTCTGGCGGGTCTATTTCCCGCAGACGGTGCCGGGCGTCGGCGCGGGAGCGATCCTCGTCTTCATCCTCGCCATCGGCTACTACATCACGCCCGAGCTCGTTGGCGGCACCTCCGGGATCTTCATCTCGAACCGGATCGCCTACCACATCTCGTCGTCGCTGAACTGGGGCCTCGCGGCGGCGCTGGCGACCCTGCTGCTGATGGTGGTGCTGGTGCTCTACTATACCTACGACCGGATCGTCGGCATCGACAACGTCAAGCTGGGGTAACGACATGGCCGCGCTTCCTCCCTATGCCTCCACCGGCCAGCGCCTCTGGTACTGGGGCTTTCGCGCGATTTGCGTGGCGATCCTGTTCTTCCTGATCATGCCGATCCTGGTGATCGTGCCGCTCAGCTTCAACGCGTCGAACTTCTTCACCTTCACGCCGGAGATGCTGGCGCTGGACCCGGCCGGGTTCTCGACGCGGCACTATCAGGATTTCTTCACCAATCCCGACTGGCAGACCGCGCTCTGGAACTCGTTCCGCATCGCGCCGGTGGCGACCGTGATCGCCGTCGTCCTCGGCACGCTCGCCGCGATCGGTCTCAGCCAGAGCCACGTGCCGTTCCGCGGCGCGATCATGGCGATCCTGATCTCACCGATGATCGTGCCGCTGATCATCTCGGCCGCCGGCATGTATTTCTTCTATTCCCGCCTCGGGTTGCAGGGCACCTACTGGGGCGTGGTTCTGGCGCATTCCGTGCTCGGCATCCCCTTCGTCATCATCACCGTGACCGCGACCCTCGTCGGTTTCGACCGCAGCCTGGTGCGGGCGGCGGCGAATCTCGGGGCCAATCCGGTGACGACCTTCTTCAAGGTGCAGATGCCGCTGATCCTGCCGGGCGTGATCTCCGGCGCGCTCTTCGCCTTCATCACCTCTTTCGACGAGGTGGTGGTGGTGCTCTTCGTCGGCTCGGCCAGCCAGAAGACCCTGCCCTGGCAGATGTTCATCGGCCTGCGCGAGCAGATCTCGCCGACGATCCTCGCCGTGGCGACGGTTCTGATCTCGATCTCGGTTATCCTGCTCGCGACGCTGGAAATCCTGCGCCGGCGGTCCGAGAAGCTGCGCGGGATGAGCCCGGGCTGACACAGCCCCTGCTCGGCGCATGACGTCACGAAGTCCCCGCGACCGCCCCTTGTGGCGATGTGGCGCCGGGCGTATAAGCCACCGTGAGAGGTTGGCGCGGGCAGGCGCCCCGCCAACCCGGTCAGGTCCGGAAGGAAGCAGCCGCAACGGGACCCGCTTGGGTCGCTGTCAGCCTCTCACCGATCGGGACGCAGCACAGGAGGGCTGATTTCATGACTGTCGTCGTCAATGCCGCCCGGGCGGCCCTCGTCGTCGTGCGCACGCACTAGGTTTACCCGTCGAGGATTGTCCGGTTACGCCGCCCGCGCTCCGCGGGTTGCCGATGCCATTGACAGGGGCGATCCCGACATGATTCTCGATCCACTTTCCTTGCGCGACCTCGGTTGGTCGCCTTATTTCCAGGCCGGACTCGACGCGGTCGAGCAGACCGACTCCGATCCGGTTCGCGTCGCGGCGGTGCACCGCAACGGTGTCGACGTGCTCGGACCCGACGGCGCGAGGCGCGTCACCACCGGCGTCGCGCTGCCGACCGAGGCGATCGCGGTCGGCGACTGGCTGCTGGTCGAGCGCGCGAGCGGGCGGGCTCTGCGCATTCTCGAGCGCAAGTCGCTGCTCGGGCGACGGGCGGCCGGTACCGGGCATGACGCGCAACTGATCGCGGCCAACCTCGACACGCTGTTCATCGTCACCTCCTGCAACGCCGAGTTCAATGCCGCACGGCTCGAACGGTACCTGGCGGTGGCCCGTCAGGCCGGGGTGACGCCGGTGATCGTGCTGACCAAGGTCGATGCCTGCGACGATCCGGACAGCTACGCCGATCGGGCGCGGGCGCTGTCGGCGGCGCTGCCGGTCGAGGCGGTGAACGCGCTCGATCAGGCTTCGGTGGCGCGGCTCGCCGGCTGGTGCGGCGGCGGCCAGACCGTGGCGCTGACCGGGTCGTCCGGCGTCGGCAAGTCCACGCTGACCAACGCGCTGACCGGAGCGGCCCTGCTGACCAACGGCATCCGCGAGGACGACGCGCACGGTCGACACACGACGACGGCGCGGACCCTGCATCGGACGCTCGGCGGTGGCTGGCTGATCGACACACCGGGGATGCGCGCGCTGCGACTGGCCGACGTCGCCGACGGGATCGGGGCGGTGTTCGACGATATCGCCGACCTGGCCGAGGGCTGCCGCTTCGGCGACTGCGGCCACGATGGCGAACCGGGCTGCGCCGTGCGGGCGGCGATCGAGGCGGGGGCGCTCGATGCCGGCCGGCTGGCGCGCTGGCGGAAGCTGGCGCGGGAGGACGCCCGCAACAGCGCCAGCCTTGCCGAGAGCCGGGCGCGTGACCGGGCCTGGGGCCGTTTCCACAAGTCGGTCAAGCGAGAGATCAGGCATCGCAAGCGGTGAGGCTCCCTTGCTCCCGTCCCGGGCCGGGCATAGGTTGAGGGGGCCACAAGTCAGACGGAGCGCCCTTGACCGACGCCGCCGCAGACAGCGCCTATCGGGTGCTCGCCCGCAAGTACCGGCCCGCGACCTTCGCCGACCTGATCGGTCAGGAGGCGATGGTGCGCACGCTCCGCAACGCCTTCGAGGCGGAGCGGATCGCGCATGCCTTCGTGCTGACCGGTGTGCGCGGCGTCGGCAAGACCACCACCGCGCGGATCATCGCCAAGGGACTGAACTGCGTCGGGCCGGACGGCGCCGGCGGCCCGACGATCGAGCCCTGCGGGATCTGCGACGCCTGCCGGTCGATCGCCGAGGGCCGGCATGTCGATGTGCTGGAGATGGACGCCGCCTCGCGCACCGGCGTCAACGACATCCGCGAGATCATCGACTCCGTCGCCTATCGGGCAGCGAGCGCGCGCTACAAGGTCTATATCATCGACGAGGTGCATATGCTGAGCACCTCGGCCTTCAACGCGCTGCTGAAGACGCTGGAGGAACCGCCGGCGCATGTGAAGTTCATCTTCGCGACCACGGAGATCCGCAAGGTGCCGGTGACGGTGCTGAGCCGCTGCCAGCGGTTCGACCTGCGGCGCATCGAGCCCGAGGCGATGCTGGCGCATCTCGCCGGGATCGCCGCGGCGGAAGGGGTGACGGTGGCGCCCGACGCGCTGGCGCTGATCACCCGGGCGGCGGAAGGCTCGGTGCGCGACGCGCTGTCGCTGCTCGACCAGGCGATCGCCCATGGCGCCGGCGAGACGAGCGCGGCGGAGGTGCGGGCGATGCTCGGCCTCGCCGATCGCGCCCGGGTGCTCGATCTCTTCGCGGCGGTGATGCGGGGCGACGCGGTCGGGGCGCTGGGGGAACTCGCCGGGCAATATGCCGAAGGCGCCGATCCGATGGCGGTACTGCGCGACCTGGCCGAGGTGACGCACTGGGTATCGATGGTGAAGCTGACGCGCGAGGCGGCGGACGATCCCACCATCGGCCCGGACGAGCGGGCGCGTGGTCTCGATTTCGCCGCCGGCCTTGGGATGCGCGCGCTGACCCGGATGTGGCAGATGCTGCTGAAGGCGCTGGAGGAGGTCGGCGCGGCGCCGAACGCGATGATGGCGGCCGAGATGGCGATCATCCGCCTCACCCATGTCGCCGAACTGCCGAGCCCCGAGGAACTGATCCGCCGGCTGACGGCGGAGCCCGTGCCGGCCGGCGTCGCGGCCGGTCCCGCGGTCCCACCGCCGCGCGGCGGTGGCGGGGCCCAGGCGCTCGCGGCGCCCGCGGTCGTGCCCCCTGCCCCGACCGCGCCCCTGGAGATCGCGCCGCTCGCCCGGTACCAGAGCTTCGACGACGTGGTGGCGCTGGTGCGCGCGCGGCGGGACATGAGCCTGCTGGTGGAGATCGAGACCGGCGTCCGGCTGGCGAAATACACGCCCGGGCGCATCGAATTCGAACCGGCGGCGGAGGCGGCGCCGGAGCTCGCCGCGCGGCTGGCGCAAAGGTTGCAGAGCTGGACCGGCGTGCGCTGGGGCGTGTCGATCGTCGGTTCCGGCGGCGCGGCGACCATCGCCGAAACCCGGGCCGAGATCCGGGGCGACCTGCATGCGCGGGCGGCGGCGCATCCGCTGGTGCAAGCGGTGCTGGCCGCCTTTCCCGGCGCGGTGATCAAGGACGTACGCCCGCCCGAACCGGTTTTGGAACCCGCGCCGGCCGAGGCGGACGTGACCGAGGATGATGACTGGGATCCGTTCGATCCCTTTGCACAGGAGGACTAGGGGATGCTGAAGGGGCTCGGACAGCTCGGCGACATGGCCAAGCTGATGAAGCAGGCGCAGGAAATGCAGGCGCGGATGGGCGACGTGCAGGCGCGGCTCGATGCGACAGAGGTGGTCGGCGAGGCCGGCGCCGGCCTCGTCAAGGTGACCGCCACCGCCAAGGGCGAGGTCAAGGCACTTGCCATCGATCCGAGCCTGTTCGATCCGGACGAGCGCGAGGTGGTCGAGGACCTGATCGTCGCGGCGATCAAGGACGCGCAGCAACGCGCAGCCGTCGCCGCGCAGGCCGAGATGGCCAAGGTGACCGAGGGGCTGAACCTGCCGGAAGGCATGAAGCTGCCGTTCTGAGGGCGGGCTGAGGCGGGTCGAGGATGACGGGCGCGGGCGGCGACGAGGCGATCGACCGGCTGATCGCGTTGATGGCGCGGCTGCCGGGACTCGGCCCGCGCTCGGCGCGGCGCGCGGTGCTGCAGATGATCCGACGCCGGGCGCAGCTGCTCGATCCGCTGGCGCAAGCGATAGCCGAGGTGGCGGCGACGGCGCGGGAATGCGACCGCTGCGGCAATATCGCCAGCGGCCCGCTCTGCGCGATCTGCGCCGATCCGAGGCGGGCGACCGGCGAGATCTGCGTCGTCGAAACCGTCGCCGATCTCTGGGCGATGGAGCGCGGCGCCGCGTTCCGCGGCACCTATCACGTGCTCGGCGGCGTGCTGTCGGCGCTCGACGGGGTCGGGCCCGAGGCGCTGCGCATCCCGGCCCTTCTGGCGCGGGTCCGGGCCGAGGGCGGGCATGAGGTGATCCTCGCGCTCAATGCGACGATCGACGGCCAGACCACGGCGCACTACATCGCCGACCTGCTGGCGGGTAGCGGCGCGGCGATCACGTCCCTGGCGAAGGGCGTTCCGATCGGCGGCGAGCTCGACTATCTCGACGACGGCACCATCGGCGCCGCGCTGATGGCGCGGCGGTCACTGTAGATCGCCTCCGGCGACCGACGCCCGAGGAGTGCCGCGTGGCGCGGGACGCCAGGCCTCCGGCGCCGCCGCTTTTTCCGCGATGATCGTCTTCCGCGCAGGGACGCTTTGCGACGAACCGAATCTGTGTTAATCTATGCGCATTCGAAAGTTTCCGCAGCGCGTTTAGCCGCCGGTTGAATTTCAACGACGGACCAGATTGGACAAGCCTGAATAACGGCCCAGTGGCCGACTGATATCCGTGCCTATTTGCGCCCGGAGTTCGACCATTTCCGCATCAGCACAGCTCATTTCGCCAGCGAGGTACCGACATGACGACTCCCTTCAACTGCGCCCACGGCGGCGGCTATGGCCCCGGACGGTTCGAGCGCGGCTGCGACGTTCCGCGCGGTCGTTTCAACGAACCCGGCCGGTTCGGTCGGATGCTGCCCTACCTCCGCTCGCTGAAGTCGTTCAAGCCCGGGCCGGAGGAACTCGGCAAGATTGGCGGGGCGATGGACGGCGGCGCGCCGCCTCCGTCCGATACCAGCCAGGACAATCTCCGGATCAAAGCCGGCTATACCTTCCTCGGCCAGTTCATCGACCATGACCTGACGCTCGATGCGACCTCCAATCTCGAGCAGCAGATCGACCCCTACGCCCTGCGCAACTTCCGCACCCCGGCGCTGGAACTCGACAGTGTCTACGGGCTCGGGCCGAAGGTGCAGCCGTTCCTCTATGACAAGAACAACCCCGGACGCATGCTGCTCGGCGACAACGGCTTCGACCTGCCGCGCAACAGCGATGGCACCGCGCTGATCGGCGATCCGCGCAACGACGAGAACCTCATCGTCTCGCAGCTGCACCGGCTGTTCCTGCTGTTCCACAACAAGGTGTTCAACGATCACACCGACCCCGCGCTCGGGATTCAGGAGCGTTTCGAGAAGGCGCAGACGCAGGTTCGCTGGCACTATCAGTGGATCGTGGTCAACGAGTTCCTGGCGCGCACCGTCGGCGCGCATGTGATCCGTCAGGCGCTGGAGGAGATGCCGTTCCGCTTCCCCGAGGATGGCAACGCCTTCATGCCGGTGGAGTTCAGCGTCGCGGCCTATCGCTTCGGCCACAGTCAGGTGCGGCCGGGCTATCTGCTGGCGCCGATCGTCCCGGGCCAGCCGGTGCGCGCCGCGGCGATCTTCCCCGGCGCGGTCGATGATCCCGACTTCTCGCGCGACCTGCGCGGCGGGCGCGTGGTGCCGGAGGGTCTGCGCATCGACTGGGCATCCTTCTTCGGCACCGGCGCGCAGCCGGGCAAGCTGATCGACATCCGCATCTCCACGCCGCTCCTGAAGTTGCCGAACACCGTGGTCGATTCCGATTCGACCGCCCCGCGCCGGTCGCTGGCGTCGCGCAACCTGCAACGGGGTATCGACGCCCGCCTGCCGAGCGGCCAGGACGTGGCGGCGCATTTCCGGGTGGCACGCAAGCTGACGGACGCGCAGATCTGGAAGGACGTGCCCGGCGGCACGGGACCGGCGCCGCTGTGGTTCTACATCCTGCGCGAGGCCGAGACGCTGACCGGGGGCTTCCGGCTGGCCGGCGTCGGGGCGCGGATCGTCGCGCGCACCTTCGCGGCGATCCTCGACGCGGACAAGGCCTCCTACATCGCCCAGGCGCCGGACTGGAAGCCGGAATTCGGCACGAACGGCAAGTTCACCGTGTCGGATCTGGTGAATTTCACCCTCGGAACCAACATTTCCTCCGAGGACGTGAGCACGCTGCCCAACGCCCCGGCGCCCGCGCCGGCGCCGGCGACCGTGCCCGCGCAGTGATCCGCCGGGCCTGAAACGCCGCCGTCCCGGGGCTCGCCCCCGGGGCGGCGAACCTTTGGCCCGTCCTCAGGAACCGACTTGATGGCAATCTTCGAGGATCGCCCGTTGCCCATTCTCGCCATCGGTGAAGAGCGTCCCGTCCGGACCCTTGCCGTGCCAGACGAAGCCCGGGACGGGATCGAAGGCGACATAGCGCACCCCTGAGCCCGTCGGCCCCGCGCGCATCGGGATCAGACGGCCGCCGTAGTCCACCACGGCCAGCGAGTCATCCGGCGACGGATTGAGATAGGCGACCCGCAGGACCGCGCCACCCGCGCAGACATAGGTCGCGGTCAGCGCCGGAATGACATCGTCGGCCAGCGCCGGGGCGGGCGCGGCGAGAAGGGCGAGAAGCGAGATCAGGCGCATGGGGAATCCTCTCCGGGATCAGTCGAGCGCGTCGGCGAGCCAGCGCTCGATCAGGAAGCGGGCTATCGAGCCGCGGCGCGCCGGGCGCAGATCCGGATCCTGGCCGGAGAGCGCGGCCAGCACCCCCTCGCGGCTGACCCAGCGGGCGTCCTCCAGCTCGTTCGGATCGCGGTGGATCTCGCGGGCCAGCGCCTCTCCGCGACAACCGAGCATCAGGCTCGACGGGAAGGGCCAGGGCTGGCTGGCAAGATAGTCGACCCGGCCGACCGGCACGCCCGCCTCCTCCCAGGTTTCGCGACGCACGGCGGCCTCGATCGTCTCGCCGGGCTCCATGAAGCCGGCGAGCAGGGAATACATCCCCGGCGGCCAGGCGGCGGAACGGCCGAGCAGCACGCAATTGCCGTGGGTGATGAGCATGATCACCACGGGATCGGTGCGCGGAAAATGCTGCGCGCCGCAGGCGGGGCAGGTCCGCTTCCAACCCGCTTCGGCGATCTCGGACCCCGCGCCGCAATTGGCGCAGAAGCGGTGGGTCTCGTGCCAGGCGAAGATGCCCTTGGCCGCCGCCGCGTTGCCAGCGTCGCCCGGTGTCAGCGCCGCCATCAGTCCGCGGAGATCGCCAAAGCGCAGATCGGCGGCCAGGGCGGGATGGCCCTCGGTGCCATCCTCGGCGACGGTCGGGTCCGGCCAGTCGGGGATCTCGCGGGCGAAACGCGGGGCGCCGGCCTCGATACCCAGAAAAACGGGACCGGAGGCACCTTCGAACAGCGGGGCGGACAGCGGCAGCCAGCCGAGCCGCGGACCGGCGCCCCCGAAATCGAGGAGCGGGCGGCCGCGCGACAGGGCAAGGCAGCGCGCAGCCGGCTCGGCGGCGAGTCGACCGAGCGCGGCGCCGTCGGCGCGCAGATGAGTCGCCCGATCGATCGAGGCGCCGGCGAAGGTGACGGCCTCGGCGTCCCTCATCCCTCCCCTCCGTCGCGACCCGGGCGACCGCCGCTCACGACCGGGCGCGCCGGAAGGGATGCGCGGGATAGGTGCCGAGCAACTCGAGGCTGGTGGTGAAATAGGCGAGTTCCTCCAGCGCCCGGGCGACCGCCGGCTCGTCCGGGTGGCCCTCGATGTCGGCGTAGAACTGGGTCGCGGTGAATTCGCCGCCGACCATGTAGCTTTCGAGCTTGATCATGTTGACGCCGTTGGTGGCGAAGCCGCCCATCGCCTTGTAGAGCGCGGCGGGGATGTTGCGCACCCGGAAGACGAAGGTGGTGAGCACATCGCCCGGCGGCGCGATCATCGGCTCCGGCGCCATGATGAGAAAACGCGTGGTGTTGTTCTTCTGGTCCTCGATATGGCGGGCGAGGACGTTCAGCCCGTAGATCTCGCCCGCGATCTCGGAGGCGAGGCCGGCCAGCGTGGGGTCACCGGTCCGCGCCACGATCTCGGCCGAGCCGGCGGTGTCGGCGCCGGTGCGCGGGGTGATCCGGTGCTCGCGCAGGAAGGCGCGGCACTGTCCGAGCAGAACGGTGTGGCTCATGGCGGCGCGGATGTCCTCGAGTCGCGCGCCCGGCACGCCGAGGAGATTGATATGGATGCGCAGGAAATGCTCACCGACGATATGCAGGCCCGATTCCGGCAGCAGATGGTGGATGTCGGCCACCCGCCCATAGGTCGAATTCTCGACCGGCAGCATGGCAAGGTCGGCGCGGCCTTCCTTCACCGCGGCGATCGCATCCTCGAACGTCGTGCAGGGCAGCGCCTCCATCTCTGGAAACACCTCGGCGCAGGCCTGGTGCGAATAGGCGCCGCGCGTGCCCTGGAACGAGATCGCGTTGGTCTTCTGACCCATTCACGGAACCCTTCGCTGCGAAATGGTCGGGACCATCGCAGAAACCCCTGGCGAGCGAAAGAGCGCGGGAGGCCCCTCGGAGGTCGCGCCGACCCTGCCGGGGCAATTCGTCACGCTGCGCGGTCTTGCGCAGCCTTCGGCGATCCGGGTAGAACTTCGCTGGAAGCGAACCTCGGCGACGCCGCCCCCAAGCAAGGTGCCAGTGAGCGATGAACACGATGGAAGTCACCAAGATCGTAGGCGCGGTCTGCGGAAGCCTGCTGGCATTCCTGCTGCTTCTGTTCTTCTCGGGACTTATTTTCGACACACATAGCGAAGAGGTCGCCTATGTGATCAGCGTGCCCGATGGCGCGGGCGGCGGCGAGGCCGCGACGGCCGAGGAGCAGGTGGACGTGGCCGCGCTGGTCGCGTCGGCCGACGTGGCCAAGGGTCAGGCAGTGTTCAAGAAATGCGCGACCTGCCACAAGATCGACGGCAACAACGCGGTCGGCCCGCATCTCGACCATGTCATCGGACGCCCCGTCGGCAGCGTCGATGGCTTCGCCTATTCGGACCCGATGAAGAGCCACGGCGGCGACTGGACGCCCGATGCCTTGTTCGTGTTCCTGAACAGCCCGAAGGAAGCGGTGCCCGGAACCAAGATGTCCTTCGCCGGCCTGCCGAAGGCCGAGGACCGCGCCAATGTCATCGCCTATCTGGAATCGGTGAGCCAATAGGCTCACGAATTCCTGCATTGGCGTCGTGAGAGGCGCGCGGTACCGGTAGCCTGACCGCCCCGTTCGCCTCCCGCCGGCGGCTTGCCACCGCCGCGATCACAGGATAGCCGATGCAAGCACCAGACCGTCGCCACCCCGCCGGAACCTGCGCGGTCGCCCCGCCCGAAGGGCGCCGCCTGATCCGGATGGCGAGCGGATTTCTGTTCGGCGCGGCGCTGGCGATCACGGCGCATGCGCGGGCCGAGGAGACGGCGCCGAAGATCATCACGAGCCATGGAATCTCGACCTTTGGCGATCTGAAATACCCGGCGGACTTCGAGCATTTCGACTATGTGAATCCCGATGCCCCACAGGGCGGGACCATGAGCTTTCGCGGGGTCGGCGCCTCGCAGACCTTCGACAGCCTGAACCCCTATATCCTCAAGGGTGAGCCGGCGCAGGGGCTCGGCCTGCTCACCGACAGCCTGCTCGCCGGTTCCGCCGACGAGCCGGATTCGGCCTATGGGCTGATCGCCGAGAGCGTCGAATATCCCGAGGACAAGTCCTGGGTGATCTTCAACATGCGCCCCGAGGCGACGTTCTCGGACGGCGTGCCGATCACCGCCGAGGACGTGGTCTTCAGCTATCAGGTGCTGCTCGACAAGGGCGAGCCGTCGTACAAGATCACGCTGCGCGACATCGAGAAGGTCGAGGCGCTGGACCCGCACAAGGTCAAGTTCACCTTCGTCGCCGACGCGGCCAAGCGCGAACTGCCGGGTCTCGCCGGGGCGCTGCCGGTTCTGCCGAAGCACTACTACGAGACGGTGCCGTTCGGGGAATCAACGCTGACGCCGCCGGTCGGCTCCGGCCAGTACGTGGTGGCGAGCGTCCAGCCCGGGCGCACCATCAAATATTGCAAGAACCCGGACTATTGGGGCGCGAAGCTGCCGGTGAATGTCGGCGTGAACAATTTCGACTGCTTCGTCTACGAATATTTCGCCGACAACACCGCCGCCTTCGAGGCGCTGAAGAGCGGCAGCTATCTCTTTCACCAGGAGTTCTTCTCCAGCCTCTGGGCCACGGCGTACGATTTTCCCGCGCTGAGGAAGGGCTGGGTGAAGCAGGAGACGCTGCCCGACAATCGCCCCTCCGGCACGCAGGGCTTCTGGTTCAACCTGCGCCGCGACAAGTTCCAGGACCCGCGCGTGCGCGAGGCGATCGCGCTCATGTTCAATTTCGAATGGACCAACGCTACCTTGTTCCATGAACTCTACAAGCGGACCGACAGCTTCTGGGAAAATTCACCGATGCAGGCGGAGGGTCTCCCCCAGGGCGAGGAGCTCGCGGTGCTGGAACAGTTCCGCGACCAGCTGCCGCCCGAGATCTTCACCGAGGTCGCCTATGCGCCGCCGGTTCAGGGCGCGCAGCAGCTCGACCGCTCCGCGCTCCGCCGCGCCTCGGCCCTGCTCGACGAGGCGGGCTGGAAGGTCGGCGCCGACGGATTGCGACGCGATGCCAGGGGCGAGCTGTTGCGCGTCGAATTCGTCGATGACAATCCCTCGCTCGACCGCGTGGTGAACCCCTATGTCGCCAATCTGCGGCGGATCGGGATCGATGCCAGCAACCGCACGGTCGACGCGGCCCAGATGCAGCAGCGGCAGAAGGATTTCGACTTCGACGTCATCGGCGGCCGCTTCGCCATGTCACTCTCGCCCGGGCTCGAACTGCGCGAGCTCTTCGGCTCGTCCGCGGCCGACGCGCCGGGCTCGGCCAACTATGGCGGGCTGAAGGATCCGGTCGTCGACGCGCTGATCGAGCAGGTGATCGCCGCGCCCGACCGTCCGACGATGGAGGCGCGGGTGCGCGCGCTCGACCGGGTGCTGCGGGCAAAGCAGATCTGGGTGCCGAACTGGTACAGCGGCCAGTATCTCATCGCCTACTGGGACGTGTTCGGCCGCCCGGATGTCCAGCCGGAATACGCCCGCGGCGACGCCTACTGGTGGATCGACCAGGCGAAGTACGACAAGCTGAAATCCGAGGGCGCGCTGCGCTGAGATGGGCGCCTATGTCCTCCGCCGCGTGCTGTTCATGGTGCCGACGCTGTTCGGCATCCTGCTCATCAATTTCATCCTGACCCAGTTCCTGCCCGGTGGTCCGATCGAACAGATCATCGCCCAGCTTGAGGATCAGAGCTCGTCCACCGACCGGTTCACCGGCGGTGGCGGCGATGGCGGCGGCGGCGGAAACAGCGAATACCGCGGCGCGGAGGGCCTGCCTCCGGACTTCATCGCCGATCTGGAAAGGCAGTTCGGCTTCGACAGGCCGCCGCTCGAACGATTTCTGCTGATGGTGCGCAACTATCTCACCTTCGACTTCGGAGAGAGCTATTTCCGCTCGATCTCCGTCATCGACCTGGTGCTGGAGAAGATGCCGGTCTCGATCACGCTCGGCCTCTGGTCGACGCTGATCGCCTATGCGATCTCGATTCCGCTCGGGGTGCGCAAGGCGATCCGCGACGGGACGCGCTTCGATACCTGGACCAGCGCGGTCATCGTCGTCGCCTACGCGGTGCCGAGCTTTCTCTTCGCCATCATGCTGCTCGTGCTGTTCGCCGGCGGCTCCTACTGGCAGATCTTCCCGTTGCGCGGCCTCACGTCGGACAATTGGGCAGAGCTGAGCCTCGGCGGCAAGATCCTCGACTATCTCTGGCATATCGTGCTGCCGGTGACGGCGGCGACGATCAGCGCCTTCGCCACCACCACCTTGCTCACCAAGAATTCCTTCCTCGACGAGATCAAGAAGCAGTATGTGATGACCGCCCGCGCCAAGGGCCTGACCGAGGGACGGGTGCTGTACGGCCATGTGTTCCGCAATGCGATGCTGATCGTGATCGCCAGCTTTCCAGCGGTCTTCATCAGCATCTTCTTCGGCGGCAGCCTGATCATCGAGACGATCTTCAGCCTCGACGGCCTCGGGCGGCTGGCCTACGAGAGCGCGATCCAGCGCGACTATCCGGTGGTGTTCGGCACGCTCTATGTCTTCGGCCTTCTGGGGCTGATCGTCGGCCTGCTCTCGGATCTCACCTATGTCTGGATCGATCCGCGCATCGATTTCGAGAGCCGCGAGACATGACGCTGACCGCCCTCCAGCGCCGACGGCTGGCCAATTTCCGGGCGAACCGGCGGGCGTTCTGGTCGCTCTGGGTGTTTCTCGCGCTGTTCCTCGTCGCGCTCTGCGCCGAGTTCGTGGCGAACGACCGGCCTCTTCTGATCCGGTTTCAGGACGGGTTCCGGTTTCCGATCCTGAACTTCTATTCGGAGGCGGATTTCGGCGGCGAGTTCCAGACCGAGGCCGAATATCAGTCGGCGGAGGTGCGCTGCCTGATCCGCACCGGGGGTCTGGAAGCCTGCCTCGACGATCCCGACCGGATCTATGCCGAGGCGGCGACCGGAATGGTGGACGGCCAGGTGATCGCGCAGCCCGGATGGATGCTGTGGCCGCCGGTGCCCTACAGCTACAACACGATCAACTACGGCGTGGTCTCGGCCCCCTCGGCACCGGACCGCGACCACTGGCTCGGCACCGACGACCAGACGCGGGACGTCGTGGCGCGGGTGATCTACGGCTTTCGCATCTCGGTTCTGTTCGCGCTGATGGTGGCGGTGATATCGAGCGCGATCGGCATCGTCGCGGGGGCGACGCAGGGCTATTTCGGCGGCTGGACCGACCTCGTGTTCCAGCGGATCGTCGAGATCTGGAGCAATATGCCGACGCTCTATGTCATCATCATCCTGTCGGCGATCTTCACCATGAATTTCTGGTTGCTGACCCTGCTCATCGCCTTCTTCGGCTGGACCAGTCTCGTCGGCGTGGTGCGGGCCGAGTTCCTGCGCGCGCGGAACTTCGAATATGTGCGGGCGGCCCGCGCGCTCGGCGTGCGCGACCGGACGATCATGTTCCGCCACCTCCTGCCCAACGCCATGGTGGCAACCCTGACCCTGATGCCCTTCATCATCACGGCCGCGATCGGTACGCTGGCGGCGCTCGATTTTCTCGGGCTCGGCCTGCCGCCCTCCTATCCCTCGCTTGGCGAACTCGCACTGCAGGGCAAGAACCAGCTCAATGCGCCGTGGCTCGGCTTCACCGCCTTCTTCACCTTCGCGATCATGCTGTCGCTGCTCGTCTTCATCTTCGAGGGCGTGCGCGACGCCTACGATCCGCGGAAGACCTTCGCGTGAGGCCCGCGCGATGAAGGGCACGCGATGAAGGACACGGGGAAAAGCCTCGAGCCCATCCTGTCCGTGCGCGACCTGCGCATCGCCTTCGCGCAAGGCGGCGCCGTGACCGAAGCGGTGCGCGGCGTGAGCTTCGACCTCGCCCCCGGCGAGACGCTGGCTCTGGTCGGCGAGAGCGGCTCCGGCAAGTCGGTGACCGCGCTCTCGACCGTGCGGCTGCTGGCCGACAATGCGCGGGTCACCGGCGAGATCCGCTACCGGGGCGCGGACATGGCAACGGCGGGCGCCCGGGCCTTGCGCGCGGTGCGCGGCAACGACATCAGCTTCATCTTCCAAGAGCCGATGACCAGCCTCAATCCGCTGCATCCGATCGCACGGCAGATCGGCGAGAGTCTCGCTCTGCATCAGGGGCTGACCGGCGCCGCCGCCCGCGCGCGCATCATCGAGCTCCTGACCCAGGTCGGCATCCGCGACCCCGAAAGCCGGCTCGGCGCCTATCCGCATCAGCTCTCGGGCGGACAGCGGCAGCGGGTGATGATCGCCATGGCACTGGCGAACGGGCCGGACGTGCTGATCGCCGACGAGCCAACCACCGCGCTCGACGTGACGATTCAGGCGCAGATCCTGACCCTGCTCGCGGATATCCAGAAGGCCGAGGGCATGGGGATGCTGTTCATCACCCACAATCTCGGCATCGTGCGGCGGATCGCCGACCGCGTGGCGGTGATGCGCGCCGGCGAGATCGTCGAGACCGGGCCGACGGCGGCGATCTTCACCGATCCGCGCCATCCCTATACCCGCGCCCTGCTCGCCGCCGAGCCGACCGGCGCGCCGGAGCCGGTGGGGGGGGACGCCGCGCCGGTGCTGGAGACAAAGGATCTCCGCGTCTGGTTTCCGATCAAGGCCGGGCTGCTGCGACGGACCGTCGGCCATGTGAAGGCGGTGAACCACGCCGACCTCGCGATCCGGGCCGGCGAGACGCTGGGTGTCGTCGGCGAGAGCGGCTCGGGCAAGACCACGCTCGCGCTCGCGCTCATGCGGCTGATCTCGTCCGAAGGGCGCATCGTCTTTCTCGGCCGCGACATCCAGGGCTGGCGCAACCGCGATCTGCGCGGCATCCGCGGCGACATGCAGATGGTGTTCCAGGATCCCTATGGCTCGCTCAGCCCGCGGATGACGATCGAGCAGATCGTCGCCGAGGGGCTCGGCGTGCATGGCCATGCCGGCGATCCGGCCGAGCGGGTGATCGACATCCTGCGCGAGGTAGGGCTCGATCCCGAGACGCGACACCGCTATCCGCACGAATTTTCCGGTGGCCAGCGACAGCGCATCGCGATCGCCCGGGCGATGATCCTGCGGCCAAAGCTCGTGGTGCTGGACGAGCCGACCTCGGCGCTCGACATGACGGTGCAGGTGCAGATCGTCGAACTGCTCCGCCTGCTGCAGCGCAAGTACGGGCTCGCCTATGTCTTCGTCAGCCACGATCTGCGCGTGGTGCGGGCGCTGGCGCATCGGATGCTGGTGATGCGCAATGGCGACGTGGTCGAGGCGGGCGACGCGGCGGAGATTTTCGCGGCGCCGAAGACCGCCTATACCCGGGCCTTGCTGGCGGCGGCGTTCGACATGGACACGGTGGCGCGGTAGAGCGATATCCAACCAGACGGCATCATCTGGTGATCAAGATATTGCGTCAAATCAGGACTCCGGAGCGGACGGCCCGGCGCAACCGGGTCGTCTTTACGCTCCAAAAAAAAAACGCGGCCGGCTTCCCGACCGCGCAGGTCACTCCTCGGCGTGAAAGCTGGTTACTCGGACTGCGAGCCCGGCGCCCGATCGATGATCGCCCGGATCTGGCGCTGCTTGTCAGTCATGCCGCTCTGACCTCCGGCCACGAGCTTGATTTCCTGCAACTGCTTCAGCGTGAGCATCGACACGTCGATATCGTTGATCCCGACCAATGCCAGATCGCTCGTCACCTCACTTTCAACCCTGCTGATGTCAGTCATCTGCGCGAAAGCGACAACCGGAGCCGTCGCCATCGACGCCGCGACGAAAAGCGGAATAAAAGAGCGTTTCAATTTGAACTCCCTTCCTGGAAGATATTTGCTTCATTTCAGACGAAGACCGGCTTTTGGATGACATCACCACGCCACCTCGCCTATCTTCCTGTCTGGTGAAAAACGTACTTGGGCGGAGAAGGTTCCATCCGACAGCGGAGGGAAGCCGCGCATGGCTCGGCACCCCTCGGCACGGGGGGCCGACTGACCGTCGAAGACGGGCGAAAACTCCGAAGCCGCGGGCCTTCTCAGGCGAACTTGGCGACCTCGGCCTCGATATCGCCGACGATGGCGCGCAGCAGCGCCGGATCCTCGCATTCGCCCATGATCCGGACCAGCGGCTCGGTGCCGGACTTGCGAATGACGAGGCGCCCGGCGCCGCCCATCCGCGCCTCGCCGGCGGCGATGGCGGCCTGAACGCTCGCCTGCTCCAGCGGCTGGGCGCCCTTGCGGTAGCGGACATTCCGCAGGGTCTGCGGATAGGGCGGGAAAACCCGCGCGAGATCGCTCGCCCGCCGCCCGGTCTCGGCCATGGCCGACAGGAACTGTAGCGCGGCGATCAGCCCATCGCCGGTCGTGACATGGTCGGTCATCACGATATGGCCCGACTGCTCGCCGCCGAGATTGAAGCCACCCTCGCGCATCGCCTCGACGACGTAGCGGTCGCCGACGGCGGTGCGCAGCAGCGTGATGTCCCGGGCGCGCAGGAACCGCTCGAGCCCGAGGTTGGACATTACAGTCGCGACGAGGGTGTTCCCCGCCAGGCGCCCCTCGGCCCGCCAGCGGTCGGCGATCAGGCCCATGAACTGATCGCCATCGGCGACCACGCCCTTCTCGTCGATGATCATCACCCGGTCGGCGTCGCCGTCGAGACTGATCCCGAGATCGGCGCCGTGCTCCAGCACCGCCTCGGCCGCGAGTTCGGGATGGGTCGAGCCGCAGCCCTTGTTGATATTGACGCCGTCGGGCTGGACCGCGAGCGGGATCACCTCGGCCCCCAGTTCCCACAAGACTTCCGGCGCGGTGCGATAGGCGGCGCCGTTGGCGCAATCGACCACCACCTTCAGCCCGTCGAGCCGCAGGCCGCGCGGAAAGGTGGTCTTGGCGAACTCCATGTAGCGGCCGCGGCCGTCGTCGATGCGGGTGGCGCGGCCGATATCCGCCGGCTCGGCAAGGCTCCGCGCCCCGTCGAGCGCCGCCTCGATCGCCTCCTCCGCCGCGTCGCCGAGCTTGAAGCCGTCGGGGCCGAAGAACTTGATGCCATTGTCCTGGAACGGGTTGTGCGAGGCCGAGATCATCACTCCGAGATCGGCGCGCATCGAGCGGGCGAGAAAGCCGACCGCCGGGGTCGGGATCGGGCCGACGAGAAACACATTCATCCCGACCGAGGTGAAGCCGGCGGTCAGCGCGTTTTCGAGCATGTAGCCGGAGCGCCGGGTGTCCTTGCCGATGACCACGCGATGGGTGTGGCGCTTGTCGCCGCTGGTGAAATAGCGGCCGGCGGCCTGGCCGAGCCGCAGCGCGGTGTCCGCCGTCATCGGGTCGTCGTTGGCCCGTCCGCGCACGCCATCGGTTCCAAAGAGCTTGCGCCCCATTCGTTTCCTCGCCTCAGCCCTCGCCGTCCCCGGCGAGCGCGAGCCAGAGGGCCACCGCCTGCCGGGTCTCGGCCACGTCGTGCACTCGTACCACCTGCGCCCCTTGGCGCAACCCCTCGAGCGCCACCGCGATTGACCCCGGTCCGCGCGCCGGCGCCTCGGCCACGCCGGCGACGGTTCCGATGAAGCGCTTGCGCGAGGCGCCGAGCAGGACGGCGCAGCCGAGGCCGTGCAGGGCCGCGAGGCCGCGAACAAGGGCGAGATTGTGCTCGACGGTCTTGCCGAAACCGATACCGGGATCGACCAGTATCCGCGCGCGCGGGATACCCGCCGCCTCGGCCGCCGCGACGCGCCCGGCGAGATAGTCGCAGACGTCGAGCAGCACGTCGTCATAGCGCGGCGCGTCCTGCATGGTGCGGGGATCGCCCTGGGCATGCATCAGGCAGACCGGCCGACCCGAGGCGGCGGCGAGGCGCAGGCTTTCGGGATCATGTTCGAGCGCCGAGACGTCGTTGAAGAGGTCGGCGCCCGCCTCGAAGGCCGCGGCCGCCACCGCCGCCTTGCGGGTATCGATCGAGATCGGCGCTGTGACGCCTTCGGCGCGCAGTCCGGCGATCACCGGCACGACGCGGGCGATCTCGGCTTCGGCCGGCACCGGGGCGGCGCCGGGGCGGGTGGATTCGCCACCGATATCGAGGATGTCGGCGCCGGCCGCGACCATCGCCTTCGCGCGCGCCACCGCGTCGGCGGCGGCGAAATGCCGCCCCCCGTCCGAGAAGCTGTCCGGCGTCACATTGACCACCGCCATCAGCCGCGGCCGGTCGAGGGACAGGCCGAGCAGATCGGCCCGCGGCGCGGACAGGCGCTCCACCACCTCCACCGGTGCTTCGTCCGCGCGGAGAAGCACCGGTGCCGCGCCGCGCCGGTGCAGGGCGAGGTCGGCGAACCAGACCGGCCCCCCGGCGAGGCGGCGGGCACGGGCCGGGCGCGGCCCCCCCAGCCAGGGGATCGGACGATGGACGCCGGTCAAGCGGCGAGCATCCGCGCGACCAGCTCCGGCAGCGCGGCGAAATCGTCGAAGGCCGCGTCGTGCGGCAGCTCGGCGACGGACTGGGTGCGATAGCCCCTGGTATGGAGCAGGAACGGCACCCCCGCCGCGCGCGCCGTCTCCGCGTCTGTCAGGCTGTCGCCGACGAGCAACTCGACACCGGGCGGCAGCTGGTCGGCGGCGTGGCGGAACATGCGCGGATCCGGCTTCAGCGCATCGATGCTGTCGCCGCCGGTGAAGCCGGTGACGGGCGGCATCATCCGCAAGCCGCGCAGGATGGCGAGCGCCGGCGCGTTCGGCTTCTGCGTGCAGACCGCGAGCCAATGGCCGGCGTCGGCGAGTCGCGCCAACGCCTCGCCGACGCCGGGATAGGCATGGGTGCCAGTGACCGGATCGGCGCCATAGATCGCGCGAAACCGCGCGACGGCCGGGTCGAGCCCCTCCCCCGGCAAGCCGCCGCGACAGAGCAGCAACCGCTCGACCAGCCTGGCGACACCGTTGCCGACGAACCTCGCGCATTCCTCGATACTGACCGGCGGCCGGCCAAGCTCGGCCAGCATCCGGTTGCCGGCGTCCGCCATCGTGGGAATGGAATCGACGAGGGTGCCGTCGAGATCGAAGACGACGCGGGCGGGCATCGGATCAGGCCGGCAGATCGGACGGGCGCTCGACGCGCGAGGCCCCGGGCGGCGCCTCGGTTCCGGCGATCACCAGAAGCTCGGCCTCGATCTCGGCCGCGAGCCAAGCGGCAAGTGCGACGGGGTCACCGGCGTCGGGGGCCGCGGCGCCGGGGGCGTCCATCACCATCTTGGCCGGCGCCCAGACCGTCGGGCGTCGGTTCTTCATCGCCCAGTCGAGTTCGGTGCGCGAGGCGGCGACGTCGAACCGCGGGTCGCGGTCGGTCAGCGCCCAGGCGTTCTGCTCGATCGCGAGCAGGCCGATGCGGCGTTCCGCCTCGGTGCGGCCGGGCGCGCGCGGCTCGGCCGGCCCGAGGACCAGCACCACGGGATGCTCCCAGCCGACCAGCGCGTCGAGCCAGGCGTCCGCCTCCGGCCCTTCGAGCAGGCTCTGGGCGAGATGAAACACGCGCGCTCGCGCGGCCGCCGCCGCGACCGGTTCGACCACGGGACGCAGCCGCGGGGCGCCGGCGACGCGGGCGCGGGCGATCTCGACCCCGAGCGCGCCCGGGATGCGGTCGAGCTTCTCGATCCGGACAAAGACCCGCACCGCGCGGGGATCGGCGAGGCAGCGCGCCGCCACGCGCTCGGCCAGCGTTTCGAGCAGGTTCACCCGCTCGCTCGCGAACTCCGCCTCGATCGCCTCGGTGATCGAATCGTAGGACACGACCTTGTCAACATCGTCGTCCTGCGCCGCGGTATGGTGCGAGACCTCCATCACCACGTTGAAGCGGATGCGCTGGGTCACCCCGCGCTCCGAGCGGAAGGCGCCGATCTCGACGGTGCGGGTATAGTCGCGCACGGAGATACGATCGAGCAACTGGCCCGTCTGGGTCGCCGCGGCGCGCACATGCGGCATCTCGAAGGCCATCGCGGTCTCGTCCATGTCATCCTCGCGCGGGAAACGGCGGCCAAGTGATACAGTTCCGGCCTTGGCAGGGAAAGCGGGATCCGTCAGGCTTTGATTCACCATTGGCCGAAGTCACCGGGTCCGGCGCCTCTTTCTTAACCGGGGATGAACCACGGATCCGCAGAGTGGGGATCAGCGCCGGCCCCCGGGGTCGACGCGCTGGGGGAAGACCATCGGGAGATTGCCATGCGCCAGGTCCTGAGCGCGCTCGCTTTGCTTTGCGTCGCCCTGACCGGGACCGAGGCGGCCGCGGCCGAGAAGGTGCCGAGCCGGCTCAATCAGCCGATTTCGCCCGACGGGATCGACCAGAAGCTGTTCGACGAAGCCGTGCTCATCTATTCCAACGCCGCGCGCCGCGGTCGCGGGCTGGCGCCGCTCTCCCGCGACGCCAAGCTCGCCCGCGTCGCCTCCGACCAGGCGCGCAACATGGCAAAGCTGCGGATGCACAGCCACGCGCTGCCGATCAAGGGGCAGTCCGGCTTCAAGGAACGGCTGGACCGCCAGTCGCTGAGCTATCGCAACGCCGGCGAGAATATCGCGATGAACAAGGTCTACCGGCTGGTCGGCCGGCCGATCTCGACGAAGATGAGCGGCTGCTCCTTCACCTATGGCGACACCAATCAGCCGGTGCCGATCCATACCTATGCGACGCTGGCACAGGACGTGGTGGCGAAATGGCTGTCCTCGCCCAAGCACCGCGCGTCGCTCCTGTCTCCGGGCTTCCGCCGCCTCGGCAGCGGCGTCGGCGTCGATCCCAAGGGCGTCGCCTGCGGCGACGTCTATCTGGTGCAGGATTTCGCGGATTAGCCATAGGCCGCCAGCCACTTGCGCAGGAGGGCGGCCTGCTCGGCCCGGGCGCGGTTCGCCCAGAGCGCGGCGCCGGGCGGATCGGCCCGGTCCTCCGGGCGGATCGCGGCCCGCGCGGCGGGATCGGCGGCGAAGATCGCGAAGGCCAGCCGCCGCCCGTTCCGCCGCTCGACATAGCCGGCGAGCGCGCTGACGAAATCGAGCGTGCCTGTCTTGGCCAGCACCCGCGCGCCCTCCGCCCTGAAAGTGCCGCCCGCCCCGTCCGCGACCGGCCGTTCGCGCAGCAGGCCGGGCAGCCGGTCCTCGGCGCGCGCCAGAAGCCGGACCTGCTCTCGCGGCGTCAGGTGAGATTGGTCGGTGAGGCCGGAATGATTGACGAAAACGGCGCCGCCGAGCCCGTATTCCGCCCGCGCCCAGTCCGTCATCGCCGCGGCCGATCGCGCGAGATCGCCCGGCGTTCCGCCCCGCGTCTGCGTCGCGCGGAGGCCCAGCACCTCGGCGGTCAGGTTGGTCGAGTGAAAGAGCATGCCACGCAACAGCTCGGCCACCGGTGCCCCGCGCCGCTCCGCCAGAACCGTCCCTCCGCCCGCCGGACCATCGATCGCGGCGGGCAAAGTCAACCCACCGCGACCGGCCAGCGCGGCGAAGACCTCGGCGGCGTAAGGAACCGGCTCGCGCACCGGCAGCCAGAGGCTGCCCGCGCCCCGCATTCCCCCCGCCGGCAGTCGCCAGACCTCGCCGCCCGGGCCGAATCCGTGCGTCGGCTCGCGGACCGCGCGCGTCACCTCGGCGCGTACGGAGGGCACGTCGACCTCGAACCGCTCGCCCGGCGCCGAAAAGGCCGTCTTCGGACCGGAGGCGCCCGGCGCCCACTGGAGGTAGACGCGGTTGAAATTGAGGTTCAGCCCGGCGATCGCCGGGTTGTAGCCGGCGGCGTCCGGCTGGTCCTCCGCGATCTGGCCGATCGCCGGCAACGCGCCGGCGTCGATCCGAAAACCGCCCTTGATCGCGCGCAAGGAGGAGAGCTCGGCCGCGAGTTCGCCAAGCGCGTCGGTGTCGAGCACCGGATCGCCGCCGCCGACCAGCGCGAGATCCCCGGCGAGCGCCCCGCCCTCCACCGGCCCGCTCGCGACGAGGCGCGTCGCGAAGCGGTAGCCGGGGCCGAGCGCTTCGAGCGCATAGAGCGTGGTGACGAGCTTCGCCACCGAAGCCGGCGGGAAGGCGCGGTCGGCGTCGCGCGCGTCGAGCACCTGTCCGCCTTTCAGATCGACGAGCAGATAACCGGCGCGCGGCGGTTCCGCGGCGCGACCCCGGCCCGGCCGCGCCGCCACCCCGGCGGCGAGACCGGCGAGCACAGCGCGCCGGGAAAGGCCGCGCGTCATGCCAGGCTCAGCAGCCGCCGTCGATCAGCGCCGCCCCGTCCGCGTCGAAGCCGGTCAGCGAGACCGAGCAGCCGTCCGCGTCGAAGGGCTTGCCGAGCTCGAGCGGCACCAGCGTCTGGCCGTTGATCGCCACCCGCGCCGTGCCCGCCTTGGCATCGGCGGCCGACAGGAACACCCGCAGCTTGCCGTCCGCCAGTGTCACCGCCGAGCCCGGGATCACGGCGGAGCCAGTGCCCGCCGCCCGCTCCGGCTCAGGCGCCGCCGCGCCGCCACCGACGCCGCCGATCAGGCCGGCGAGTTGCCCGCGCAGATCCTGCATTTGTGTCTTCATCGCGTCCGACACGCCGCCGCCGAGCGCGTCCATCCGGCTCGACACCTCCTGCGCGATGCCGTCGATGCGCGCGCCGAGCCCTTGCGCGTCGTCGGTCTGCGCCTTGCTGAGCGCGCCGACCGCGCCCTCGATGCCGCCGACCTTCTCGCTCAACGCTTCGACCTTGGTCGAAAGCTCCCGCGTCTGGCGGAGGCCGGCCTCCGCCAGATCCTCGCCCGACCCGCCCATGGAATAGCCGATCACCAGTCCGACGATCAGTCCGCCGGCGCCCGCGATCAGCGCGCTGTTGAAATCCATTTCCGCAAACCTCCGCTATATCGTTCTTGTCGCACGCGTCCGCGCCGCCGCCGATGGCGGCAGGCTCCCACTCACCCACGCCGCGCAAGAATTACGCCGACGCGGCCCGTCTGTCCAATGCTCCGGATCCCCGGATCAGGACGTGTCAGGCGCGCCAGAGACCCATGCGGCGGAGCTCGCTCGAAGAAAGATCGAGCATGCGCCCGCTGAGCAGCGTCCAGCAGGGCGCGCGCTGCGAGGCGAGCCCCGCCGCCTGCGCCGCCGGCAGCCGCCAGCGCGCGAAGCGCCGCGCCGCCGGCGAAAGACCGGCGCGCAGTTGCTCGCCCGGGCGGGCCAGCACGCCGACCGGCACCATGCGCAGGATCTCGTCCCAGCGCTCCCAGCGGTGAAAGCCGCGCAGATTGTCCGCGCCCATCAGCCAGACGAAACGGACGCCCGGATAGCGCCGGGCAAGTTCGGTCAGCGTCGCGGCGGTGTAGCGCGTGCCGAGACGCGCCTCGATATCGGTGACCTTGACCCTCGGATGCCGCATGATCGCCCGCCCGGCGGCGAGGCGGCGTGCCATGTCCGCCGGGGCGGCGGGCTTCAGCGGATTGCCGGGGCTCACCAGCCACCAGACCTGATGCAGCCGGAACGCCTTCAGCGCCCATTTCGAGATATGCGCGTGCCCCGCGTGCGGCGGATCGAAGGATCCGCCGAGCAATCCGATGCGCTGCCCGGGCAGGGCAATGGGCTCTCGATGCGACAAGACACACTCCATGCGAGGGCGCGCATCCGACCCCGCCCCGCCGCCCCTGTCAATCGCCCAGTCGCGCCGCGCGCGCCAAGCCGGTCGCGCCCCTCGCTGACCCGGGGTCCAGCCCTCCAGTGCGTCGGAAGCCCCGCGAAACCACGGCGCCCTGGGCGTTCTTCCAGTTTCATATTGGCAGAATTCCTATCGGGCAGGACGAGG
>NZ_CALAGI010000172.1 GCF_937891315.1 uncultured Amaricoccus sp. | reverse complement strand
CGTACCTGCACCCTGAGTTCCTGCGTCAATGGAAGGCGGCCAGACCCGGATGTTCTCCTCCAGACCCGCCGGACATGGCGGCGAAGTGGTGCGCCTTGATGTGGGTCGCGTCGATCATCACGGGGTCCGCGGCCGCCCCCGGGCCCGCCAATGTTGCGAAGATCCGGGCGAAGAGCGGTTCCGCTCACCTGGCGCGGCGGTGGCCGAACTCCGTCGCGGGCATGGGATGCCGTCCGACCTCCCATGCGTGGACGACGAAGTCGCTGGTGCGTTCACTGCCCGTAGCGGGTCGCGGTCAGGCCGTCGAGCGAGATCTCGGGCGTCTTGCCGACCACCACGTCGGCGACGGCGCGGCCCGAGCCGCAAGCCATGGTCCAGCCGAGGGTGCCGTGGCCGGTGTTGAGAAAGAGGTTGGGAAAACGCGTCGGGCCGATCACCGGGGTTCCGTCCGGGGTCATCGGGCGGAGGCCGGTCCAGCCTTCGGCCCGGTCGAGATCACCCGCCTTGGGAAAGAGGTCGGCGACCACGTGGCGCACGGTGTCGAAGGCGCCCCGACCGGTCTTGCGGTTGTAGCCGATGATCTCGGCCTGGCCGGCGACGCGGATCCGGTCGCCGAGCCGGGTGATCGCGACCTTGTGGGTCTCGTCCATCAGGGTCGAGACCGGGGCCAGCGCCGGCTCGGTTACCGGCAGGGTGATGGAATAGCCCTTGATCGGATAGATCGGCAGCTTGATCCCCACCGTCCGCAGCAGGATCGGCGCATAGGGTCCGAGCGCGCAAACATAGGCATCCGCCGTCTCGCGCCCCTGATCGGTCTCCACGCCTGCGATCCGTCCGTCATCGACCGCCAGCGACCGGATGTTCACGCCGTAGCGGAAGGAGACGCCCAGGTCCGCCGCCTTGTCGGCGAGGGCCAGCGTGAACATCCGGCAATCTCCGGTGCGGTCCGCGAGGAGGCGCAGTCCGCCGACGAACTTGTCGCGCACCAGAGCCAGACCGGGCTCCACCGCGACGCAGGCCTCACGATCCAGCACCTCGAACGGCGAGTCGTATTCCGCGAGCACCTCCTGATCGGCCTTCGAGGCCTTGAGCTGCTTTTCGGTGCGGAACACCTGCAAGGTGCCGAGTTCGCGCTGGTCGAAGGCGATCGGCGTCTCGGCCATGAGGTCGGTCAGCGCGTCGCGGCTGTAGTTCGAGATCCGCACCATGCGGCCCTTGTTCAGCCGGTAGTGCGCCTCGTCGCAATTCATCAGCATCTTGGCGCCCCAGGCCCACATCGTGGGGCTGATCAGCGGCCAGATGAACAGCGGCCGGTGCCGCATGAAAAGCCACTTCACGGCCTTCATCGGAATGCCCGGCGCGGCCCAGGGCGACGTCATGCCGTAGGACAGCTCTCCGGCATTGGCGAAGCTGGTCTCGAGACCCGGACCCGGCTGGCGGTCAAGCACCAGCACCTCGACGCCCTGGCGCGCGAGGTACCAAGCGGTAGTGACCCCGATGACCCCCGCCCCGAGCACGATCACCTTCATTTCCAGGCTCCCTTCGCATTTGCGAAGACGAGTAAGTACCGTTCGGCCGGCGCGGAACAAGGGCTTTTCGCCGCGCCGCGAGCGCGGCGTGCCAGGACGCGTCAGACCCGCGCGGGGTAGCGGAACGGATCGCCGGCGCGGCTCCGGTCGTAGACGCATTCGCCCGCGACATAGGTGGCCCGCACCGCCCGATCGTCGCCGAGTGTCATCAGCACGAAAAGCAGCTCCTCCAGCGTGTCGCAATGGCGGGTACGGAAATCGAGCAGCGGCGTGCCCTTCGGATCGAGCACCGCGATATCCGCGTCATATCCCGGCGCCAGCCGGCCGAGCCGGTCGTCGAGATAGAGCGCGCGCGCCCCGCCGAGCGTCGCGAGATAGAAGGCGCGCACGGCGTCGAGCTTGCGCCCCGACATCGCCACCACCTTGTAGGCTTCGTTCAGCGACTGCAGCTGGCTGAGGCTGGTGCCGCCGCCAACGTCGGTGCCGAGGCCGACGCGCACCGGACGCGCCGGGTCCATCGCGTCGAAGAGCTGGAACAGCCCGCTGCCGAGGAACAGGTTCGAGGTCGGGCAGAAGGCGAGCGCCGCGCCCGCCTCATGGCAGCGGTGAAAATCCGCCTCGTGCATGTGGATCGCATGGCCGAACATCGAGCGCTGGCCGACGAGGCCGGCGTGATCGTAGGTGTCGAGATAGCTTGACCGCTCGGGGAAGAGCTCGCGCACCCAGGCGACTTCGGCGAGGTTCTCGCAAAGATGGGTCTGCATGAAGACCGCGTCATGCTCGCGCAGCAGCGCGCCGGCGGCATCGAGCTGCGCCTCGGTGCTGGTCGGGGCGAAGCGCGGCGTCACGCAATAATGCTGCCGCCCGCGGCCGTGCCACCTGGCGATCAGCGCCTTGCTTTCGTCATAGCCGCGCTGGGCGGTGTCGAGCAGGGCCGGCGGCGCATGGCGATCCATCAGCACCTTGCCGGCGATCATGCGGGTGTTGAACCGTTCGGATTCGGCGAAGAACGCCTCGACGGACTGTGGATGCACGGTGCAATAGACCATCGCCGTCGTCGTCCCCGCGCGCAACAGCTCGCGCAGGAAATGCCCGGCGACCCTGTCGGCATGCGCGCGATCGGCGAAGCGCTGCTCGGTGACGAAGGTATAGGTCTCGAGCCACTCCAGAAGCTGCGCCCCATAAGCGCCGATCATCTCGAGCTG
Source organism: uncultured Amaricoccus sp. (assembly GCF_937891315.1). GTDB lineage: Bacteria > Pseudomonadota > Alphaproteobacteria > Rhodobacterales > Rhodobacteraceae > Amaricoccus. The sequence goes on along the minus strand of NZ_CALAGI010000172.1, from coordinate 576 downwards.
GGGATAATGCACGTGCGTGTCGATGAAGCCGGCGGTCAGGATCGCATCGGGATAATGCACCGGCTCGACTCCGGGCGGCAGCGTGGCGGCGAGATCGGCATAGGGACCGAAGGCGGTGATCCGCCCGTCCTCGACCAGGATCAGCGCGTCCTCGTGATGCACTAGGCATTCGGCCGGGGGCCGTTCGAACGGATTGCCGGAGAAGGAAATCGCCCGGCCGCGCAGCGCCTTTTGGTTCGATGTCATGACTATCCTTTCGCCCGACAGCGAGCCAGCCTGGGCGGGCTGGCCCCGGCGGTCAAGGCGGACGCTCGGACGCCGAAGTCGGCAGCGCGCCACGCCCGGATGGGTCCCGCCGATCGCGCCGCCTACGCCAACGGCCCGCGCCGCGACAAATCATATCAGTCGCCGTTTGATTGGTTCGGATCGAGATGTCTCCGCGGATCGCACTTGGGGGGCGCCAGTGGCGCGCCCGCGGTCCGCGCGCCCGGAGCAAGCTCGCGGAGGGCGCGAGGGGTGACGATTTCTCCGGGAGCTTTGATATCGTGAGGGGCATGCCCGGCTTGACCGTTGAAA
>NZ_CALAGI010000171.1 GCF_937891315.1 uncultured Amaricoccus sp. | reverse complement strand
CCTCCGCAAGCTTGCTCCGGGCGCGCGGACCGCGGGCGCGCCACTGGCGCCCCCTAAGATCGGCCCGCGACAAAATCTCGATGCGAACCAATCAAGCGGATCTGGTACTAGACCTCCCGCGCCGCCGGCGCGGGTTCCAGCAGGAACGCGGGATCGCCCGTGTCCGTCATCAGCCCGACCAGCCGGTGCGCGACGAACTCCGCCGCGAACAGGCTCGAGAACGCGGCGCGGTCGATTCCCCCGGCCCGACGCAGGATCTCGGCATAGCGCCCGAAATTCTCCGCGCCGATGACCAGAGGCGGCAACCCGGACCTCGCGAGATGATAGCTCGCGAGCAGGGTCGCCGTTCGTCCGTTGCCTTCGATGAAGAGCTGCGGCGCGCTTACAAACCGCACGAACAGGCCGGCGGCCAGCTTGCGCGGCGCACGGCTCCGATTGCGCTTGTACCAGTCCACAAGCTCTCCGATCCCCGGCCGTTCGTAGAAGACCCGCTCGGTCTCCTCGATATGGTCGCGGAACTGCGCGCGCCGCTCCGGCGAGACGCCGCAGAGCACGATATGGTTCAGCTCCAGCAGATGCCGCGTGGCACCATAGTCGAAGACATCTACCCGGTCCGCGAGCAACCGGTCGATATGGCGATAGCCCTCGAACAACCGGCGGAGAGCATCGGCCGTGATCGGCTCCTCGGCGAAGGCGTCGCTCAGCGCACCGTCGCCGTCGGCGGCGCCGAGCGCGTCAAGCACGCCGCCGATCCGGCCCAGATCGAGCCGCCGCCACTCGAAACACCGCGCGCCCATGCCCAACCTCCCGCCGGCCTTTCGCGATCGGATTTCATCCCGGAGCGAAGTACGATCCGGCAGAGCCGGCTCGTCCGCCCTAGAGTCTTGATTTAGCGCAACATCTTTGCCACCAGACGATTCCGTCTGGTTGGATATTGCTCTAGCTGAACTGGCCCGACACGTACTGCTTGGTCAGATCCTTGCCGGGGGCCTCGAAGATCTGCCGCGTTTCGCCGAGCTCGCAGAGAAAGCCGGTGCGGCCGCCCTGCGAAATATCGACCGAGAAGAACGCCGTCGTGTCGGCCACGCGTGTTGCCTGCTGCATGTTGTGGGTGACGAGCGCGACGGTGTAGTCGTCCTTCAGCCGCAGCATCAGCTCTTCTATGATGCGCGTCGCGATCGGATCGAGCGCCGAGCAGGGCTCGTCCATCAGGAGGACGGTCGGCTCGGTGGCGATGGCCCGTGCGATGCAGAGGCGCTGCTGCTGGCCGCCGGAGAGGGCGAGGCCGTTCTGCTTCAGCTTGTCCTTCACCTCGTTCCACAGGCCGGCGCGGCGCAGCGCCTGCTCGACCTTCTCGTCATAGTCGCCGCGGAACCGGTTCAACCGCAGGCCGAAGGCGACATTCTCGTAGATCGACATCGAGAACGGGTTCGGCTGCTGGAACACCATGCCGATATGGCGGCGTACGACCACCGGATCGATGTTCCTGGCATAGATGTCCTGGCCGAGGAACTGGACCTTGCCCTCCAGCCGGAAGGACGGGATCAGGTCGTTCATCCGGTTCAGCGAGCGCAGGACGGTGGACTTGCCGCAGCCCGACGGTCCGATGAAGCCGGTGATCTTGTTCTTCTCGATCGCAATGCTGCTATCGCGGACCGCGAGGAAGTCGCCATAGTAGATCTTCCCGATCTTCGCATCGATCGCCGCTTCGGGCGCGACGACGGACATCGGCGGCGCCTTTGCATGTCGCGCCGTTCCGGCCAGCGAATTTTCGATCATTGTCATGGTCTTTCCCCTGGTCTCTCAGACCTTGCTCGAGCCGACGAGGCGGCTCAGTACGTTGAATATCAGAATGATGATGACCAGCACCAACGACGCCGCCCAGGCGAGTTCGATCTGGTTTGGAAACGGCATTCCCGAGAAGTTGTAGATCAGGATCGCGAGCGAGGCGGTCGGCTCCCGCGGACTTCCGATCCAGTAGTTCGAGAACAGCGCCGTGAACAGAAGCGGTGCCGAGTTGCCCGCCGCGCCAGCCACCGCCAGCATCACGCCGGTCAGGATGCCAGGCCGCGCCGTGGGCAGGACGACCTTCAACACGACCTGCGTCTGGGTACAGCCCATGCCGTAGGCGGCGTCCTTCATCCGCCGCGGCACCATGCGCACCGCCTGCTCGGCGGTCAGCATCACGGTCGGCAGCATCAGCACCGCGAGGGCGACACCGCCGGCGATCGCCGAATAGGTGCCCATGGCCAGCACCAGCCAAGCATAGACGAAGACGCCGGCCAGGATCGACGGAAACCCGGTCAGCACCTTGGCAATGAAGCGCGTCGCGTCGGCCACCCGGCTGTGCGGAGCGATGACGCCGAGCAGCACGCCGCCGAGGATGCCGAACGGCACCGACAGCAGCGCGGCGAGCGCCACCATCACGCCGGTGCCGACGATCGCATTGCCGAAACCGCCGCCCGGCTCCAGCCCCGCGGGCGGCAACTCGGTGAAGAGCGCGAGGCCGAGCCGCGCCCCGCCCCGAGTGATCAGCATGTAGAGCACGGAGAACAGCGGCGCCGAGGCGAGGATCGCGAGACCCCAGAGCAGCCAGGTGAGGACGAGGTTGGTCAGCGCCCGGCGGTCGCCGAGGTCGCGGCTGAGATCGGGCGCGCCGGCGGCGACCGGATTGGCTATCATGGTCATCGACGCCTCACGACACTGTCTGCTTGGCGGAGAGTGCCATGATCACGGTCCCGATCATGTTCACCACCAGCGAAATGAGCAAAAGCACGATCGCGGCGTACATCAGCGCCTCGACCTCCGGCCCGCTGGCCTCGGGAAACTGCGAGGCGAGAAGCGACGCGAGCGTATTGGCCGGCGAGAAGATCGACCAGCTGATCTGGTTCGAATTGCCGATCAGCATGGCGAGCGCCATGGTCTCGCCGAGCGCGCGGCCGAAGCCGAGCACCAGCGAGGCGGCGATGCCGCTCGACGCGGTCGGCAGCATCACCTTCAGGATCGCCTCCCACTTGGTGGTGCCCATGCCGTAGGCGGCTTCCTTCACCTTGTAGGGAATGAGCGAGAAAGCGTCCTGGCTGATCGCGGCGACGGTGGGCAGCACCATGATGGCGAGCACCACCACGGCGGGCGCCAGCCCCGGCCCCGACAGCGAGGTCGAAAACGGCGGGAACCAGCCGAAATAGCCATGCAGCCAGTCGGCGACCGGCCGCGAGGCCGGGATCACGACGAAGATGCCCCAGAGGCCGAAGACCACCGAAGGGATCGAAGCCAGCATCTCGACCATGGTGCGGAAGACCCGCGCGAGGCGCGCGTCCAGGAAATCCTGGGTCAGGAAGATCGCCACCGCGACGCCGAAGAAGCCGGCGATCAGCAGCGCGAGGATCGAACTGTAGAGCGTGCCCCAGATCTCGGCGAGAATGCCGAACTCGCCCTTGCCCGGATCCCAGACGGCCGTGGTGAGAAAGCCGAACCCGTGCCGGGCCATGGCCGGCGCGGCGTCGACGCCGATCTTCCAGACGATATAGACCAGCAGCGCCACCACCAGGATGCCCGCGGCGTAGGCCATCGCACGAAACAACCGGTCGGCGAGGAACTCGCCGGCGCTCGGAGGTCGCGATATCGAGTGGCCGTCGTGGGCGGCCCACTCACTGTCGTAGCTCATCTTCACCATCATCCGATCGGGGTCATGCGCTCCGACCAACTGGCCGAAGCGCGAAGGGTCGGCCGCGCGGCCGACCGCGGGGATCAGGCGCCGGCGCCGATCTGTTCGGCGGCCTTGCGAACCTGCTCGGTGACGCTCTCCGGCAGCGGGATATACCCGAGGTCGCCGGCCATCGCCTGACCGTCGGTCAGGGCGTATTCGACCATCTTCTTCAGGCCTTCGACCTTCGCCGGATCCTGGCCGTGCTCGTAGAACAGCATCCAGGTGAAGGTCGCGATCGGATAGGCGTCGTCACCCTCGGGATCGGTGATGAAGGCGCGCATTCGATCGTCGAATTTCGCGCTGGCCAGAGCCGCCGCGCCACCCTCGCCGCCCGGGGCCACGAACTTGCCGGCCGCGTTCTCGAGGGTCGCCATCGCGGTGCCTGTCAGCTTGGCATAGCCATACTCGACATAGCCGATCGCGCCGGGGGTCTGCATGATGGTCGCGGTCACGCCGTCGTTCTTCGGCGCCTTCACGAACTTGTCCGTCGAGGCCCACTGCACCGAGGTGCCGACACCGGGCCCGTTCCTGAAGGCCTCGCTGATCGCCGAGAGATGGTTGGTGAAATTGAAGGTCGTGCCCGAACTGTCCGACCGCGCCACCACGGTGATCGGCAGGTCCGGCAAGGTCGCGCCATCGTTGGCCGCGGCGATTCGCGGATCGCTCCAGTTGGTGATGTCGCCGAGGAAGATGTCCGAATAGACGTCGCGCGGCAGCCGCAGCTCACCGACGCCCGGCAGGTTGTAGGCCAGTACCACCTCGCCGGCGGTCATCGGCAGCAGGACGACGCCCTGCGAAACCTTGGCGATGTCCTCGTCCTTCATCGCCGCGTCGCTGGCGGCGAAATCGACGACGCCGTTGATCAGGTCCTGGATGCCCGCGCCCGAGCCCTTGGACTGGTAGTCGACGGTCACGCCCTCGGTCTTGCCGCTGAAATCCTTGAACCAGGCCGAATAGAGCGGGAAGGGAAAGCTGGCGCCCGATCCCGTGATCCGCGTCTGAGCGCTCGCCGGCACCGCCAGCGCGACGGCCACCGCCATGGCGAGGCCCACCAAAGTCTTCCGCATGGATATCCCCCAATGCAATCCTTGTCGTCGGCGGGGATATTCGTCGGGGAAGGCGACGTTTTCGTGACAGATTTGTGGCGTTTTGTGCACCGCGGCGCGGAGGCCGCGCGGCGAGGGCGCTCCGCTCGCGCCAACCTGGCAAGGCTGTGACGCTCCGCGGGGACCGGGTTTGTCGCGGGGAAGTGGGTCGGCTTGGATCGCCCTGAACCGCGCGGGGTTCGCCGGCCGTGTCCCGATGCCCGCCGATGCGCCCGGCGCCGAGCAGTCCGAAACCGACGGTCATCCTGTCCTCGTGAGGGTTGCCGGCCGGAACGAAGTCAGGCCTTCTTGGTGCGCTACTTCTGCCGGTAGACGTCGGCCACCACCCCGGCGACGATGATGAGGCCCTTCACGATCTCCTGGTAGTACCCGGCGCGCGCGCCGGACGGCGCGGGACGGCCGCGTTTGCGACGGAACATCGATTCCTCCCCCTTGGGATATTGCGACCCGCGGTGGATCGCAACATTTATTTCATTATTAATTTACACGCAATTTTGCATGTAAACCGCATTATGCAATGATCGTTGCGTTCCCAGCGCGGCGCGCGTCAGGAGACGTGCGTCCAGGCGACCGCGCGACTCGAGTCGTGGATCGCCTCGACAAGGCTCTGGATTCGCAGGCCCTTGCGGAAGCCAAACGGCTCCTCCGCCTTGCCGGCGATGGCATCCATGTAGCGGGCGATCTCGATCGCCTTCAGATCGTTGAAGCCGAGCTGGTGGCCCGGCGCGACGCAGAACAGCCCGTAGGGCGGATGGTCCGGCCCGGCCTCGATCCGGCGAAAGCCGCGCCGGCCCGCCGCGTCGCCCGCGCTGTGGAAACGCAGCTCGTTGAACCGCTCCTGACTGAAGACGAGCGCGCCCTTCGAGCCGTAGACCTCGAAGTCGTGCTGCATCTTGCGTCCCATGGCGATCCAGTTCGCCTCGACCGACCCGCTCGCCCCATTCGCGAATCGCAGGAAGGCGCGGCCGACATCGTCGGTAACCACGGCGCGGGCGCCGCCCTTCCCGTCCGGCCGCTCGCGGATCACCGTCGCGCAGTCGCCGAGCACTTCGGCGATCGGCCCGAGCAAGTGCTCGGCCGTCGCGAGCGCGTGGCTGCCGATGTCGGCCAGCGCCCCGCCGCCGACGGGATCGTTGCGGAAGCTGAACGGCGCCGTGGCGTCGGCCATGTAGTCCTCGGCATGGACGCCGCGATAGCTGCGGATCTCGCCGAGCTCGCCCGCCGCGATCATCTCGCGGGCGAGCCCGATCATCGGATTGCAGAGGTAGTTGAACCCGACCTGGGTCTTGACCCCCGCCGCCTCGGCCGCGTCCGCCATCTCGCGCGCGTCGGCCGCGAGGGGTGCGAGCGGCTTTTCGCAATAGACGTGCTTGCCGGCGGCGATGGCCGCGAGCGCCATCTCCTTGTGCAGCGCGTTCGGCGCGGTGATGTCGACCAGGTCGATCGCCGGATCGGCGACGATCGTGCGCCAGTCGCCGGTCCCCTTCGCGAAGCCGAGCGTCGCCGCCGCGTTGGCGGCGAGCATGTCGGTACGGTCGGCGACGGTGTCGAGGACGAGATCGAAGGGCAGGTCGAAGACCCGCGGCGCGGTGGCGAAGCCGAAGGTATGCGTCTTGCCCATGAACCCGGTGCCGATCAGTCCGACGCGGAGAGGTGGTTTAGCGGGCATGGGCGTGGGCTCCGTTGACGATCAGCGCCGGATCGATCCGGCCGGCGAAGAAATCGAGGACGTTCTGGACCGACGAGATCGCCATGCGCTCGGCGCATTCGGCGGTGAGGCCGGCGATGTGCGGCGAGAGCACCACCTGGTCCATTGCGAGCAGCGGGTTGCCGGACGCCGGAGGTTCCTCCTCGAAGACGTCGAGGCCGGCGGCGGCGAGGCGGCCGTCCCGGAGGCTCGCCAGCAACGCCGCCTCGTCGACGACACCGCCGCGGGCCGTGTTGACGAGGATGCCGGAGGGCTTCATCGCCGCGAACTCGGCGGCGCCGATCACCGGTTGGTCGGCCTTCGGGGCATGTACCGACACGAGGTCCGCCCAGCCGAGCCCCCCGGCGAGGTCCGCGACCGGCGCGACCGCCCCCTCGGGCCAGCCCTGGCGCTCCAGAAACGGATCGAAGGCGCGGATTTCCATGCCGAAGCCCGAGGCCATGCGCGCCAGATGGCGGCCGCTGCGGCCATAGCCGACCACCAGCAGCCGCTTGCCCCGGAGCTCGCCCTGCTCAAGCCGGTTGCGCCAGCCCCAGTCGCCGGCGCGCACCGCCCGGTCGCCGCGGATCGCGCGCTTGGCGGCGGCCATCAGCAGCATCATCGCCTGCTCGGCGACCGAGATCGAGTTCACGTCGCCGACGATGGCGAGGGCGATGCCCCGGTCGTTCAGTGCCGGCAGGTCGACCGAGTCGTAGCCGACCCCGTGCCGCGACACGATGCGCAGCCGCCCGGCCTTGCCGACCGTCGCCGCCGACAGCGGCTGGGTGCGGATCACCAGCCCGTCGGCCTTGCCGATCAGCGGCGCATAGCTCGGCTCTGAGATGTCCTCGACATAGTCGAAGGTGACGTCGGGGGCGGACTTCGCGAGTTCGATGCCGCTCGGATGAAGCTTGCCCGCGATCAGGAGGTGCGGCATCAGTAGCCCCCTTTCGCGCCGGCGGGGGCCGCGTCGGCCCTTGCGCCCGTGAGGGTCCTGAAGGCCTTGACGCTGTCGGCCGCCGCCGCGGCCAGCAGGCGGGAGTCGCCGCCGACGGTCGTCATGTCGAAGCCCCAGCCGATCGCCCGGGCCGCGTATTCCGGCGTGCCGCAGTGCAGCGCGGCGCGGATGCCGTGCTTCTTGCAGGCGGCGACGATCGTCCGCAGCGCCTCCACCATCTCCGGTTCCTCGCGATCGAAGGCCGGCGCCAGCCGCCCCTGCGCGAGGCTCAACGTGAGATCGGCCGGGCCGACGTAGATGCCGTCGAGGCCGGGGGTCGCGGCGATGGCGTCGAGGTTCCGCATCGCCGTCGCCGTCTCGATCATCGCGAAGCCGAGGATCTCGTCGTTCGCCTCGCCGGCATAGTTGGCGCCGGCCGAGAAGTTGGCGCGGGTCGGGCCGAAGCTGCGCTGGCCGAGCGGTGGATAGCGCAGGTAGCTGACGAACTCCGCCGCCTGCTCGGGGGTGTTCACCATCGGGCAGATCACGCCGTAGGCGCCCGCGTCGAGCATCTTCATGATGATGCCGGGCTCCAGCCACGGCACGCGCGCCATCGGCACCACGCCCGAAGCGCGCATCGCCTGGAACATCGGCAGCACGTTCGAATAGTCGAGCGCCCCGTGCTGCGCGTCGATCGTGACGCTGTCATAGCCCTGCGCCGCCATGATCTCGGCGGTGAAGGGGTTGCCGATCGAGAGCCAGCCGTTGATCGTCGGCTTGCCTTCGGCCCAGAGGGCCTTCAGCCTGTTCCTGATCATGATCCCGACTCCCTAGAAGACGACCTGGGCGAGCTTGGTATCGAGGTAGTCGGTGATGCCTTCCGCTCCCCCTTCCCTGCCCATGCCCGAGTAGCGCGTGCCGCCGAAGGGCGCCTCCGAGGCGGCCATGGCGAAGCTGTTGATGCCGACCATGCCGGCCTTCAGCGCGGCGACCGTGCGGCGAGCGCGGCCCGCGTCGCGGGTGAACGCATAGGCCGACAGGCCCATCTCACCGGCGTTGGCGCGGGCGAGCACCTCGTCCTCCTCGCGGAAGCGGGTGATCGCGGCGATCGGTCCGAAGTTCTCCTCCGCGAAGACCTTCATGTCGTCATTGACATCGGCGAGAACCGTCGGCTCCAGGAAGAAGCCGGCGTTGAAGGCCGCGGCGCGACCGCCGCCGGCGACGACACGGGCGCCCGCCTTCACGGCGTCCTTGACGACGCCCTCGAGTTCGGCGCGCCGGCCGCCGTTTATCACCGGACCCATCTGCGCCGCGGGGTCGAGCCCGTCGCCGAGCTTCAGCGCCTTCGCCCGCGCGGCGAAACCATCCACGAAGGCGTCATGCAGGCTTTCATGGATGAAGAAGCGATCAGCGGTGACGCAGACCTGGCCGGCGTTGGCGAACTTGGTCGGGACCGAGACGTCGAGCGCGGTCCGAAGGTCGGCGTCGTCGTAGACGATGAGCGGCGCGTTGCCGCCAAGTTCCATCGTCACCTTCTTCATGGTTTCGGCGGCGTCGCGGATCATCTGCTGGCCGACGCGGGTCGAGCCGGTCAGCGAGACCTTGCGCACGAGGGGCGACGCCATGATCGGCGCGTAGGTCTCCGCGGTCGGTCCGACGACGAGATTGACCGTGCCGTCGGGCAGGGCGCCGGCGCGGCAGCAGTCGACCATCACCATCGCGGTCCCGGGCGTCTGGTTCGAGGGCCGCACGATCACCGAGCAGCCGGCGGCGAGCGCCGGGGCGACCTTGCGGGCGACGAGGGCGGCGGGGAAGTTCCAGGCGGTGAACGCTGCGACGACGCCGATCGGCTCGCGCGTCACCTCGAAGCGGCCGCCGGGGACCCGGCTCTCGACGATGCGGCCGTAGACGCGGCGCGCCTCCTCGGCATACCAGCGGAACTGGTCGCAGGAGAGCGCCCACTCGCGTTCGGCCTGGGCGATCGGCTTGCCGGTCTCGGACGAGATCATCCGCGCGGCCTCGCCCTTGCGGCGGATCATCTCGTCGGCGATGGCATGCAGGGCGTCGGCGCGCTCGAACGCGGTCCTGGCGCGCCACGCGGCGAGGCCGCGCTCCGCCGTGGCGATCGCCGCCTCGGTATCGGCGGCCGCCGCGACCGGCGCCTCGCCGAGGGGCTTCTCGCTCACCGGGCTGATGACCGGAGCGGCGCCGCCGCCGACCGCGCCGCTCCAGCTCCCGTCAATGAAAAGTCCGTACTTCTCGTACATGGCGTTTCCCGATCTCCCCTAGGATACTGGACAACCCGACCTCGACGGCCGGTCTCCATCGTTCGCCCGCGTCGGCGGGGCGCGCCTCGCCGCCGCTCCGAAGCCCGAGCGTTCATCCGTCGTTACTCTCGACGCCGGCGCATGCTTCCGATGAAGGACCGGACTATGTCGAACGGGTACATGCGACAATCAGCCCACAGCGACCCTTCCTCCCGAGGATCTCCATCATCTCCGCATCCCGCTCCGCCGGTTTCATCCCCGCCCGCGGGTGATTCCCGCCGCGGCGGCCGCTTGCAACGGTTCTCAACACCAGGAGTCCCTCCCGACGAAATTTCGCAACGTTTGTTGCATCATGCTTGATTTGTCAATATGCATTCCGTAAGAGAGCCCATGAACCAGGGCAGGGAGGAACGAATGACCCGGTCTACCGTACGTCTGACGATGGCGCAGGCGCTCGTGCGCTACCTGTGCAACCAGTTCACCGAGATCGACGGCGAGCGTGTCCAGCTCTTCGCGGGCGTCTTCGCCATCTTCGGCCACGGCAACGTCACCTGCCTCTCCGAGGCCCTCGAAGCGGTCCGGGACACTCTGCCGACCTGGCGCGGCCAGAATGAGCAGTCGATGGCCCTCGCGGCCCTCGGCTTCGCCAAGGCCAAGCGCCGCCGGCAGATCATGGTCGCGGCCTCCTCGATCGGCCCGGGCGCGACCAACATGGTGACGGCCGCCGGCCTCGCCCATTCGAATCGCCTGCCTGTCCTGCTCCTCGCCGGGGACACCTTCGCGAACCGCCGGCCCGATCCCGTGATGCAGCAGGTCGAGCATTTCGGGAATCCGACGCTGACGGTAAACGACTCGTTCAAGCCGGTCTGTCGCTACTGGGACCGGATCACGCTCCCGGAGCAGATCATCGGCTCACTGCCGCAAGCGATCGCCACCATGCTCGACCCGGCCGACTGCGGCCCGGCCTTCATCTCGCTCTGCCAGGACACCCAGGAGATCGCCTGCGACTACCCGGAAGCGTTCTTCGAGCCGACCGTCTGGTCCGTCCCGCGCCCGCGTCCCGACGCCGACAAGCTCGCCGAGGCGGTCGCACTGCTGAGGACCGCCAGGAGGCCGCTCATCATCTCCGGCGGCGGCGTCCGCTACTCGCTGGCCGAGGAGGCCGTCGCAAGGTTCGCGCTCGAACGCGGCATCCCGATGTCCGAGACCATCGCCGGCAAGGGCGCCGTGACGCACGGGCACGAGGCCCATGTCGGCCCGATCGGCATCCTTGGCTCGACCTCGGCGAACGCGCTGGCGGCCGAGGCCGACGTCGTGCTTGCCATCGGCACCCGGCTGATGGACTTCACCACCGGCTCCTGGACCGTCTTCAACCACGACGCCAGGATCATCGGCGTCAACGCCGCGCGCTGGGACGCGACCAAGCATCGTTCGCTCGCGGTGGTCGGCGACGCGCTCGCGACCGTGACCGAGCTCGATGCCGGCCTCGGCGACTGGAAGGCGCCCGAAGCCTGGACCCGGAAGGGCCGCGCGCTGATGGCCGAGTGGGACGCGCTGGTCGATGACTACCAGAAGCCGACCAACGCCGAGGTTCCGACCTACGCCCAGGTGATCGCCGCCGTCCACGCCGGCGCGCGGCCCGCGGATCCGATCATCACGGCGGCCGGCGGCCTGCCGGGCGAACTGGTCAAGGGCTGGCGGGTCAAGGCGCCGAACACCTTCGACTGCGAGTTCGGCTTCTCCTGCATGGGCTACGAGATCGCCGCCGGCTGGGGTTACGCCATGGCCCGGCCGGGGACGACGCCCATCGTCATGATCGGCGACGGCACCTACATGATGATGAACTCCGACGTCTATTCGTCGGTGCTCTCGGGGCACAAGTTCATCCTGATCGTGTGCGACAACGGCGGCTACGGCGTCATCAACCGCCTGCAGAACGCCAAGGGCACCCCGGGCTTCAACAATCTCCTGCGCGACTGCAAGGTGATCGAGCCCTTCCCGGTCGACTTCGTGAAGCACGCCGAGGCGATGGGCGCGCTCGCCCGCGGCTGCGACAGCCTCGCGGACCTCGCCGAGGCGATGAAATGGGCGCAAGGCACCGACCGAACCACCGTCATCACCATCAGGACCGACGCCTTCGCATGGGTGCCGGGCGATGCGGACTGGGACGTGGGCGTGCCCGAGATCTCGAGCCGAGAGACCGTGCGCGAGGCCCGCGCGAAACAGGTCGAGATTCGCGCCAGGCAGCGCGTGGGAGTGTGAGCCGATGAAAGCCAGACTGGGCATCGCCCCGATCGCGTGGTGGAACGACGACCTCGCCGAGCTCTCCGACGACGTGAGCCTGGAGGAGTGCCTCCGCCAGGCGAGCGTCGCGGGGTTCACCGGGATGGAGACCGGCCGCCGTTTCCCGATGGACGCCGCGCTGCTGAGCCCCATCCTGGCCAGCTATGGCGTCTCGGTCTGCGGCGGCTGGTTCTCCGGCCTCCTTCTCGACGGCGAGATCGCGGTCGAGAAGGACCGCGTCGCCGCCCAGATGGCCTTCTTCAAGGCCGCCGGCGCGCCCTGCATCGTCTACGGCGAGACCGCCCGCTCCATCCAGGGCGATCGTTCGAGACCGCTGAGCCAGAAGCCGAAGCTCTCGGAAGACGAGATCGCGGCCTACGGCCGCAAGATGACCGCCTTCGGCGAATGGTGCGCCGAGCAGGGGATGCCGCTCGCCTACCATCACCACATGGCGGCGGCGATCGAGACCGAGCCGGAGCTCGACCTCTTCATGAAACATTCGGGCGAGGGCATCCCCCTCCTCTACGACGCGGGCCACATGGCCTTCGCCGGCGGCGACGTGCTCCGCGTCATCGACAAGCACCACGCCCGCATCAGCCACGTTCACACGAAGGACGTGCGCCGGCGCGTGATCGACGGGCTCGACCGGACCCGCGAGAGCTTCCTCGACGCGGTGGTGAAGGGCGCCTTCACCGTCCCCGGCGACGGCGACCTCGACTTCGAGGCGATCGTCAAGCGGCTCGCGGGTTACGGCTATGAGGGCTGGTTCGTGGTCGAGGCCGAGCAGGACCCGAAGGTCTCGCCGCCCCTCGATATGGCCAGGATCGGACACAAGGAGCTTCTGCGCGTCATGGACGCCGCGGGATACCAAGTGGAGGCGTAGGCACATGAACCGCATGGATGGAAAGATCTGCGTGGTCACCGGCTCGACGCAGGGTCTGGGCGCCGCGATCGCCCGTCGCCTTGCCGAGGCGGGCGCCGCCGGCGTCGTCACCCTCGGCCGCGACGAGGCCAAGGGCCGGGCGGTGGCCGAGGGGATCACCGCCGCGACCGGCGTGCCCGCGCATTTCGTCCGCGCCGACCTCGGCAGCGTCGAAGACTGCCGCGACGTCGTCGCCGAGACGGATCGCGTCTTCGGCAGGCTGCACGTGCTCGTCAACGCCGGCGCGATCACCGACCGCGGCACCATTCTCGACACCAGCCCCGCGCTCTTCGACCGCATGTTCGCGACCAACCTGCGCGGACCGTTCTTCCTGATGCAGGACGCGATCAGGCTCATGATCCGCGACGGCGTCGAAGGCGCGATCCTCAATATCGGCTCGATGTCCGAACTGGCGGGCCAGCCGTTCCTCAGCGCCTACAGCGCGTCGAAGGGCGCCCTTGCGACGCTTACCCGCAACACCGCCTTCTCGGTGCTCTGCAACCGCATCCGGGTGAACCAGCTCGACATCGGCTGGATGGCCTCGGACAACGAGCGCGCGCTGAAGCTGTCCGAGTCAGGCGATCCCGACTGGGAAAGGAAGGCGGCCGCCGGCCTCCCCTTCGGTCGCCTGATCGAGCCCGCCGAAGTCGCGCGCGTCGTGAACTTCATCTGCTCGGACGACGCCGGCCTGATGACCGGCGCGGTCATCAACTTCGACCAGTCGATCTGGGGCGCCTACGGCGCCTCGCCGGTCCCCGACGGACCGATGACCCTTTGAGGGGCGGCCTGCCCCCTCATTCCGGCTCCTCCCCGACCGCGGATCCTGCGGGGTCCGCCTTTTCCCGCGCTACTGTCCGGTCACCGTCGGGATCCGCGGATCCTCGGCGTTGTTCTGCAGCCGCGCCGCCAGGGCCACGGTCAGCGCCTGGGCGAGGCACATCGGCGCCGCGAGCGACCGTGAGAAGGTATATTCGTGCTCCGGCACCGCGAAGAGCACGTCCGCGCTCTTGGCGAGCGGCGACAGCGTGCTGTCGGTGATCGCGATGATCGAGATTCCGCCCGCCGCGACGTTCTCGACCACGTTGACGACCTCGGTGGCATAGAAGCGAAACGACACGGCGACGAGGACGTCGTTCTTCGCCATGGTCCGCGACATGTGCGTCGCCAGGCCGCCGCTCGGGTCGAGAAGGACGCAGCGCTTGCCGAGCATGGTGAAGACATAGCGCAGCAGGTCGACCACGGGCGCCGAGCGCAACTGCCCGATGAGGTAGATCGCCTCGGCCCGATGCAGCAGCTCCGCCGCCCGGGCGAGATCGTCCGCGGCGACATCGGTGAGAAGCGCCCGCAGCGACGCGACATCGCGGACCACGAGGTCGCGCAGGAAGCCATACTCGCTGCGGTCCTCCCGCGCGCCAAGTTCGCCCTCGAGCGCCTTCACCCGCGCCTCGAAACCGGGCGCGGCCGTCGAGAGTCGCTTCTGGAACAGTTCCTGCAGATCCTTGAAGCCCGAATAGCCGAGCGACTGCGCGAAGCGCACGAAGTTCGACGCATGCACGCCGCGGCGCTCGGCGAGGGCGCTCACCGACCGGACGGCGACGTCGTTCGGGTTCTGGGTGAGGAAAAGCGCGATCGACTGATAGCCCTTGCTCATCGAGTCATAGCGTTCGTGGATCACCCGGATCAGCTCCTCGTAGTCCCGGGGAGCTTCGGGCTTCTCCGCCCTTCCCCGGGAGTCCAGTGGCTTTTCCACGCGCGCCTACCTCGCAATTTTCGTTGCGACTATGCCGCGATATCACCGACGGCGCTACCAGAAATCGGGGTGATCCGCCTGCGCTGCAATAGCCATTGCGCACGATGGTATCTTTCAATGCAACGTGAATCGCACCGCTGGCATCGTCGGCCCTGGCGGGTGACGAACGCGCGCCCCTCCGCGCCGGAACGGTGCGCGCACGCGCGGACCGTCTCGTCCTCGCGATCAACGCCGGCTTCCAGTGGATCACCGGCGCCCCGCCGTCCCCGACGGAATGCTTCGCGCGCTCCGTCGGCGGCGCCTTCAAGGCAGCCTCCTGAACCCCCGCCCCTGATCCCCGCCGAAGGCCGGCGCCTCCTGGCGCACGACCTCGGTCAACCAGTCGGCCGCGGCGCGCACCCGGGCGACGTCGCGGAGGCTCTCATGGATCGCCAGCCAGTAGGAGCGCACCGCGCGCTGCCTCGGCGGCACCCGCGCGAGGCTGCCCTCGCGGCACGGCCCGACGGCGAGATAGTCGTGCAGCGCCCCGATCCCGGACCCGGCCTTGACCGCCTCGACCTGCCCGATCGCGCTCGTCAATTCGACACTCGATCGCCAGCCCCGCAGGAACTCGGCGGCGTAGTTGAGCGCCGGCGCGGCGATCAGGTCTTCCACATAGCCGACCAACCTGTGCTCCGCGAGTTCCGCCGCGTCCCGAGGCGCCGGGTGGACGGCGAGATAGGCGGGGCTCGCATAGAGACCGAGCGTGTAATCCGTCAGCTTGCGCGCGACGAGCCGACCCTTCTCAGGGCGTCCGACCATCACTGCGAGATCCGCCTCCCGTCGCGACAGCGAGAAGCCGCGCGGCGTCGGCACCAGCTGAACCACGAGCGCCGGATGCCGTTCTGCGAACGCGGCCAGTCGCGGCGCGAGAAAGCCGACCCCGAACCCGTCGGGCGCGCCGATCCGCACCACGCCCGCCGCCGCCGCCCCGGTGCCCTGCAGCTGTGCCTGCGCCCCGAGCATTTCGGCCTCGACCCGCTCCAGCGTCTCGAAAAGCGCGACGCCCGCGTCGGTCAGCTCCGAGCCATGCGTCCGCCGCGCCAGCAACTTCGTGCCGAAAGCGGCCTCGAGCGATGCCATGCGCCGCGACAGCGTCGCCTGATTCACCCCGAGCGCGCGCGACGCGCCGAGCATCTGCCCCGCTCGCGCGACCGCGAGAAACATCCGCGCGTCGTCCCAGTCGAGCGCCCCGGCCAATGTCGATTTCTGCATATCAGCTTTTCATCTCGGGCGATTGATACCCGCATTTCACAATGCGATCTGACCACTGCCAGCGCAAGGAGGGAACGATGACTGACCTTATGCACTCCATCGGCGGCGCGCCTGTCCCCGGCGCGTCCGGCCGCTTCGCCGAGGTCTTCAATCCGGCGACCGGCGGCGCGGGCAAGCGCGTGCCGCTCGCCACCAAGGCCGAGGTGGACGCCGTCGTCGCGGTCGCGAAGGCCGCCTGGCCGGACTGGGCCAGGACCCCGCCGCTGCGCCGCGCCCGCATCCTCGACAAGTTCAAGGCGCTGCTGATCGAGAATGCCGACAAGCTCGCCGAGCTCATCTCGGCCGAGCACGGCAAGACCCATGACGACGCGCTCGGCGAGGTCACCCGCGGCCTCGAAGTCGTCGAATTCGCGATCGGCATCCCGCATCTCCTCAAGGGCGAGATCACCGAAAACGTCGGCACCGGCGTCGACAGCCACTCCTTGCGCCAGCCGCTCGGCGTCGTCGCCGGCATCACGCCGTTCAACTTCCCCGTCATGGTGCCGATGTGGATGTTCCCGGTGGCACTCGCCTGCGGCAACTGCTTCGTGCTGAAGCCCTCGGAGCGCGACCCCTCCGCGCCCCTCTTCATCGCGGAACTACTGACGCAAGCCGGCGTCCCCGCCGGCGTCTTCAACGTGGTGAACGGCGACAAGGAGGCGGTGGACGCCCTCCTCGACAACGCGGACGTGAAGGCGGTGAGCTTCGTCGGTTCCACCCCGATCGCGCGCTATATCTACGCCCGCGGCACCGCGAACGGCAAGCGCGCGCAGGCCCTCGGCGGCGCCAAGAACCACGCGATCATCATGCCCGACGCCGATATCGACATGGCGGTCGGCGCGCTGATGGGCGCCGCCTACGGCTCGGCCGGCGAGCGCTGCATGGCGATCTCGGTCGCCGTACCCGTCGGGGAGGAGACCGCGAACCGCCTGATCGAGGCGCTCGTCCCGAAGATCGAGGCGCTGAAGATCGGCCCGGCCAGCGATCGCGCCTCCGAGATGGGCCCCCTCGTCACCGCGCAGCACCTCGCCAAGGTCCGGGGCTACATCGACGCCGGCGAGAAGGAAGGCGCGAAGGTCGTCGTCGACGGCCGCGGCTTCAAGGCGCCCCAGGGCTACGAGAACGGCTATTTCATCGGCGGCACGCTGCTCGACGACGTGACCCCGGACATGACCGTCTGGAAGGAGGAGATCTTCGGCCCGGTCCTGTCGGTTGTCCGGGCGAAGAACTACCAGGACGCGGTCGATCTCGTCGGCCGGCACGAATACGGCAACGGCGTCGCGGTCTTCACCCGCGACGGCGACGCGGCCCGGGCCTTCGCCCACGACATCGAGGTGGGCATGGTCGGCGTCAACGTGCCGATCCCGGTGCCGATGGCCTTCCACTCGTTCGGCGGCTGGAAAGCCTCGCTCTTCGGCGACCACCATATGCACGGGCCCGAGGGCGTGCGTTTCTACACCCGCCTGAAGACCATCACCACCCGCTGGCCCACCGGCATGCGCGCCGAGGCCGAATTCGTCATGCCGACAATGGGCTGACGTGACCCGTTGCTTCTCCTCCACGCGCCGCGGGAATCCGGACCACGGGAAAGGGACCGGATTTCAAACGAAGCAGGTTCCGCGAAGGGCGGATCATCGGATTGCCGGGGGAGAACGAGGCTTGTACTCCGGTCGCCGATCTCCGCCACGGGCATGGGATGTCGTCGGCCAGGTTCATGCATGGAGGGCGAAATACGGCGGTCGGGACGTATCCGACGCCAAACGGCTGAAGACGCTCGACGAAGAAAATGCGAAGCTGATACGTGTCGAGTCGTAAGATATGCAACGCTCTGTTGCAACCGGTAGCAAGCAAGCCGAGCAAGCCTCACGATCCCGATCTAGCAAGAAAATCCGGGCACGACGCGCCGTTTGAAACCGCGCGTCGCAAACGCCACGGAGGGAAGGGAAGGACCAGCACTATCAACACCGTCCGACCGGCGTACTTTCGTCGCGTCGAATTCTGCAACCGATTGCAAACCGGGAACCCTCGCGTGTCGAACGAGGGCAAGCAAGCCTTTCGAGGTCATGGGAGAGCGAGCACGCTCGCCAAAAAACAGAGCCAGTCGGCTCGCAACCTGGAGGAAAACATGCTCAAACACTGGAAATCGCTCGCTTTCGCCGCGGGCATCGCCGCGTACGCGCTCGGCACCGCCGCGCCTTCGATGGCGCAGGACGCGCCGACGATCATCGTGGTGTCGCACGGCCAGGCCAACGACCCGTTCTGGTCGGTCGTGAAGAACGGCGTCGACTACGCCGCCAAGGAAACCGGCGCAAGCGTGTCCTACCGCGCGCCCGAAACCTTCGACATGGTGGCAATGAGCCAGCTGATCGACGCCGCGGTCAACCAGAACCCCGCGGGCCTCGTCGTCTCGATCCCGGACGCGGACGCGCTTGCGCCGTCGATCGAACGCGCGGTGGCGGCCGGCATCCCGGTGATCTCGATGAACTCGGGCGCGGACGTCTCGAAGCAGCTCGGGGCGATGCTGCACGTCGGCCAGGCCGAGTTCGACGCCGGCAAGGCGGCGGGCGAGAAGCTGAAGGAGATGGGCGGCAAGATCGCGCTCTGCGTCAACCAGGAGGTCGGCAACGTCTCGCTCGACCAGCGCTGCGCCGGCTTCACCGAAGGCTTCGGCGGGACAGTGACCGTGCTGCCGACCACCAACGACCCGACCGAGGTCGAGGCGAAAGTCAAGGCGGCGATCGCCGCCAACCCGAGCGTGGACACCATCATGGCGCTCGGTGCCAGCACCGCCGGCGAGCCGTCGCTGGCCGCCGTCAAGGCGACGGGCGCCAAGATCAACGTCGCGACGTTCGACCTCTCCGCGGGCTTCCTCGACGCCGTCGCCAAGGGCGAGGCGGCGTTCTGTGTCGATCAGCAGCAGTTCCTCCAGGGCTACCTGCCGGTGGTGTTTCTCAACATGTACGCGAAGTTCGGGCTGATGCCCGGCGGCAACGTGCCCTCGGGCCCGAACCTGATCACCAAGGAAAAGGCCGCGCAGGCCGTCGAGTTGTCCGCCAAGGGCATTCGCTGAACCTCTCACCGCGGGGGCGGCGCGCCGCCGCCCCCGACCCCTCATCCGACGCGAGATAGGAACCAGAGCAAATGGTCACCACATCGCCTATCGACGAGCGCCTGAAGCGCGCGTCCCTGCTGGCCCGGCTGATGAAGCGGCCGGAGCTCGGGGCACTCGCTGGCCTGGTCCTCGTCACCGCCTTCTTCGCGGCGACCGCTGATCCGGTCATGTTCAGCCTCTCCGGCGTGCTCAACTTCCTGAGTCCGGCGGCGCAGCTCGGCATCCTCGCCATCGGCGCCGGACTGCTGATGATCGGGGGCGAGTTCGACCTCTCGATCGGATCGATGATCGCCTTCACCGGACTGATCTTCGGAAGCGCGATCACCGTCCTCGGCCTGCCGCTGATCCTCGCCGTCCCCCTCACGATGGCAGTCGCGGCCATGATGGGCTTCATCAACGCCCAGATCGTGATCCGGTCCGGGCTCCCGAGTTTCATTGTCACCCTCGGCTCGCTCTTCATCCTGCGCGGCCTCAGCCTGGTCGGGCTGAAATGGGCGACCGGCGGCTCGACCCAGATGCGCGGCATTCGTGACGCGGTCTCCTCCGACTGGCTGCTGCCGGTGTTCTCGGGGGACGCGTTTCAGGGCCTGTTCCGCTGGCTGGGAACCCGCGGCATGATCGCCGCTTTCCCGAACGGCGAGCCCACGGTCAAGGGCATCCCGGTCGAGATCATCTGGTTCCTGGCGATGACCCTCGCCGCCACCTGGGTCCTGCTCAGCACCCCGGTCGGCAACTGGATCTTCGCGTCGGGCGGCGACAAGAACGCCGCGACCAATTCCGGCGTGCCGGTGCGCAAGGTGAAGACCTCGCTCTTCATCCTGACCGCCTGCTGCGCCGCTCTCGTCGCCATCATCACCGTGCTCGATGCCGGCTCGACCGACGCTCGGCGCGGCTTCCAGAAGGAGTTCGAGTCGATCATCGCGGCCGTCATCGGCGGGTGCCTGCTGACCGGCGGCTACGGCTCGGCGATCGGCGCCTTCCTTGGCGCGATCATCTTCGGCATGGTCATGATCGGCCTGACCTACACCAAGATCGACGGGGACTGGTACCAGGTATTCCTCGGCGGCATGCTTCTTATCGCCGTCCTCTTCAACAACGTGATCCGCAAGCGCGTGACCGGGGAGCGGTGACATGAGCGATGACAGCACCCTCCCCCCCGGCGGCGCGTCGATTTCGACCAGGCCCATCGTCGAGATGCGCGACATCCAGAAGCACTTCGGCAATATCATCGCGCTGGCAGGCGTCAGCTTCGACGTGCGCCCCGGCGAGTGCCATTGCCTGCTCGGCGACAACGGCGCCGGCAAGTCCACTTTCATCAAGACCATGGCGGGGGTGCACAAGCCTTCGGTCGGCACAATGGTGGTGGATGGCAAGCCCGTCGTCTTCGACAGCCCGCGCGACGCGATGAACGCCGGCATCGCCACCGTCTACCAGGATCTGGCGATGATCCCGCTGATGAGCGTCACCCGGAACTTCTGGATGGGGCGCGAGCCGACCAAGGGCCGCGGCATCTTCAAGCGCTTCGACCACAAGCATGCCAACGCCGTGACGATGGAGTCGATGAAGCGGATGGGGATCAATCTCCGCGAGCCGGACCAGGCGGTCGGCACCCTCTCGGGCGGCGAGAGGCAGACCGTCGCCATCTCCCGCGCCGTCCATTTCGGCGCCAAGGTGCTGATCCTCGACGAGCCCACCTCGGCGCTCGGCGTGCGGCAGACCTCGAACGAGATCGGAAGAGCGTCGTG
>NZ_CALAGI010000170.1 GCF_937891315.1 uncultured Amaricoccus sp. | reverse complement strand
CAAGGCCGATCGAACCTGGACCCCCGCAAAGCCCTGATCATCACGGATACTCTAGAACGGATCGGCCGGCTGCGGGGCTTCGACGACCGGATCGGCCTCGGGCTCGACCTTGGCCTTGCGGCGGGTGCGCGGGCGCTTGACGGGCGCGGCGGCCTCGGCGGGCGCCGGGGGCTCGGCAGGAGCGACCGCGGGTTCGACCACCGGCGCCTCAGGGGCCTGAGCCTCGGCGCGCGGCGCGTCAGGGACAGGCGCCACGGGGACAGGCGCCACCGGCTCCACCGGCGCGAAACTCGGCGCGGCCGGGGTCTCGACGCGGCGCGCATTGCCCTCGGGCGTCTCGATCGGCCCGCCGAAATCATCGGAATCCTCGGGCTCGATCATGACGAGACCGGAAGCGACCGGCGACGGCTGCTCGCCCCGCGGCTGGTGTTGCTGCGGCTGCGCTTGCGGCTGACGGGCGGCGTCGCGCTGGAAGTCGGGCGCGTCGTCGTCGCGCTGGGACTCGTCACGGTTCAGGTTGGAGTTGAACCGCTGCTCGCCCTGCTCGCGCTGTGCCTCGCCGAGGAGGCGGCTGTAATGCTCTGAATGCTGCAGATAATTCTCGGCGACCACCCGGTCGCCGGACACCTGCGCGTCGCGGGCCAGCGCCTGATACTTGTCGATGATCTGCTGCGGCGTGCCGCGCACCTTGCCATCGGGCCCGGCGCTCTCGAAGACGCGGTTGATGATATTACCCATGGTGCGCCGCGGGTTGTTGTTGTTGCCCCCGCCGCCATTACCATGATTGCTGTTCCCGGACTTGTTCCGGGAGCGTGACTTGTTCGATGGTCTCATACTTCGGAGTTTCCGCCGTTCCTGGCTGAAGGGGCGTCCCGAGCACCAAGTGGCGCTGCCATGACAACCCGGATGCAACGTTGCATTAGCGTATCCCGGGTGCGCCTCAGGGGCTGAATTCGATCAACCAGCGGGATGAAACCATCCTATACGGGCGAAATCCGAAAAGACAAGTGAAAACGCCGCTCAGCCGAGCGCCAGAACCCGCGGGCGCCCGTCGAGATCGGGAAGGAGCCCGCGGGGTCCGAGGCCCGCGGCCTCGAACACCGCCCCTACCTCCGGTCCCTGCCCCTCGCCGAACTCGAAAAACGCCCGGCCGCCGGGGGCGACAAGCCGTCCGAGGTCCGCGACGATGCGCCGATAGGCTTCGAGCCCGGTCTCGCCCGGCGTCAGCGCGGCCCGCGGCTCCCAGTCGCGCACGTCGGGTTCGAGGGTCGCCACCGCGGCGGCCGGAATATAGGGCGGATTGCACACGACGAGATCGAAGGTGTCATCGATGCCGTTCGTCCAGTCCGCCAGCCGGAACGCCGCGCGCTCCGCCACCGTGTGGCGTTCGGCGTTGCGCGCCGCGACCGCCAGCGCGGCGGCGCTCGCATCGGTGCCAAGCCCGCGCGCATCCGGCCATTCGGCGAGCAGCGTGACGAGCAACGCGCCGCTTCCGGTTCCGAGGTCGAGCACACGGCCGGCAGGGCGCCCGTCGAGCGCGGCGGCGATGATCGTCTCGGTCTCCGGCCGCGGGTCGAGCACATCGCCGGTCACCTCGAACATGCGCCCCCAGAACGCGCGCCGCCCGAGGATCTGCGCCACCGGCCGGCGCCGGGCGCGCTCGGCGACCAGCGCCTCGAAGGCTGGCGCCGCGGGGCCGAGCGGATCACGGGCCCGGGGCGTCAGCGCGCCGGGCTCGATGCCCAGCGCCTCGGCCATCAGCAGGCGGGCATCGCGCACCGGATCGGCCACGCCAGCCGCCGCCAGACGGGCCGAGGCGGCGGTCAGCGCGGCCTGCACGGTCCCCATCACGCGTCGAGATCGGCCAGCCGGCTGGCCTGATCGGCGGCGACCAGCGCGTCGATAACCTCGCCGAGGTCGCCCTGCATCACCTGATCGAGCTTGTAGAGCGTCAGGCCGACGCGGTGGTCGGTCAGGCGGCCCTGCGGGAAATTGTAGGTCCGGATCCGCTCCGACCGATCCCCCGAGCCGACCTGGCCCTTGCGGCTGGCGGCGCGGGCATCGTCGAGCTTCTGGCGCTCCAGATCGTAGAGCCGGGCGCGCAGCACCTGCATCGCCCGCGCGCGGTTCTGATGCTGGGATTTCTCCGACGACGTGACGACGATCCCGGTGGGAAGGTGGGTGACGCGCACGGCGGAATCGGTGGTGTTCACGTGCTGGCCGCCGGCGCCGGAGGAGCGGTAAGTGTCGACGCGGATGTCGGTCGTGGGGATGTCGATATCGACCTCCTCCGCCTCGGGCAGCACGGCGACGGTGGCGGCGGAGGTGTGGACGCGACCGCCGCTTTCCGTCACCGGCACGCGCTGGACCCGGTGCACACCCGATTCGAACTTGAGCTGAGCGAAGACCCCGACGCCGCTGACTTCGGCGATCAGCTCCTTCAGCCCGCCGAGCTCGGTCGCGGTCTCCTCGACCACGTCCCAGCGCCAGCCGCGCGCCTCGGCCAGCCGCTGGTACATGCGGGCGAGATCGGCGGCGAACAGCGCGGCCTCGTCGCCACCGGTGCCCGCGCGGATCTCGACGATCGCGGACCGGGCATCGGCGGCGTCCTTCGGCAGCAGCGCGAGCCGGACCGCGTGCTCGGCCGCGGGCAGCGCGGCCTTGATCCTCGCAAGCTCCTCCGCCGCCAGATCCTTCATCTCGGGATCGGCCAGCAGGCGCCTGGCTTCCTCCTGCTCGCGGATCAGGGCGCGATAGACGTCGATCTCGGCGACGACGGGTCTCAGCTCGGCATATTCGCGGGAGAGCGCCACAAGGTCGCCAAGCGACTCGCCGGCGCTGAGCTTCGCCTCGAGGAACTCGAAGCGGCCGCGGATCTGGTCGAGCTTGTCTAGGGGGATCATCTGTCGCGTCGTCTGCCTGGAACGATCATCAAACCGGGCGGACTGCCCCGTCAGTCAAGAGAATCGCGGAATTCAAGAGCCGGAGCGCACGAGCCACGCCCTGCCGGATCGGACCGCGCTCCGCAGGCGCCTCGTGCGCGAGACGGCGCGGAACCGCAAGACAAATCGTCTGATACGCGCGCCGCGCCTATCCCCGGAACCTCGAAATTCCCGCGTTCCCTGTTCGGGAAGGTGGTCGCCGCGCCAGTCGCGGGATAGCTGACTGGCCCGCGGGCGACGCGGCGCGCGCTCCCCGGACCATCGGCGGTTTCGACTTACTGGTCGAGATCCATCAGGATGATGCGATACTGACCGTCGATCTTGAAATCGTACTGGCCGGCCGCGCAGGTCGCGTCGTTGATCTCGAAGCGGTTGTCGGTCTCCTTGTTCACCTCCTCGAAGGTGCAGCCGAGCGGTGCGACCGCGGCCTGGAGGCTCTTCAGTTCCTCCGCGCTCGGCGCAATCTCCTCTTCCGCGTATGCAAGGCCGAACGATCCGAGAAGAACCGCCGCCGCGACGCCGGCGAACAGCTTGCTGGACATTAGCCACCCCTTTTTTTGCTGAGTTCCGGCCGCATGATAGGCCCGGCGGAATGGAGGTTCAACGCGCGACACCTGGACCGTCGCCGCGGCGCGGCGGACTACTCGGCGGCTTGGGGACTCGCCGCTTGCTCGGCTTCCAGCTCGGCGGCGCGGGTTTCTACGAGCTCGACGATATGGTCGATCATGCGGTCGTTGCCGAGCTTGTGGTGCTGCTTGCCGGCCATGTAGACCATGCCCGAGCCAGCGCCGCCGCCGGTGAAGCCGAGGTCGGTCATCAGCGCCTCGCCCGGTCCGTTCACCACGCAGCCGATGATCGACAGCGACATCGGCGTCTTGATATGTTCCAGCCGCTTTTCAAGCGCTTCCACCGTCTTGATCACGTCGAATCCCTGCCGCGCGCAAGACGGGCAGGAGATGATGTTGACGCCGCGATGCCGCAGACCGAGCGACTTCAGAATCTCGAAGCCCATCTTCACTTCCTCGACCGGATCGGCCGAGAGGCTGACGCGCAGGGTGTCGCCGATGCCCATCCACAGCAGGTTGCCCATGCCGATCGCGGATTTCACCGTGCCGGACATCAGACCACCGGCCTCGGTGATGCCGAGATGGATCGGCGCGTCGGTCGCCTCGGCCAGCGCCTGGTAGGCGGCGGCGGCGAGGAACACGTCCGACGCCTTCACACTGATCTTGTATTCGAAGAAATCGTTGTCCTCGAGAATGCGGATATGGTCGAGCCCGCTCTCGACCATCGCCTCCGGGCAGGGCTCACCGTATTTCTCCAGCAGATGCTTCTCGAGGCTGCCGGCATTGACGCCGATCCGCATCGAGCAGCCATTGTCGCGCGCGGCCTTGATCACCTCGCGCACCCGCTCCGGGCTGCCGATATTGCCGGGATTGATCCGCAGGCAGGCGGCCCCGGCCTCGGCGGCCTCGATGCCGCGGCGATAGTGGAAATGGATGTCGGCGACGATCGGCACCGGGCTCTCGCGCACGATCTCGCGCAGCGCGGCGGTCGAGGCCTCGTCCGGGCAGGAGACGCGCACGATATCGGCGCCTGCCTCGGCGCAGCGCAGGATCTGGTCGATCGTCGCCCCGGCATCGTGGGTCAGCGTGTTGGTCATGGTCTGCACGCTGATCGGCGCGCCACCACCGACGGCGACGGAGCCGACATGGATCTGGCGCGAGGTCCGCCGGTCGATGTTGCGCCACGGACGGATCGGATTGTGCGACATGGAAGACTGCTACTCGGGAACGCGTTCGACCCCGACCATAGTCGAGCCGCCAGAGAATGTCACGACGCGCCCGGGCCTGCGGGGTGGTGATGACGGAAGGCGGCCCGCGACAGCCTGCCATCACTTCGCAATCTCGACTTCGGCGATATCGTGATGAGCATACCGATCACGATATCAAGGCCGAGGAGAAATCCGGACCTCTCGCGCTTTCGGATCGTTTCCTCCGGGCGCGCGACCGCCGCGATCCGCCGCCTGGCAGCTCGACAAGACACGGCCGCGAATCGGCGAAAACGCGCGCCGCGCCACCTGGCGCCGCGCGCTACTGGATGACCGGCGTAGCCGCCTTTGGCGCGAAGGCCTGCGAAATGACCTCGGGAATCTCCGAGACCACGTCATAGCGGTCGGCGATCGCCTGCGGCGCCAGCACCACGCCGCGTGCCGCCTTGGTGCCGTTGCCGAGCGGGCCGTGCAGCTCGCTCCCGACCTTCACATAGACCGAGCCCGAATTGCCGGCCCAGATCAGCGGCGCGCCGACGCCTTCGGGCGGAGAATAGGTCTCGCCCTTCTCGAGAATGCGCTCGAAGATGATGGTGCCGTTCTCGAGATAGACGCGGACCCATGCCGCGCGCTCGGCGACGACGACGAGCTTCGCGGCCGGATCGACCGTCTGACGCATCCCCGCGGCGGTGGACTCGGCCGCCGCGCCGTCGATCCCCGACGCGGGGATGGAGGCGGCGACCGTGGAGAGGATGGCTTCGGCGCGGGTATCGCCCGGCGCGACGGCCGGCACCAGGGCCGGCGGCGAAGGCGTCCGGTTGACGAGCAGGCCCATGCGGTCGGGGTCAATCGCCGCGATCGGTCCGTCGCGCGGCACGAGAATCTTCACCTCGGCCTCCTGGTGCCGATAGAGATCGGCGAGCGCGGTGGCGGCGACGGGGCTCGAGAGATCCGTGAGCGCCGGCTCGGCCAGCGGCGTGGCGGAGGGCGGCGTGATGGTCTCGACCTCGGCGACGGCGATCGGCAGTTCATCGACCGGCGCGAACTGCACGCGCTGGATATTGCGCAGCACCGTCCAGCCGCCATAGCCGAGCCCGGCGACGAGCCCGATCAGCACCAGCACCGAGCCGATGGCGGCGACCGGAACCCGGGGCAGCGCGAAGCCGACCGAACGGGTCAGCGGGAAATCGGGAAAGCCGCCCGCCGGCGCCACGATCGGCGTGCCCTTCGCCCCACGCGGCGACTTCGGCTTCGTCTGACCGAAGGTCAGCGGCGCGGCGACATAGCCGCTGTCGTGGCAGAAGCGGCGGAAGACTTCTTCCGGATCGAGATTGAGATAGCGGGAATAGGACCGCACGTAACCGGGGATTACGCCCTGGTTCGGAAAGGCCGTGATGTCCGCGTCCTCGATCGCCGAGATGAACGCCGCCTTGATCCGCAGGTCGCGCTGCACATCGAGCAGCGACTTGCCGAGCGTCGCGCGCTCGCCCCGCAGGACGTCGCCGATCGCGTATTCATACCCGCCCTGCGCCCCGGCGGAGGGATTGTCTGTCTTGTTACCCATGGATCCGCCCGGCGACCCTTTCAACTCGCTATCTGCCCCTGGCGCCTTCGTGCGAATCAGTATCCGCCACGCGCCTTGTTTTCCGAAATGCTATCATGATCATAAGCGTTTGGGCAGCGGGGAGGATCATTTCGCAAGCCAAGGTTGCCGAAACAGCGCGGCGTCTGGCTCAACTCTGGCGCGATCCAACC
Source organism: uncultured Amaricoccus sp. (assembly GCF_937891315.1). Taxonomy (GTDB): domain Bacteria; phylum Pseudomonadota; class Alphaproteobacteria; order Rhodobacterales; family Rhodobacteraceae; genus Amaricoccus. The sequence goes on along the minus strand of NZ_CALAGI010000170.1, from coordinate 12,621 downwards.
CACGGATGCTCTCCCGCTCAGTAAATATACCGAATCTGGTCGCTCCAGTAGCGTTCCATCCGGCGCAAGGTGGCGTTCATATCCGTCAGGCGGACATTGCCGAGCACCTCGCGGCTGAGGATCCCGTCGGCGTGGCGCTGGAACAGTTCGGCGATGATGGCCCGGATGCCGCGACCCTTCTCGGTCAGCCGCACCCGCACCGCGCGACGATCAACGTCGCATTTCTGATGATGCATATAGCCGTATTCAACCAGCTTCTTCAGATTGTAGGAAACGTTCGAGCCTTGGTAGTAGCCTCGGGTCTTCAGTTCCCCGGCCGTGACCTCGTTGTCGCCCACGTTGAAGAGCAACAGCGCCTGAACCGAATTAATGTCAATGATTCCAAGTCGTTCAAACTCGTCCTTCACGACATCGAGCAGAAGGCGATGCAGCCGTTCGACCATCGAGAGCGTTTCGAGATACGCGCCCAGGAAGTCATCGTCCTCGGCGGAAACCGAGGCAGGCGCAACCTTTGCGTGCATACTCATTGTGCTTCTCCGCATGTTCGCTACCGGCCGAACACTCGGACAAATTCTTATACAAGTCGTTAAGTCGAAAAGACTGGCGCCGCCGCTCAGCGGAGGCCGTGAAACGCGCGTATGCGCTCGACAATTCCGCCATGCCGTTCCGGCATCGCCGCGACGCCGCTGACCCAGCCGTAAAGATCGTGGTCGTTCTCGGCGAGCAGAGCGTCATAGGCGTCGAGCGCCGCGATTTCCAGTTCCGGGAGGCGCGCGTCGGCGAAGGGCCCGAGGATCAGGTCCATTTCCTTGGTGCCGCGCCGCCAGCTGCGGATACCAAGCCGCTTCAGGCGGTTCTCGTGTGTCTCGGTGATGACTGTCTCGGTCATGGGGGCCTCTTCCCGCGGGTCCCTCGCTTGCACGGCACCCGGCGGCAGCCTATGACACCGGCGCGCGAATGGAAACGCGGAACGAGACGCGGAGGCGGCGATCATGAGCTTTCTGGCGGCGGCGCTCGGGCGGATCAGGCCCTCCCCCACGATCGCGATCACCGCTCAGGCGCGCGAGCTCAAGGCCGCGGGCCGCGACATCATCTCGCTCAGCGCCGGCGAGCCGGACTTCGATACGCCGGAGAATATCCGCGTGGCGGCCAAGGCGGCGATCGACCGCGGCGAGACGCGATATACCTCGCCCGAAGGCATTCCCGAACTGCGCCGGGCGATCGCCGACAAGTTCCGGCGCGAGAACGGCCTCGATTACGCGCCGGATCAGGTCATGGTCTCCACCGGCGGCAAGCAGGTGCTCTACAACGCGCTGGTCGCGACGCTGAATCCCGGCGACGAGGTGATCATTCCCGCGCCCTACTGGGTGAGCTATCCCGACATGGTCCTGCTCGCCGGCGGCGTGCCGGTGGTGGTGACGGGCACGCTGGAGAACGGCTTCAAGATCAAACCCGAGGCTCTGGCGGCGGCGATCACGCCGCGCAGCAAGTGGCTGATCTTCAATTCGCCCTCGAATCCCAGCGGCGCCGGCTATTCCCGGGACGAGCTCAAGGGCCTGACCGACGTCCTGATGGCCCATCCCCATGTCTGGGTGATGAGCGATGACATGTACGAGCATATCGCCTATCCGCCTTTCGTCTTCCGCACCCCCGCCGAGATCGAGCCCGGGCTCCACGAGCGGACGCTGACGGTGAACGGCGTCTCCAAGGCCTATGCGATGACAGGTTGGCGCATCGGCTACGCCGCAGGGCCAAAGCCGCTGATCAAGGCGATGACCACGATCCAGAGCCAGTCGACCTCCAACGCCTGCTCGATCAGCCAGTGGGCGGCGGTCGAGGCGCTGACCGGACCGCAGGACTACATTCCATGGTCGCGCGCCGCTTTCCTGCGCCGGCGGGACCTGGTGGTCGGCCTGCTGAACGCCTGCCCCGGGATCACCTGCCCGACGCCGGAGGGGGCATTCTATGTCTATCCCTCGATCGCCGGCCTGATCGGCAAGCGGACGCCCGACGGCGCGGTGATCGCGACCGACAGCGACTTCGCCGCGGCCCTGCTCGCGGCCGAAGGCGTCGCGGTGGTGTTCGGCGCGGCCTTCGGGCTCAGTCCGAACTTCCGCGTTTCCTATGCCGCCGCCGACGCCCAGCTGGTCGAAGCCTGCGCCCGCATAGCGCGCTTCTGCGCCACCTTGAGTTGAGCCACGCCTGAACAGCCAAAACTTGGGACCGGCGCCGGCGACGTCTTCACTTGGTTGTCGATCTGCACTATATTCCGGCACCTAACCGGGGCGCTGCTCCGGTTTTTTGTCGGATCAACGATCAAAAGGATGCAACGGCCATAGCCCGCAGACCCCACAATGCCCCGCCGACACGCGACACCGGACCCCGGGTCAACGACCGCGTGCGTGCCCCGGAGATTCGCCTGATCGGCGCCGAAGGCGAAAACATCGGCCTGATCACGCCGGAAAAGGCGATGCTGCTCGCAGAGCAGGCCGGTCTCGATCTGGTCGAGATCTCGCCCAACGCCGAGCCGCCGGTCTGCAAGATCATGGATTTCGGCAAATACAAATACGAAACCCAGAAAAAGGAATCCGAGGCGCGCAAGAAACAGCACGTCATCGAGATCAAGGAAATCAAATTCCGCCCCAATACCGACACGCATGACTATGAAGTCAAGATGCGCTCGGTGTACAAGTTCCTCGAGGGTGGCGACAAGGTCAAGGTCACGCTTCGCTTCCGGGGCCGCGAGATGGCGCATCTCGAGCTCGGCCGCAAGCTGCTCGAGAGGGTGGCCGAGGATGTGACGCAATTCGGCAAGATCGAGGCCATCCCCCGTCTGGAAGGCCGCCAGATGGTGATGATGATCAACCCGACCCGCCATTGAAATCCCGCGCGCCCTAGGAAATCGGGGCGTGTGACAACGCCCCGGGCGCGACGGCCCGGACCGGCCCGCGCCGGATTGACCCGGGAGTTCGGAAAATGCCTCGCCAGTTTCGTTCGGTGGGCGCCGGGGCGGCGGCCGGGCGATGACTTTTGCCGACTCCGCGCCCGTCGGCTTCGTGCCGAAGCTGCTGCGTCACTGGCAGGCGCTGTTCCTGCTCGCCTGGCCGGTGGTGCTCAGCCGCGCCGGTATCCTGATCATGACGCTGGTCGGGGTCATGATGGTGGGCCAGCACGACACCTTCGAGCTTGCCAAGTTGTCCCTCGGTTCGGCGGTGTTTTTTCCTCTGCTCGTCACCGGCGTCGGCTGCATGGTCGGCGTGATCTCGTCAGCCTCGCGCGAGATGGGGTCGCGAGACCCCGACCTGCCAGCCATCGCCCTTCGCGGCCTGCGCTGGTCCGTGGTGGTCGGCGGCGTCGCAACGCTGCTCGTCTTCGGATCGGAGACCCTGCTCTTCGCCATCGGGCACGAGCCGGCGCTGGCCTCCGGCGCGGGATCGGTCGCGCGGATGCTGGCACCCGGCGCGCTCTTTCAGATCGTCTTCGTCGCCGGGAGTTTCTATCTTGAGGGAACGGCGCGGACCAAGCCCGGGCTCGTCGTCATGATCGCCGCCAATGTGGTGAATTTCCTGCTTTGCCGGCTGTTGATCGGTGGCGGTTTCGGCCTGCCGGCGATGGGTGCCGAGGGCGCGGCGCTCGCCGGCACCATCGCGCGCTTCCTGATGGCCGCGGGGCTGCTGGTCTGGCTGCTGCGGCTGCCCGAGTTCGATCCGTGGCGCGGCCGGTTCTTCGGCTTCTGGGGACCGGGCGGGCGGATCGCGGGCGCCGAGATGCGGCGCATCGGCTTCGCCGGCGGCGCCGCCTATTTCTTCGAGACGGTCGCCTTCGCCTCGCTGTCGCAGGCGGCCGGTCTGCTCGGCACCGGCGCCCTCACCGCCTACAGCATCCTGCACAATGTCGAATCAACGGTGTTCATGGTGGCACTCGGCCTGTCCGTGGCAACCTCGGTACAAGTCGGGCGGGCCGCGGGCAGGGGCGACGCGGCCGAGGCGATCTTCTCGGGCCTCGCCGGGCTCGCGGCCACGGTGGTGGTGATCGGCGCCATCGGCCTTGGCCTCCTCGCCATCGCGCCGAGCGTCGTCGGTTTCTACAGCTCGGACCCCGCGCTCATCACCCGCGCCGCGCCACTGATCGCCATCCTGGCCGTCACCATGGTGTTCGACGCGGGGCAGGTCGTGCTCGGACAGGCGAACCGGGCGATGGGCGATTCCTGGGGCACCACCCTCGCCTTCTTCCTCGCCTTCTTCTGCGTGATGATTCCGGTCAGCCTGATCCTCGCCTTCCGCACGCCGCTGGCCGAGGCCGGGCTTTTCTTCGGCACCGGCATCGGCTGCGCGACGGCGGTGGTCCTGCTCGGCTACCGGTTCCGCCTGCTCGTCTCGCGGCTCGGCTGATGGCGAAAAAGAGCCGCGCCGCGAGCTTTGTCGCATGGCTGCCGCAGGCGGCGCTCCTCGGCCTCGCGCGCGCCCTGCCCGTCCGCCCGCGCCTCGCGCTCGCGAGCTGGCTGACGCGGACCGTCGTCACGGCGGTCCCTTCGCTCCGCGCACGGGTCGAGGGCAATCTGCGGCTGATCTTCCCCGATATGGACGCGGTCGAACGGCGCCGCGTCCGCGACGGCATGGCCGACAGTTTCGGCCGTACCATGATCGAGGTGATGACCCGCCGCGACTTCCAGCGCCGCCACGACTGGACCGGCCCGACCGGCCCGGGTTGGGAGGCGCTCCGGGCGGCGCGGGCGGCGGGCAAGGGCGCTTTTCTCGTCTCCGGCCATTTCGGCCAGTGGGAGGCGGTACGCGCCGCGCTGATGGCCGAGGGGATCGAGGCCGGCGCCATGATCCGGCCGGTGAAGAACCCCTATCTCGATCGCGACTATCTCGCCTGCGTCGAGGCGGGCGGCAAGCCGGTGGTCGGCCGCGATGGCGGCGGCTTGCGCGAGCTGATACGGCATGTCCGGGACGGCGGGGTGATGGCGGTACTGCTCGACCAGTATACCAAGCGCGGGGTCGAGATCGACTTTCTTGGCCAGCCGGCGCCGTCGGGCACCATGATCGCCGACCTCGCCCGCAAATACGACCTGCCGATGATCCCGGTCTATGGCACGCGGGCGCCCGACGGGCTGCGTGTCATCGTCGAGTTCGAGGCGGCGATCCCGCCCGGCACGGCCGAGGAAATGACGCAAGCCGCGGCGAACAGCCTCGCCACCCGCGTCCGTGCCACGCCAGAGCAGTATTTCTGGCTGCATCGGCGGTGGGTGAAGACGTTCTGACCGCCCGCGAGCGGTCAGTGCAGATCGTGGCCATAGATGAACTTCGGCATGCTCCAGCCGTGGCGCAGCGCCAGCAGACGAAGCGTCAGGCCGCAGACCATCGCCGCGATCAGCGCGAAGTCGGACGGCATGGCGGTCTGGCGACCCGCGAGATAGACCGCCGAGGTGAGCACCGAAACCGTGGCATAGAGCTCCGCCCGGAACAGAAGCGGAATCTCGGCGCAGAGCACGTCGCGCAGGACACCGCCGGCGCAGCCCGTGACGAGGCCCGCCGCGACCACCACGATGACCGGCAACCCGAGACCGAGGGCGATGTCGCAGCCGATCACCGTGAAGAGCACGAGACCCACGGCGTCGAGGAACAGGAAGACGCGCCGCAAGCGGTGCACGAAGCGCGCCATCGCGATCGTGGCGAGCGCGGCGCCGCCCGCGACGACGAGATAATGCGGATGGGCGACCCAGGACAGCGGATGATGGTCCAGCAACAGGTCGCGGACCGTCCCGCCCCCGAGGGCCGTCACGCAGCCGAGCAGGCAGACCCCGGCCCAGTCCATGCTGCGCCGTCCGGCGACCAGCGCCGCCGTCATGGCCTCCACGATGATCGCGACATGGTAGAGAACATCCAGAAGCTCCCTGGTGGCGTACGTCATGGTGACCTCCGTTGGCGAACGACGGTCGCGAGCCTAGCCGACCTCCGACTTCCCCGACATCAGTGGAGTTGCGTCGGCGACCCGGCGACCCGAATCCGCGCTCGCTCGACCCCGCGGGGCGCGTCAGGATCAGGGGAGTTTGGCGGCGTTCAGGATCTGGCCCTGGGAGGCTTCCTGGACGATGACGGCGAGCGGTCCCTTGCCAACGTCCTCGATGCTGAGCTCGGTCGCGGTAGCGCCGTCCCAGCGGCCAACGACCTGCCAGTTGGTCACGACGTTGGTGTAGGTGATCGACTTGCCGGCGTTCTCACCCCCCTCGATCAGCACCTCGTCGGTCGGGGTGAATTCCACCACCTGCACATCGGCCGGGCCGATGCCGAGGACCCGCGGCGCAAGTTCCACCTTCAATACATCGCCGTCGCGCGAGATGCCGAGATCGACCGGCGCGGGCTGCGAGCGATGCTCGGCGATGCGGTCGAAGATCGTCGCCGCGTCGCGGCCGACCACCATCTCCTCGCCCTGCACGATCATCTGCGGCGTGAACAGCGTCCGCTGGCGCAGCGCGCGGGCATAGGTCTTCTGCCTCTTGGTATAGGCCTTGTCGCCGAAGGTATCCTTCCAGCCGAAATAGTCCCAGTAGTCGACATGCAGCGCCAGCGCGATCACCCCGTCGATCTGGGAGAGCTCCGTCAGCAGTTCGTCGGCGGGCGGGCAGGAGGAGCAGCCCTGGCTGGTGAAGAGCTCGAGCACCACCGGGCTCTGCGCCTCCGCGCCGCGGGGGACCAGGAGAATCGACAGTGACAGAACGATCGGCGACAGAACGATCGGGGCGATATTCATCTCGGTCCTCGGGGCGGCGTGGGCCACAGATAAGGCCAAGCCCAAGCACGATGCGAGTCAAGCATTCGAGAGCGCGCGCATTCGGAGGCCGCGCGCGCGGCGCCTTGGGATCGGCCGCTCAGGCGACCTTGGCGAGGTTGCGCAGCACGTACTGCAGCACGCCGCCATGCTCGACATATTCGATCTCGATCGCCGTATCGATCCGGCATTTCAGGTCGATCGTCTTCACCGTGCCGTCGCCGTACTTGATCACGCAGGGCACGATCGACAGCGGCTTCAGATCGCCGGCGAGGCCCGAGATCGCGATCTCCTCGTCGCCCTTGAGGCCGAGCGACTTGCGGTTCACGCCGCCGGTGAACTCGAACGGAATGACGCCCATACCGACGAGGTTCGAGCGGTGGATGCGCTCGAAGCTCTCGGCGATCACCGCCTTGACGCCGAGGAGCGCGGTGCCCTTCGCCGCCCAATCCCGCGACGAGCCGGCGCCATATTCGACGCCGCCGAAGATGACGAGCGGCACGCCCGCGGCCTGATAGGCCATCGAGGCATCGAAGATCGAGGTCTGCTCGCCATCCGGCCCGAGAGTATAGCCACCCTCCACACCATCCAGCATCTCGTTCCTGATGCGGATATTGGCGAAGGTGCCGCGCATCATGATTTCATGGTTGCCGCGCCGCGAGCCGTAGCTGTTGAAGTCCCGAGTCGCGATCTGGCGATCGGTCAGGTACTTGCCGGCCGGCGTGGTCGCCTTGAACGAGCCGGCCGGCGAGATGTGGTCGGTCGTCACCATGTCGCCGAGCAGCGCCAGGACGCGCGCGCCGGAGATGTCGGAAATGACGCCCGGTTCCTTGGCCATGTTCTGGAAGTAGGGCGGATTCTGGATGTAGGTCGAGGTCGGCGGCCAGTTGTAGGTCTCGCTGTCGACGGTCTCGACCGCCTGCCACTTGTCGTCGCCCTTGAAGACGTCGGCGTACTTCGACTGGAAGGCCTCGCGCGTCACCGTGCGCTCGACGAGCTCGGCCACCTCCTCGTTGGTCGGCCAGATGTCGGCGAGAAAGACGTCCTTGCCGTCCGGGGTCTGGGCCAGCGGCTCGGTGGTCAGGTCGATGTTGACGTCGCCGGCCAGCGCGTAGGCGACGACCAGCGGCGGCGAGGCGAGATAGTTCGCCCGCACGTCGGGTGAGATCCGGCCCTCGAAGTTGCGGTTGCCGGAGAGGACGGCGGTCGCCACGAGGTCGTTCTCGGCGATCGCCTTGGAAATGGCAGGATCGCCGAGCGGCCCGGAATTGCCGATGCAGGTGGTGCAGCCGTAGCCGGCGAGGTTGAAGCCGATGGCGTCGAGATCCTCCTGGAGGTTCGCCGCCTCGAGGTACTCGGAGACGACCTGCGAGCCGGGGGCGAGCGAGGTCTTGACCCAGGGCTTGCGGGTGATGCCGAGGGCGCGGGCCTTGCGGGCGACGAGGCCGGCGCCGATCATCACGTAGGGGTTCGAGGTGTTGGTGCAGGAGGTGATGGCCGCGATCACCACCGATCCGTCGCGGATGGTGTAGTCCTCGCCCTCGACCTTCGCGGTCCTGCGCACGTCGGCCGGCGCGGCGATCACGCCGCCGCCCTCGCCCTGCATCTCCTGCGCGCCGGCGCTCTTGTCGAGGCCGCGATAGTCGGAAACCGTGTTGTAGAAGGCCTGCGCCGCATTGTTGAGCGGCGTATAATCCTGCGGCCGCTTCGGCCCGGAGATCGCCGGGACGATCTCGCCCATGTCGAGGCTCAGGGTGTCGGTATAGACCGGCTCGTAGTCCGCCCCGCGCCACATGCCGTTCGCCTTGGCATAGGCCTCGACCAGCGCGATCCGGTCCTCGTCGCGGCCGGTGTTGCGCAGGTAGCGCAGCGTCTCGCCGTCGATCGGGAAGAAGCCGCAGGTGGCGCCGTACTCGGGCGCCATGTTGGCGATCGTCGCGCGGTCGGCGAGCGGCAGGTGGTCGAGGCCCTCGCCGTAGAACTCCACGAACTTGTTCACCACGCCCTTCTTGCGCAGCATCGCGACGACCTTGAGCACGAGGTCGGTCGCCGTCGTGCCCTCGACCATCTTGCCGCTCAGCTTGAAGCCGATGACCTCGGGGATCAGCATCGAGACCGGCTGGCCGAGCATCGCCGCCTCCGCCTCGATGCCGCCGACGCCCCAGCCGAGCACGGCCATGCCGTTGACCATCGTCGTGTGGCTGTCGGTGCCGACCAGCGTATCCGGGTAGGCGACGAGCGCGCCGGACGGATCGGTGTCGGTCCACACCGTCTGCGCGAGGTATTCGAGGTTCACCTGATGACAGATGCCGGTGCCCGGCGGGACCACCCGGAAGTTGTCGAAGGCGTTCTGGCCCCATTTCAGGAACTGGTAGCGCTCGATGTTGCGTTCATACTCGAGATCGACGTTGAGCTGGAAGGCTCGCGGCGTCCCGAACTCGTCGATCATCACCGAGTGGTCGATCACGAGGTCGACGGGGTTGAGCGGGTTGATCTTCTGCGCGTCGCCGCCGAGCGCCTTGATGCCGTCGCGCATCGCGGCGAGATCGACGACGGCCGGCACGCCGGTGAAATCCTGCATCAGCACGCGCGCCGGGCGATAGGCGATCTCGCGCGGGTTCCTGCCGCCGAGCACCGCCCATTCCGAGAAGGCCTTGATGTCCTCGACGCTGACCGTCTTCACGTCCTCGAAGCGCAGCATGTTCTCGAGAACCACTTTGAGAGAAGCCGGCAACTTCTTGAAATCGCCCAGTCCGGCCGCTTCCGCCGCCGCGATCGAGTAATAGGCGTAGGTCTTTTCTCCAACCTTGAGGGACCGGCGTGTCTTGGCGGTGTCAGTTCCAACAAAAACAGTCATCGGACCTCCGGGCGAGTGCTGGGACGGAATGAGCTGACACTTGATATGGAGCATGTTCTCGCACCTCGCAAGGGTCGCGACCGCGAACGGAGTACAGTGGTATACACAAGATCTTGATGCCCTGAGCCGAGCGCGTTTCACCCTCGATTTCGGTCGGCCTTCCCCCATGGCCGCGGTTCGGCTAAAGCGCGACCATGGGCCTGACCGTCTCCGACCTCTCGTGCCTGCGTGCCGGACGACCGGTGCTGCGCGGCCTTGGCTTCACGGTCGGGGACGGCGCCGCGCTGCTGCTCCGGGGGCCGAACGGCGCGGGAAAATCGACGCTGCTCCGGGCGCTCGCCGGGCTGCTGGCACCGGCGGCGGGGACGGTGACGCTCGACGATGTCACACTGGCCGATGACCCCGACGCCTATGCCGAGCGGCTGGCCTATGCCGGCCATCTCGACGCGATCAAGGCATCGCTGACGGTGGCCGAGAACCTGCGGTTCTGGGCGGCCCTGTCCGGTGGCGGCGCCATCGACGGGGCGCTCGCCGCCTTCGGGCTCGAGGCGATCGCGGACCAGCCGGCGCATGTCTGCTCGGCCGGCCAGAAACGGCGGCTGGGGCTCGCGCGGCTGCTTGTCGCACGGCGGCGGCTCTGGCTGCTCGACGAACCGACGGTCTCGCTCGACAGGGGCGCGGTCGCGCGCTTCGCCGATGTGGTGCGCGCGCATCTCGCCGGTGGCGGCCTCGCGATCATCGCGACGCATGTGGAACTGGGGCTCGGGCCGACGCCCGCGCTGGAACTGACCGCGCCCACCGCGACCCGCGCCGCCGGAGCGGACCCTTTCCTCACGGGGAACTGGTGAGCGTCGCCGGCGCCGTGCTCGCGCGCGAGCTGCGGCTCGCGCTGCGTTCCGGCGGCGGGGCCGGGCTCGGCCTCGCCTTCTTCCTGATGGTCGGGCTGCTGGTACCGCTCGGGATCGGGCCGGAGCCCGGGCGTCTGGCGCCGGTGGCGCCGGGGACGCTGTGGATCGGCGCGCTGCTCGCCAGCCTGCTGTCGCTCGACCGGCTGTTCCAGGCGGATTTCGAGGACGGCTCGCTCGATATCCTCGCCCTGTCGCCGCTGCCGCTCGAAGCGCTGGTGGCGCTGAAGGCGTTGGCGCACTGGCTGACCACCGGACTGCCGCTGACCGTGGTGGCACCCCTGCTCGCGCTGGCGCTGCAACTGCCGGCGCCGGCCTATCCCTGGCTGGTGGCGAGCCTCGCGATCGGCACGCCGGCGCTGAGCTTTCTGGGCGCGATCGGCGCCGCCCTGACCGTCGGCGTGCGCCGGGGCGGGCTTCTGCTGTCGCTTCTGGTGCTACCGCTCTGCATCCCGACGCTGATCTTCGGCGCCCGCGCCGTGATCGCCGCCGGCGAGCGCGACGCCTGGAGCGCGCTGACCCTGCTCGGCGGGCTGACGCTGTTCATCCTGGCTCTCGGCCCCTACGCCGCCGCCGCCGCCCTGCGGATCGCATTGCGATGAATCCCACGCGTGGATGCTGGGTCACGCTTTTGACAACCAACGACGATGTCGCCGCGTTTGCGCGCTTCCCGATCAATCCGCATCATATCCCGCGGCTGCGAAGTAGTTGGCGCATTCCTGTGGAGTGGAGATATCGACGAGGCGCCCGACGGTTTTCCGGAGCCCGTCGGCGCTTCGCTCCGCCGCCTTGCGCGGCAGGGGCTTCAGCTTTGCAAAGGCGATCTCGATCGGATTGAAATCGGGCCTGTAGGGCGGGAGAAACCCGAGCCGCGCTTGTGGCTGGAAAGGCTGTCCATGATCACCGTATCGCCGGGCCGAAGGGTGGGCGCGAGGATCGGCGCGACACGGGCTTTGAGCCATCGAGCCTCTGGTCCCGCTCCGCCTCGAAGACCGCCATCACCTCCGCGTGTCGTGCCTCGGCGGCTCAACCCCGCATCGACCGCCGACAATGCCCGCGCTCTCCAGTCCATCGACAGAGGGTTTACCCATCTTCTCATCCCGATCCGCACCGGCGACGGGAATCAGACAACCTCACTCAAGGAAACCCCAGACGATTCCGAACGGGCGGGAAGCGCTCCAACGCGAAGCGCGGCCAAGATTTGTGACCTGCCCCCGTCGGATTCAAACACCAGTTGATCATTGGACGCTTGGGTTGCATTGCTGGGCTTCGCCCGCCTTCTCCCCGATGATCAGGACCGAAATCAGACTTACCAGCGCCACGAATACAAGCCTCAATACCAGACTCACGTCAAGCATACCAAAATCTCATTCGAGAAAATGGCGGAACAATTCGACCAGTTTTAACTGTATTCGACACCAGAATTTCGATAACACCCGTGACGGGACTGGTTGAGGCGCCCACAAAATGTTGTTGTGCGCATTGCCATGGTCGCGACCCGGGCGGCCTTGCGGGCGCGATCCGTCATGTCCTAGACATGCGCCATGTCGCTCTGGAGATACGCCAATCCGTCCGAATTCATGCGTCTCTCCGGCGCGGTCATGCCCTGGTGCTGGGCATTGACCGGCCTGACGCTCGGGGTCGGACTGGTCTGGGGTTTCTTCCTGACGCCCGATGATTATCAGCAGGGGGCGACGGTCAAGGTCCTGTTCATCCACGTGCCGGCCGCGCTGATCGCCATCAACGCCTGGCTGATGATGCTGATCGCCTCGCTGATCTGGTTCATCCGGCGCCACCATGTCTCCGCCCTCGCCGCCCGCGCCGCCGGCCCGGTCGGGGCGACGATGACCGTCGTAGCACTGCTGACCGGGGCGATCTGGGGCGAGCCGATGTGGGGAACCTGGTGGGCCTGGGATCCGCGGCTGACCTCGTTCTTCATCCTCTTCTTGTTCTATCTCGGCTATATCGCGCTCTGGGAGGCGATCGACGAGCCGGACAAGGCGGCCGATCTGGCGGCGGTGCTTTGCATGGTCGGCTCGGTCTTCGCGCTCCTGTCGCGTTACGCGGTGTTCTTCTGGAGCCAGGGGC
>NZ_CALAGI010000169.1 GCF_937891315.1 uncultured Amaricoccus sp. | reverse complement strand
GGCCATCCTCGCCGCCGCCGCAGCCGTCGCGGCGTTGCGCGGGCGCGGCGGCGCCGGCCCGCTCGCGCTCGTCGCCTGGGGGCTCGCCGCCACCTCGTTCGCGCTCTTCGGTCACGCCGCCACCGCGAGCCCGCGCTGGCTGGCGGCGCCGGCGGTGGCGCTCCACGCCGCCGCCGTCATCTTCTGGATCGGCGCCCTGCCGGCGCTCGCCGAGCGCGCCGCGACCGACCGGCACGGCCTCGCGCCGAGCCTCCGCCGCTTCTCGGCGGTGGCGGTGCCGCTGGTCGGGCTGCTCGTCCTGAGCGGCGGCCTCCTCGCCGTCGCGCAGCTCCGCGACCCGGTCGCGCTTCCCGGCACCGCCTACGGCCGCCTGCTCCTCGCCAAGCTCGCCCTCGTCGCGCCGCTCATCGGCCTCGCCGTGCTCAACCGCCTGCGCCTGACCCCGGCCATCGCCCGCGGCGCGGCCGGCGCTCCCGCGCGTTTCCGCCACTCCGTCCGGGCCGAGATCGTCCTCGCCGTCGCGATCCTCGCGCTCGCGAGCGGCTTCCGCCTGACTCCGCCGCCGCGCGCGCTCGCCGCGCCGGCGGCGGCCGAGCTGCGCGTCCATCTCCACGACCCGACGCTGATGGCCGGCCTCGCGCTTGCCCCCGGACGCCCCGGCCCGAACACGATCGCGGTCACGTTTCCCCCCGCCGCCCCGCCGCCGCTCGAGCTGGGCATCGCCTTCGCCGCCCCCGCCGCCGGCGTCGAGCCGATCCGCCTCGCCGCCCGGCGCGACGGCGCGACATGGAGCGCCGGCCCCCTCGTCCTTCCCCGCGGCGGAGAGTGGCAGGTCACCCTCGATGTGCTCGTCGACGACTTCGAACAGGTGTCGCTGCGGACGGTTGTCCAGGTCCCGGACCGCTGACGCGCCGGGGACAAGACGCCAGCGCCGCGCGCGCCCTGCGATGGAGGCATCGCCGTCCGCCGGGGATTTGATCCAGAGCGGAGCCCGATCCGGCAGAGCCGACGCTGCCGGGGCAGAGCCCTTTGGCGCCGCGTTCCCGGTTCAGCCTGTGATCGCGGTTCTCGGCATGGTGCGCTCGGGTCTGTCGCCGCCCGGGGCTCTATTCGTTTTCGAGACCGTCAAGCAGCTCGCGGAACGCCTTCTTGGCGCTGCCGAGATGGCGGGCCTTCTTCGCGGCCCCGAGATTCGCCGAGGCGTCGCCGACGACGATCACCCCGACCATGCCCATCTCGTAGTGGGGCGAGCAGATGTAGCCGTAGACGCCCTCCACGGTCAGGGTGACGGTGAATTCGTCGTCGACCGCCGAGTTCCACTCCTCCGCGCCCTCGGGGATCATGCCCTTCTTCGACGCGGTATTGTGGCTCGGATCGGCCGGCACGAAGGTCACGCTGTCCCCCGGGGCGATCTTCAGGAACGGCGGGTCGAAGACGTTGGCCCGCGCCGGATCGGTGGGATGGGCGGAGTACATCCGCACCAGATGCGTTTCGGCCTGCGCGCCAGTCGCCAGCAGGGCTGCCACGAACACGCTAGAGAGAAGCCGAAACATGGAAACCGCCTTTCGGATGCGGAATGAGGTCGAGCACCACGCCGTAGGTCTCGCCGACGCACGGGTCGGCGAGCACGTCGTCCGGCGCGCCCTGCGCCAGGATCCGGCCGTCGCGCATCAGGAGCGCGGCGTCGCCGAAACGGGCGGCGAGGTTCAGGTCGTGCATCGCGACGAAGGTGACGACGTTGCGCGCCCGCGTCTCGGCGACGATCAGGCCGAGGAGCTCGAGCTGGCGGCGGAGATCCAGCGCCGACGTGGGTTCGTCGAACAGGAACACCTCTGGCCCGCGCGCCAGCGCCTGCGCGGCCGAAACCATCTGCCCCTGCCCGCCGGACAGCTCCCCGACCAGCGCGCGGGCCAGATGGGAAATGCCCATCCGCTCGAGCAGGACCGAGACGGCGACGACATCCTCCCGCTCCACCGACCAGCCGGAGAGTTGCTTGCGCGCGAGCAGGACGACCTCGAAGACGGTGAGGGCGGCATTGCACACGAAGGCCTGCGGCATGAGGCCGACGCGCCGCGTCCGCTCCCGCCGCGACAGCCCGGCCATGTCGGCGCCTCCGAGCATGAGCCTGCCTTCCGAGGGCGCCACGAGCCCGGCCATCGCCTTGAAGAGCGTGGATTTTCCCGCGGCGTTGGGGCCGATCAGGATGGTGACGGAGCCGCGCGCCGGCGCGGCGAAGCTGACCCCGTCGAGCGCGGAACGGGCGCCGTAGCGGTGGACCAGCGCCTCGGCGGCGACGGTCACTGCCAGTTCCTCCGGCGCGCGCCGAGGATCAGGCTCACGAAGAAGGGGATCCCGATGAGGGAGGTGATCATTCCGATCGGATAGATCACGCCGGGATTTATGGTCTTGGACAGGATCGAGGTGGCCGACATCAGGAGCGCCGAGGCCGTGGCCGCGAAGGGCAGGAAGAAGCGCTGATCCTCGCCCACGGCCATGCGGGCGATGTGCGGGCCGACGAGCCCGACGAAGGCGATCGTGCCGACGAAGGACACCGCCACGGAGGCGAGCAGGGAAACGCCGACCAGCATCTCGATCCTGAGCCGCGCGACATTGACGCCGAGGGCGGCCGCCTTCTCGTCTCCCATGCGCAGCGCGGTGAGCGACCAGTTGCGCGCCATGAACCAGGGGACGACCACCGCGAGAACGGCGGCGCAGACGGCCACCTTGGACCAGGTGGCGCGGGCGAGCGAGCCCATCATCCAGAAGACGATCTGCGCGAGCTGCACCTCGGTGGAGCCGTACTGGAGCAGGCCGAGGAGGGCGTTGAAGGAGAACATCAGCGCGATGCCCACCAGCACCATCCCCTCGGTCGAGACGCCGCGCAGCCGGGTGAAGGCGAAGAGCAGCATCGCGGTGACGAGCGACATCACGAAGGCGTTCACCGTGACCATGAACGGGCCGAAACCGGGGATCAGCGAGACATGCGTGACGATGGCCAGCGCCGCGCCGAAGCTCGCGGCGGACGAGATGCCGAGGGTGAACGGGTCGGCCAGCGGATTGGCGAGGATGGTCTGCATCTCCGCGCCCGCGATGCCGAGCATCGCTCCGACCATCAGCGCCATCAGCGCGACGGGCAGACGCAGATCCCAGACGATCACCCTGTCGTTCGCGTCGGCGCCCGCGGGATCGAGGAGAATCGACACGATCTGGCCGATGCTCATCCCGGAGGGGCCCGACACGATGTCGATGACGAGCGACAGCGCCATCAGCGCCAGGAGCAGGACGACGACGAGCAGGCGCCGGCGGCTCCGCGCGCGATAGTCCGCGGTCAGCGCCTCGACGGTCGAGGACAGTTCGGTCATGCCGGTTGCGTCCTGAAATTGGGCTGAAATGAGGACCGGGACGAAGGTCGAAGCCGTCCGGCTTCGGCCCTCGTCATCGCGGCACGGATCAGTTCGTGCTGGCCGCCGCCGCCCAGAAGACGCCCGAAGGCTCGTAGGGCAGGAACTCCGCGTGGAACGCCTCCCATGTCGCCTGCGGGTCCAGATCCTCGAATTCCTCGGGATGGAGCCACTTGGCGATCTGCTGCATCGCGACGAAATGCACCGGGCTGTTGTAGTACTGGTGATAGATCACGAAGTAATTCCCGGACTGTACCGCTTCTAGATCCTTGAAGCCGGGGCGGGCAACGAGGCCGGCCAGCCGCTCCGCCACCACGTCGGGCTTCGCCTCGTAGCCGAGCGGCACCGCGGTAACGCCGGGCGTGCTCTCACCCCAGTTCGCGCCGGTGCCGATGATGATGTCGGGATCCGCCGAGATCACGCCTTCGAGGCTGACGTCGGTGGAATAGCCGCTGAAGACGGTGGAGCCGTAGTTCCTGCCGCCGGCGAGTTCCACGAACCGGCCATAGTTGAAGGGGCCGAACGTGTTGCAGCAGAAGCCGGGCTCGTAGCCGGGCGCGTTCTCGACGAAGACGAGCGGCATGTCCTCCGCTGCGAGACCCTGCACGACATTGGTGACCTTGCGGGTTTCGCGCACGTAGAAGTCGATGAACTCGGCCGCGCGCGCTTCCTCATTCAGCACCCTTCCGAGGAGGAGCATCGAGGGGACGGTGTTTTCCGTGGGGTTCTGGCGGAAATCGACGAAGATCACCGGCACGCCGGCCTTTCCGAGCTTCTCGACCACGCCGGATTCCTCGGCCTTGAACCGGGAGGCGAGGTCCAGCACCACGAGATCGGCGTTGTTGGCGAGGACGTTCTCGACAGAGAAGTCGCCCGAATACGGGTTGCCGAAGTCCACGAGGCGCGCCGTGTCCTCGGGATACTTGGCCTGAAGCTTGCGGTAGGCATCGGGGTCGTATTTGACGAGGTCGTCCTTCCAGCCGAGGATGCGCTCGAACGGGTGTTCGGTCATGAGCGGGGCGATGGCATACATCATCCGGCCCTCGCCGAGGACGATGCGCTCGGCGCCGTGCGGCACATCGACGGTACGGCCCGCCATGTCGGTGACCGTGATAGTCTCCGCAAGAACAGGCGTGGTCAGCAACAGCATCGCGGTCACGCCCGCACACAACCGGGAAGAGAACGTCGCAAGCATAGCACCTCCTTGCGGGCGAGCCGCGTCAGTTTAACGTGAGATGGAGTGCTTGAGAGGGGCCGCAGATGCCCCAGATCTGGCTATTTTTCTAATAGACCAGCCGTTTGCGTGAGGTCAAGCCGCTCAGGATGGCGCGGACAACATTGTCCTTGAGAAAGATGCATCTCGATGAAACCGAAGTCGCCGGGGAGGGCGCAACCCCTTCCCCGCGGCGAGGGGGATCAAGCGGACCGGCGACACGCGGCCGCCGTCGCGCCAGGATTTTCCGGGGAACGCGGCGGGATCGCAATCGCGCTTCTGCTCATGTTTTGGTCAACAAGCGTCACAGGTCGTCCTGCCCGACGGGCGCAAGGCGCGGGCGGCGAGGAAGTTATTGACTGATTGGTAAAATATCCGGTCATGTCTGTCGGAATCCGGGAGTGCGCCATGCCATGTGAGCTTGCTACGAACTTCACTGGTCTTGCCTTCGCGAATCCGTTCGTTCTGGCCTCCGCGCCGCCGACGGAAAGCAAACAAAAGATCCTGCGGGCCTTCGAGGCTGGCTGGGGCGGCGTCGTGACCAAGACGATCGGCCTGCACCCGGTGGAGAACGTCGCCGGTCCCAAGACGATCTTTCAGCGCGCCACCGAAACGAAGCCCTATGTCTCGCGCAACAAGCGACCTGAAAGCGTGTCTCATTCCTCCTGGAACTGGGAACTGATCTCGGATCAGCCGCTCGACAAGTGGCTCCCCGATCTGGAAGAGATCAAGACCACCTGGCCGGACCGCATGCTGATCGGCTCGATCATGGCCGGCGCCGGCAACGAGGAGGAGATGGACCACTGGCGCAAGCTCGCAAGGGCTTGCGTGAATGCCGGATGCGATGCGCTCGAGCTGAACATGTCCTGCCCCCACATGGATCGCAAGGACATGGGGGCGCATATCGCCAATGACGAAGACATCATCAGGTCGATCCTCAAGGCCGTGACCGAGGCGGTCAGCGTGCCGATCTGGGTCAAGCTCACGCCATCGTCATCCTCGCTGGTCGACGGGGCGAGGGCGGCCTACGCGGCTGGCGCTTCGTCGATTTCGCTCTGCAATACCTTTCCCTCGCTCCCGCTCATGGATCCGGAGACAA
The DNA here is from genome assembly GCF_937891315.1 of uncultured Amaricoccus sp. GTDB lineage: Bacteria > Pseudomonadota > Alphaproteobacteria > Rhodobacterales > Rhodobacteraceae > Amaricoccus. The sequence continues at coordinate 44,312 of NZ_CALAGI010000169.1, read as the reverse complement.
TGAAATTCGAGGTCGAGGTGGACGGGCTGGTCACGTCCGGGGGCTTGGGTGGTCTGGCCATTCTGCACCAGGCATTGCAGCGCGTGTCGGATGTTTCGCGCGCTTTCCCGGACAAGTCGATTTCCGGCATCGGGGGGATAAGGGGCTTCCGCGAGGCCTTCAATTTCATCGCGCATGGCGCCGGGAACCTGCAGGTCTGCACGGCCGCGATGGAGGAAAAGGGCAGCGGTGGCATCGGCGTCAACCTCATCCAGGAGTTGACGAGCGATCTCGGCGACTATTTGCAGCGCAAGGGATATTCGTCGATCGAAGAGTTTCGGGGGGTCGCTCGCGAAAGGGTCGTCGAACATTCCCGGGTTCGACGGAAGAGCGAGGCCTATAACGGAGGCTACGCGCAACCGGCGTAGAATCCGGCGCGCGGTGACTGCGTGCCGGGGCGGCGGAGCCGTCGTCGAGATCGCCCGTTTCCGGTGATTGACGTCCTTGCGGCGCGCTTCCGGATGCTGGCGTCGTGCGTTCGCCCTGCTCGAACGTAAAGGCATCACCATGAACAGGAGCTCTACCGGCCCTGTTCCGAGGAGGGGCTGGCCCTGCGCCGCCGTCGCGGTCGCGAGCGCGCCACGGGGACGCGAACGCCGGCAATCTTTCAGGGAAACAACGCCATGCACGGGCTGGTGCCGGCACTCGCCGCCGCTCCCTCGCCGTCGGTTTCGAAAGGCTTGACCGACTCGACAAACCGGTTCATTTGGTAGGTATACCAAACCACCAAAAAACGAATCCAGAATGAGTGATCGCCGGGAAGCCATTGTCGCAGCCGGACTCGCGGTCATCCGCGAGAGCGGCTTCGCCGGCTTCACCCAGCCGCGGGTCGCTGCGAAGGCAGGCCTGCGCCAAAGCAATCTCACCTACTACTTCCCCACCCGGGCCGATCTCCTCGCCGCCGTCGCGCGCGCGGCGATCGACGGGCAACTCGCGGCGATCGATGCGATGCTGGATGGACGGTCGATCGAGGCGGCGTCGGCCGTCATCGCCAACGTGGCGGTTCGGCACGAGAACACCCGGGTGATGATGGCGCTGGCGCAGGCCGCCGATCAGGAGCCCCGGGTGCGCGAGCTGTTCCGGGAACTGGCGGACGGAATCGCGCTGCGCGCCGGCCGGCTGCTTGAAGACCTCGGTCTGCCCTCGACCGCGGAGAACCGCTTTCTGGTGCACGCCCTCTCGGTCGGGTTGGCCGTCGTCGATCTCGCGGTCGATCGGCCCGACGGCGCCGCGCGGGCCGCGTCGGTACTGGAGACGATATTCACGCTGCTTGCAAAAGGATCGGGAGAATGAGCGCCGCTTGCCCCGGGGCCGGCTTCCGGGACAATCCGATCCTCCTGAAGGGCGGTCTGCGCGGTCCGCGACTGGGGTCGGCTGGACCTCCGGTGCCGAGGCCGGGCGACAGGCCGCGCCTCGGGATTGGCAGCCGCGCCGATCCGCTGCGCGGCGACATCAGCCACGACCACCCGCGGTTCGACACGCAGGCGCCGCCGTATTTCTTCCGCGACAGTCCGCGCCACGGGCCAGAGACCTGTGTCGAGCTCCGCCGCGTGTCTGATCGCGCCACCGCGTGCCCACATCTCAAATCAAGGGAACCATCATGAACCCCAAGGTCCTCATCGCGGGCGCCGGCCCCGTCGGCTTGACCCTCGCCATTGAACTCGCGCGTTTCGGCATCCCGGTTCGCATCTTCGACAAGGCGCCCGCCCCGACCGACAAGTCCAAGGCTGTCGCTGTCTGGGCGCGGACGCTCGAACTTTTCGACCGCGCCGGGCTCGCCGAGCCGCTGGTCGCGGCCGGCGTAAAGGTGAAGGCGGCGAACATCATCGCCGGTACCACGAAGATCGCGCGTGTCGCCTTCGATGGCGTGGACACCGACTACGCCTACGCGCTGATGATCCCGCAGTATGATACCGAGCGAATCCTCGACACCCACCTCCGGTCGCTGGGCGTGACCGTCGAGCGCGGGGTCGAACTCGCGCGGTTCGTCGATACCGGAACGGGAGCGCGGGCGTCCGTGACGCGCGCCGATGGAACCGCCGAGGATATCGAAGCCGACTGGCTGGTGGGCTGCGACGGGGCGCACAGTTTCGTTCGCCACGGCCTCGGCATGGCCTTCGACGGCGACACCATCCCGGCCGAGTTCATCCTCGCCGACCTGCGCATTTCCGGTGACGGGCCGCCGGTCGAGGAACTGGTGTCCTACTGGCACGAGAAGGGCGTCGTCATCTTCCTCCCGTTGCCCGGCAATCGCCTTCGCCTGCTCGCCAACATGGAAGCAAGCACGGGCGCCGAGGCGCCGGAGCCGACCCTCGCCGAAGTTCAGGCCATCATCGACGAGCGGACGCCCGGCGGCCTGGTCGCATCGGACCCGGTCGGGATGGCACGGTTCCGGATCAACGAACGCAAGGTGGCCGACTTTCGCTCCGGCCGTGTGTTCCTCGCCGGCGACGCCGCGCATATTCACAGCCCGGCCGGAGGTCAGGGCATGAACACCGGCATGCAGGATGCCTTCAACCTCGCCTGGAAACTGGCCCTCGTCTGCCGCGGCGAGGCTCACGAGCAGGTTCTCGCAAGCTACAGCTCCGAGCGTGGCGCCGTCGCCGAGACGGTGATCAAGGAATCCGGGCGCCTGACGAAGGTCGCAATGCTGTCGGGGCATTTCGAGCAGGCCGCGCGAAACTTCATCGCCCGGCACCTGTTCGGGCTCCGGTCGGTTCGCTCGGCGGCGGCGGGAATCCTGTCCGAACTGGCGATCGCCTATGACGGCGGCCCGCTCAACGGTGGCCATGTCCGGGGTCTGAACGGTCCTCTCCCTGGCCACAGACTGTCGCCCCGAGGCAGGGACCTGATCGGCGCCGGCCCGACGCCGCGCTTCGCACTCTTCGCGGATGAGTCCAGCGCCGCGTCCGCCGCGATCATCGAGCGGCACGCGAACCTCCTCGAAGGCGCGGTCCGGCCCGCGGTCGCCGCCGGGGGCATCTGGCTCGTTCGCCCCGATGGATATGTGGCGATGAGCGCCTCCGCTGGCGATTGGCGGTCGGTCGGCGACTATCTTGACGGGCTGACCGGAAATGAACCGATCGCGCGCGGCGCGGAACCCGCGCACTCGCTTCCGGCATGATCATTCCGCCGATCCCCATGGGCGCCGACCGGGCGGCTTGCTCCGGCGGGCAATGCATGTGGCGGCGGGACAGGTATCGCAAGGCCGGACAGATCAGCCGAGGACGACCGGTCCGGCGTCACGGAACCTCGGGTTCCGCGTTCCGCAGGGCGACGATGACGGCGAGCCCTCCATCGCGGCCCGGCGCCGGCGAGCGGAATTCGAGATTCGCGCCGGCGTTGCGGACCAGCGCCTCGACGATCGCGAGACCGAGCCCCGAACCTCCGCGGCGACTGCCGAGCCGCTCGAAGCGGCGTGTCAGAAGCGCGAGCTTGTCCGCCGTCAACGGCCGGCCACCGTTCGTTACCCGCAACGTGCTGTCCGGCTCGAGCGCGACCTCTATCGGAGGCGTCCCGTGAAGGATCGCGTTCTCGATCAGGTTGCGCGCCAGGATCGCGAAGGCGTCCGGGTCGATGGAGGCGACCACCGGGACCGGCGGTAGCGTCACGCGCAGCCCGGCCGCCGCGCCGAAGTCCTCCGCGACCATCGACAGGATGGGCCGCAGATCCTGCCCCGATCCGGCGGCCACTCCCGCGGCTTCCGCCCGGGCGAGATCGAGCAGCTTCTCGGACAGGCGCGCCATCCGCTTCAGTTCCGCCTCGATCGCCCGCGCGCCTTGGCGCGGCGCGCCCTCCGGCGCCTGGGCGATCAGCCGCTGGGTCCGGGCGAGCGCCGCCGCGATGGGGGTGCGCAGTTCATGGGCGGCGTTGGCCGAGAAGGTTCGCTCGACCTCCATCGCGTCGGCGAGCCGCCGCATCAGGCGGTTCACGGCGTCCTGGATCGGGATCAGCTCGAGCTGAAGTCCAGGCGCGGAGATCGGGCGCAGATCGGCGGAGTCGCGCCGCGCCACCTGTTTCGCCAGCAGCCCGACGGGCCGCAAGCGCGCGGCGACGAACCAGGCGACGCCGAAGAAGATCAGCGGCGCCAACGCGAGGGCAGGGACCAGCAGGCTCACCATCGCCTCCCGCGTCGCTTCCCGCCGCTCCGCCAGCGGGTCGGCGACCTCGAGCACGTTGTCGCCAGGGGCGCGCCGGCCGAAGACGCGGTAGTCGGCGCTCTCGCGGTAGCCGGTTCGCGGCGTTTCGCCGAAGACCGTCGCATCCGCGCCGGCGGAACGCATCAGGATCGCGCCGTCGGGCCGGCGCAGAATGTAGCTCATGTCCTCGCCGCGCCGGGGCGTGACCTCGGGCGCCGGCTCGGTCATGGACTCGCCCGGCAGCCGCAGGATCCGGTCGGCCGCCTGCCCGAGCACAGCGTCGTAAACCTCATTCACCTCATCGCGGAGCACCGCCCAGGCGCCGGCCATGGCCAGGAGCCACAGCGCCACGACGCCGGCGCCGAGACCGAGAGCCAGATCGCGGCGCAGACTGCGCGGTCCGCTCACGGTCGCCCCAGCCTGTAACCGAGACCCCGCACCGTCTCGACGCTGTCGCGGCCGAGTTTGCGTCGCAGCCGACTGACATAGACCTCGATCGTGTTGCTCTCGACTTCGGCGTCGAAGGAATAGAGCCGGTCCTCCAGCCGCGATCTGGTGACGATCGCGCGCGGGCTTCGCAGCAGCGTTTCGAAGATCACCCATTCGCGCTGGCTGAGGTCCACCGGCCCCGCCGGCCCTGCGATCGACCGCGCCACGAGATCGACGACGAAGGGGCCGAACGCGATCCGCGGATTCGGATTGCGCGCGTAGCGCCGTGATACGGAGCCGATCCGCGCCGACAACTCCGCGAGGTCGAAGGGCTTCACCAGATAGTCGTCCGCGCCGGCGTTCAGCCCACCGATCCGGTCGGTGATCCGGTCGCGCGCGGTCAGGATGATGAGCGGCACGCTGCGATCCTCGGCCCGCAGATGGCGCAGGAAGTCGATGCCGCTTCCGTCAGGCAGGACGAGGTCGAGCAGCACGAGATCATAGGCCACCGTCTCGACGCAGGCGCGAGCGTCGGCGAGGATCTCGACCCAGTCGACGATGTGCCCCTCGGCCATGATCTGGTCGCGCAGCGCGGCGCCGAGCCCGCGATCATCCTCGACCAGAAGTATGCGCACCTTTTCGCCTCCAGGGCGTCAGGGTGGTTTCCGGGCTTGCGACAAGCAAGGACAAAGCGCTGGCGGCCGCGACACCGGATCAATGGCCGTTCAATCCGGGGCGGTTCAGTCGAGCGCGACATCCTTCGCCCCTTTCGGCGCGTTGTCCGGTCCGCCCCAGACGCCGTAGGCGTGGGCGCGATAGATCACGGTCGCGCGAGGTTCGCCGGAGGGGTGGTCGCGGTCGAGCCGCGCCACCAGCGCCCGGTCCGGATCGGCGGCCAGCCAATCCGCCGCCTCGCCTGGCGACAGGAGGGCCACCGGGTTGCGCAGCCGCGCGGCGAAGGTGAACTCGCCGTTGTAGTCATTGCCAAGCACCCCGATGCCGGCCGCGTCGGACGGGGCGATCAGCGCGGCGATGGTGGACGCGTCATAGACCCTCCCGGGCGCGCCTGGCGCGAAGACGAGGTTGGCCAGCGCGACGAGCGAGAGGCCGAGCCAGGCGATCCGCGTCCCGCGAAGCCGGAAGGCGAGCGCGGCGAGGCCGAGGCAGCCGAGGCCGATCGCCGCCATGTGGGCGCTTGATCGCGGGACGAGGGCGAGATCCTTGGGGACGAACCCGAGGGCGATGGCGAAACACGCGATTCCGATGATCCCGGGCGGCAGCGCCGCCGGCCAGGCGCCAATGGGCGCGCCGCGCATCGCCCGGGCGAAGATCAGGGCGACGGCGGGCAGGGCGGGCAGCAGGTAGTGGATCTGCTTGCCGCTCATCAGGCTGAAGAGCGCGAGCGCGGATCCGACCCAGATCGTCGCCAACCGCAGGCCCGGCTCGCCCCGCGGGTTCAGGGCCGCGATCCGCCGCCAGAGCGACGGTGACCAGGCGAAGGGCCAGAGCACGGCCGGCGCCAGCGCCAGGAAGAACCACCAGGGCCGGGCATGGGCGAAGGACTCGGTCATCCGTCCCGCGCTCTGGGTCCAGAGCACGGCGTCGCGATATTCGGCGCCGCCGGTGATCACGGCGGGCACGAGCCAGAGCGCCACCAGCCCGAGACCGACGCCGAGCGCCAAGGCGAAGCCGAGCAACGTCCGGCGCCAGGCAACCCCGGCCCAGAGCGGCGCGCTCAGCGCGAGCGGCGCGAGATGGATCAGGATGACCGGACCCTTGGCCAGCGCGCCCAGGGCCAGCGCCACCCCGAGGGCGACCCAGCCGCGCCAGGCCCGGCCCGCGGTCCAGATCGAGAAGACGCCGCCGATGACCGCCACGGTCAGCATCGCGTCGAACATCGTCAGTCCGGCGAAGAGCGCGAAGGCGCCGAAGCCCGCCAGCACCATGGCCGCGCGGCCGCCGATCCCGGCGTCCTCCGGCCAGAGGCGGCGCGCGAGGCGGCTCGTGGCCCAGATCGCAGCCACGCCGAAGGCCGGCCCGACCAGCCGCGCGGCGGTGGCGGAGACGCCGGTCCCGGCCCAGACAAGGTTGATCAGCCAGAACAGCAGCGGCGGCTTGTGCGAATAGGGCGCGCCGTTCAGATGTGGCACGATCCAGTCGCCGCCGAGCCGCATCTCCCAGGCGACCGCGAGATAGCGGGTCTCGTCGACCGGCAGTAGCGGCCGCGTCAGGACGCCCAGGACGGCGACCAGGGCGAAGGCCGCCATCGCCGGCCAGGTCTGGTCGCGCGGGGCGTGGCCGCCTGTCATGCCGCCTCCTCCCTGGCGCGCCGGATCAGCGTGAGGTTGCGAAGATAGACGACGAGGCCGACGCTCTGGCCGAAGATGAAGACGACATCGCGTCGCCAGATCGCATAGGCGAGCAAGGTCGCGCCGCCCGCCAGGCTGAGCCACCAGAAAACGTCGGGCACCGTGCTGCGCCCCGACCGCTCGCTGGCGATCCACTGGACCAGAAAGCGGGAGGTGAAGAGGAGTTGGCCGAGCAGTCCGACGGCGATCCAGAAAGAGACTTGCGGCATTCCAGCGTTTTCAGGTTGATCCGCCGGCCCAGAGCCAACGGTCGCTTTCACGACGGAATGCTGACAGCAGTCTGAACGCGGAAGATCACCATCCCGATCCCGTCGCCTGCGAAGGTCCGTGGACAAGAGGGGCCGGCGTGGTCGCCCCGACCCTCTCGCTACCGCGGGGTCGGGTTGCTCGTCCGGCTCGCGGCGACGGGAGCCGGGTCTGGCGCTGGTCGCCGTGTTCGGGTGCTCGGCGGCGCGGCGTCGCCTGGCGTCGCGCTCTGGATCGCCGGCGCGCGGTCGCGCTACGAGGTCCGGTGGACTACCGCGCTTCCGCGCGAACGCCGGAGCTTGCACTTTCCCTGGAGGGAGCGGAACTCCGGCGCGAAGCGATAGAATAGACCGCGTGCCGATCCTCACGTATACTGCCGTCTGGTACGGGTTTCGTATGTTTCCAAGGCGATGATCCGTTGCTCGTGTATTTTTTGTTGATGATTTAGGTGAGGGTCGGATTCGAACAGGGATTTCTCGCGTATCTGGCAGCGGCGGTCGCTCCTGGAAAGGACTGATCGGATGGGGTCAGGCCTCCATACCATGTCGGGGCGAAAGCTCGATACCCTGCTCGCGGCGCCGCGCTACCGGCGGTTGGGGCCGCGCGCGGCGATCCCGGCCCAGTTTCAGGCGATGGCTGACAATTCTGCGCGACGTCTCGGCATGGAGGAGGCCGAGGCACGGTTCGAACGGCGGATGTTCGCCGGCTTCACCGGGATCGATCGGCGCGGCGGAGGGACGAAATAGGGGACCTTTCCTTCATGCCGGTAGGTGATCTCGCGCCGCGTGGGGCGGAGGGCTTGAACAAGCGGCCCCGGGCGTCGATGATCCGGGTAGCAACGCGCCGCGGAGCGTGGGCGCCCGGGGGAGGATCGGCCGAGATGCGGGACGAAGGAGCATCCGCCCGAGAGGCGCCGGCCAGTCCGGGACGGCTGGTCGGGATGGGGCTCGGATGTCTCGTGCTCGCCGGCTGCGGCGTGAAGGTGCCGAGCGTGGACCTGCCGGGGGCGGGCTGGGGCAACGAGGGTCGCGAGGCCTTGTTCGAGAATCGCGTCTGGCTCGATCAGGGCGCGGACGCGCCGGCCGGCGATCTGCGGATCTTTCTGTCGGACGGGACTCTGGTCATGACCAGCTGCGGCGAGGTCTATCGCCTCGCGCCGTGGCGCTGGATCGACGAGGGCACCCTGGTCTGGGAGGAGGACGGCAAGTCGATCCGCGCCGACGTGGCGGTGATCGAGCGGCGGGAGATGGCGCTGGTGATCGACCCCGACGGACTGAACGCGGGGCGCGAATATCGCGCCGCCGAGGCGCCGGTCGTCTGTCCCGACCGCCGCTAGAGCGAGGGCCGTTCCGGCGGAACCGGGCCGTCCGCTCCGGCATGTTGATTTGCCGCAGTGTTCTGACCACCGGACGATCCCGTCTGGCCTGGATATTGCTCTGGCCAGTTCGGCGCTAGGCCAATCCGGCGCGGCGCCGCGCGCGATACTCCTGCCAGATCAGGATCAGCACGACAATATCCACCGCCGTCAGCAGGAGCAGGCCAATGGACCCGGTGTGGGCGTAGCGGTGCAGCTGATAGGCGATGAAACCGAGAATGGCGACGATCGAGACGGGGAAGGCCCAGCGCGCTTCGTGCCAGAGGCCGGCGACGAGGATGAGCTTCAGGAGGCCGTGGCCGAGCAGGTAGAGCGCGTAGAATTCCTGGCTGCTGAGCGAATAGGCAGCGGCGAGGCGCGAGAGGCCGGAGGCGACGCGGTCGCCGGGATGTTCGGTCAACTCGTGGAAGGTCAGCCGCTGGACAAGGGTGACGGCGCGGTCGCCGAACAGCCAGAGCAGGACGCCGCCGAGGGCTTCGACCAGCGCGAAGACGCCCTTGACCAGGATGCCCGCCTGGAAGCTCTCGTGCAGCAGGTTCGAGGTCGCGCGGGGTGCCGGAGGCATGGCGGTCCTACTTGCCCCGGAACGGCTCGACATACTGCAGCGCCATGTCCCAGGGAAAGAAGATCCAGGTGTCCTGGCTGACCTCGGTGATATAGGTATCGACCATGGCGCGGCCATGCGGCTTGGCATAGACGGTCGCGAAATGCGCTTGTGGATAGAGCCTGCGCACCAGTTCCAGCGTCTTGCCGGTATCGACGAGGTCGTCGATGACGAGGATGCCGGTGCCGTCGCCCATCAGCGGGGCGTCGGGCGCCTTGATCACCTTGGGCTCGGCCTGATCCTGCCAGTTGTAGGACTTGACGCTGATCGTATCGACGACGCGGATGTCGAGCTCGCGGGCGACGATCATCGCCGGCGCCATGCCGCCGCGGGTGATGGCGACCACCGCGCGCCAGGCGCCGTTGTCGGGGCCCCGGTTGTCGAGACGCCAGGCCAGCGCCCGCGCGTCGCGGTGGATCTGGTCCCAGCTGACGTGGAAGCCCTTCTCGTGCGGCAGGCGGTCGGGCATCTCAGGCCTCCTTGCGTCCGGAGACGACGTCGATGTCGGGCGCGTCCTCGGCCTTCATGCCGACGACGTGATAGCCCGCGTCCACGTGCAGGTTCTCGCCGGTGACGCCCGAGGACAGGTCCGACAGCAGGAACATCGCCGATTTGCCGACATCGGTCTGGGTGACGTTGCGGCGCAGCGGCGAGTTCAGCTCGTTCCATTTCATGATGTAGCGGAAGTCGCCGATGCCCGAGGCGGCGAGGGTCTTGATCGGACCGGCCGAGAGCGCGTTCACCCGGATGTTCCGCGGACCGAGATCCATCGCCATGTACTTGACCGATGCCTCGAGCCCGGCCTTGGCGACCCCCATGACGTTGTAGTGCGGCATCACCTTTTCGGCGCCATAGTAGGTGAGGGTAAGGCAGGAGCCGCCATCGGTCATCAGCTTCTCGGCCCGCTGCACGACGGCGGTGAAGGAATAGACCGAGATCAGCATGGTCTGGGTGAAGTTGGCGGCCGTGGTCATCTCGACATAGCGGCCGCGCAGCTCGTTCTTGTCGGAGAAGCCGATGGCATGAACGACGAAATCGAGGCGGCCCCAGCGGGCGGCGAGATCGGCGAAAACCGCGTCGAGCGAGGCTTCGTCGGTGACGTCACAGGGCAGCACGATGTCGGAGTCGAGTTGCGCGGCGAGCGGCGCTACACGCTTGCCGAGCGCCTCGCCCTGGTAGGTGAAGGCGAGCGCGGCGCCCTGCTCGTGGCAGGCCTGTGCGATGCCCCAGGCGATGGATTTGTCGTTTGCAAGGCCCATGACGAGCCCGCGCTTTCCGCTCATCAGTCCGGTTGCCATGCCACGCCCCCAAGCTATTTCCGCGTGAGCCGGTTTAGGGGAAGGCATCGTGCCCTTCAAGTCGGGCGATCGCCCCCGGCCGGGCGCCCGCGCGGCATCGGCGTTGACAACAAACACCCGCGATGACAATCGGGATACAATATCGTGACCGCGGGAAAGGGTGCCAATGGACGGTAACTTGATGCCTTCCTTCGACAAGATCGCCAACGGCCAGGTCGGAGGGGCGCGGAAGAAGCCGGACACCTCTCCCTACGCCAGTCTCGACGATACCAAGTTCTGGCGCACCGGCGTCGCGGAGACCAATCCGCTGATCATGCACGGCCTCTATAGGAAGCGGTTCGAGATCACGCAGGACGACTGGATCGCGACCGCGGGCAGTTGCTTTGCCCAGCATATCGCCGCCAATTTCCGCGCCCGCGGCTTTCGCGTTCTCGACAAGGAGCGGGCGCCGGCGTCCAAGGATCCGGAGCTCGCCAAGGCCTTTGGCTACGGCGTCTATTCCGCGCGCTATGCCAATATCTACACCGTGCGCCAGTTGCTCGAACTCCTCCGTGAGGCGACGGCGGAGAAGCCCTGGCCGGTGCTGGTCTGGGAGAAGGACGGGCGCTATTACGACGCGCTGCGGCCCGGGGTCGAGCCGAACGGCCTTGCCACGCGCCGGGAGGTGGTCGTGCATCGCGCGGCGCATCTCGCGCGGGTGCGCCAGGTCTTCCGGCAGACCCGCGTCTTCGTCTTCACCATGGGCCTGACCGAGGCATGGGTCGATACCAAGGCGGGGCGCACCCTGCCGACTTGTCCGGGCACCATCGCCGGCACCTTCGATTCCTCGATCCATGCCTTCAAGAACTTCAACTACGAGGAAATCATCGCGGACTATCGGACCTTTCATGCCGAGCTCGCGAAGTTCAATCCCGGTGTGCGCCACCTGATTACCGTCTCGCCGGTACCACTGACCGCGACCGCCGCCGATCAGCATGTGCTGGTGGCGACGATGTATTCGAAATCGGTGCTGCGCGCGGTGGCGGGCCAGCTCTACGCCGAGTTCGAGGATCTCGATTATTTCCCGTCCTACGAAATCATCGCGGCGCATCCGTCGCGCGGTTTCTTCTTCGAGGGTAACCTGCGGTCGGTCAGCCCGGCCGGGGTCGAGACCGTGATGCGCACCTTCTTCGACGAGCACGCGGCCGCCACGTCCGGCGATCCGCGCCGCGCGCGGCGCAAGGCGGCCGAGGATGTCCAGTGCGAGGAAGCGCTTCTGGAGGCGTTCAAGCCATGAGCCCGGTCAATCGCCTCTGCTTCATCGGCAACTCGCACCTCGCCTGCGTCAAGCTTGCCATAGACGCGGACCGGTCGGCGCTCCTCGCGCGCTCGGTCGATTATTTCGCCGGCTCCGGCTATCTCATGGACAAGTTCCATCTGGTCGACGGCCATTTCCTGACCACGGACGACGCGTATCTGCTGACGCAGATGACCTCTACCTCGGCGGGTCGGGACCGGATCGACATGCGCGAGTACGACGCTTTCGTCATGGTCGGGCTCGGCATCGAATATCGCGATCTTTTCCAGCTCTTCCGCATGCATTGCCTCGCATCCGACCGCAAGCTGAGCGCCGGGCGCGAGGTGATCAGCGACTCCTTCTTCACCGAGTTTCTGGCCCGGGCCTATCGCAACCGGGCAGGCTACGGCCTCACGCGGCTCATTCGGACTGCGAGCCCGGCGCCGGTCATCTTCCTGTCTTCGCCCTATCCGTCGGAGACGATCATCGGCGACAAGGTGAACGCGCACCTGCGCAAGCTGCGTGGCACGTCCTATTTCGGTGATCTGGTCGATTTCTTCGTCCAGTGCGCCGATTCCGCCGCGGCTTCCGTCGGGGCGATGTTCATCCCGCAGAGCGACGACACGCTGGCCGCGCCAGGCTTCACCAGGGAGGCGCTGAATCACCGCGCGGTAGGCCTCGCCCCGCCGAAAGTCACGCGGGCGGAGAACTGGCACCGCGAAAAATCCACCGCCGACCCATGGCATATGAATGCCGAGTTCGGCGCCGCGCGGCTGCGCGACATCGCCGCCGCGCTCGACGTGGTCTTCTCGGCGCCCATGCGGCAGGGCGCCTGAGGCCGCGCGATCCAGCGAGCGGTCGCCATTCGACGGCGGTCGCCCGGAGATCAGTTGCGGCCGAAGAGGCCGCCGAGCACACTCTTGAACACCGACTCGACCGCGTCGCCGACGTTCTGCACGACTTCGACCGGGTTCGGCCCGGGCTGGCGGGCGACGGGCGGCGTCGGGACGATCATCGGCAGCGGCCGCGTCGGCATGCCGTCTTCGATCCGCAGCATGGTCTCCCGCCAGATCTCGGCGGGCAGTCCGCCGCCGGTCACGCCCCGGAGCGGCGTATTGTCGTCGTAGCCCATCCAGACGCCGGTCACGTAATCTCCGGTGAAGCCGATGAACCAGGCGTCGCGCGCGGCCTGGGTGGTGCCGGTCTTGCCGGCGGCCGGGCGCTCGCCGAGGCTGGCACGGGTGCCGGTGCCGCGCTCGATCACCTGGGTCATCATCCAGGTCAGTTGTCCGGCCGCGCGCTCGTCGAGGACGCGGCGGGGGGCGGCGCCGTCCCCGGCCATCAGTTGGCCGCCGTCCGATTTCAGGCGGATCTCGCGCATGCCGTGGGGCAGGGCGCGCACGCCGCCATTCAGGATGCCGGCGTAGGCGCCGGTCATTTCGAGCAGCGTCGCCTCGGAAGTGCCGAGCGCCAGCGCCGGGCCGTCGGCGATGGGGGACGTGACTCCGAGGTCCTCGGCCACGGCGCGCACCCGGGCGCGGCCGGTGGCCTCGGACACGCGGACGGTGGCGGTGTTGATGGATTTCGCCAGCGCGTCGGCCAGGGTGATCTGGCCCAGATATTCGCGGCTGTAGTTCTGCGGCGACCAGGGGCCGGAGCCGGGGACATTGAGGGTCAGCGGCGCGTCGAGCACCGGGTCGAAGGGATTGGCACCCGCCTGCAGCGCGGCGGCGAAGACGAAGGTCTTGAACAGCGAACCGGTCTGGCGCCGGGCCTGGGTCGCCCGGTTGAACTCGCCATCGCTGCCGCCGAGATCGCGGCCGCCGATCATCGCCCGCACAGCCCCGTCGCGCGACAGCACGACCACGGCGGCCTGGGCGTTCGAGCCTTCCTTCACCTTGTTCTCGAACACATGGCGCAGGCCCGCCTCGGCCGCGCGCTGCACGCGCGGATCGAAGGTGGTCAGCACCTCGACGTCCTCGGTCGTGGAGCGGGTGAGAAAGTCCGGCCCGGAGGACATGACCCAGTCGGCGAATTCACCGCCGGCCCTGGCCGCCGCCGCCCGTGACAGCACGGCCGGATGCGCCCGCGCCTCGGCCGCCTGACGCGCGGTCAGATAGCCCTGCTCCTCCATCAGCCCGACGATGACCTCGGCGCGCCGCTGCGAGCGGTCGAGATTGTTGGTGGGCGCGAACTTGGACGGCGCGCGCAGCAGACCGGCGAGCATGGCGGCCTCGGCCGGGTTCACTTCCGCGGCGGACTTGCCGAAATAGCGCTGGGCGGCGGCTTCGAAGCCGGTGGCGCCGGCGCCGAGATAGGCGCGGTTGAGATAGATCGACAGGATCTCGTTCTTGGAGAATTTCAGTTCAAGCGCCAGCGCCGCCGGGATCTCCTTGATCTTGCGTTCCAGCGTGCGGTTGTTGTCGAAATAGAGCAGCTTCGCCACCTGCTGGGTGATCGAGGAGCCGCCCTGAACCGACGTGCCGGCGCGCAGATTGACCAGAAGCGCGCGCAGCGTCCCGCGCAGATCGACGCCGAAATGCCAGTAAAAGCGGCGATCCTCGGTCGCGACGATGGCGTTCACCAGATGCGGCGAGACCTCGTCGGCGCGGATCAGGCCCATCTGCTGGCCGCGCCAGGCGAAAACGTCGCCATTCGCGTCGATCAGTGTCACCGAGCCTTCGTCGCGCCCGTCGAGCAGTTCCTCCGCCGGAGGCAGGCGCGCGGAGTAATAGGCGACCCCGACCGCGAGAGCCAAGGCGCCGACGATGGCGACGCGCAGCCCGACCCACCAGAAGACCCGGAAGGTCTTCCTGAAGATCCCCCGCAATATGCGCTCGGATCGACCAAGCCGGGGCTTGGCCTTTTTGCGTCGATTGCCCGTCTGGGCCATGTCGGTGGTCGCCTGCTCGTTGTTTTGCACGGACGGTACTAAGAAATCGACGTTGGCGCCAGCGGTTTGCCGCCGCCCGGCGTTCACGGGTCCGCGCGAAATTTGCTCAAATAATGAGCAGTCGTTAGCGAAGAGTTAAGATTTGCCCAAGATTACCCCAGCGTTGAAATTGCATGCAGCGATCTGGAACGGTTACGCCAGTGATTTCAGTTGGATGCGGCATACCCTGTTGAGTGGCACGGATATTGCATATCCACATTCGTCGCGTCCTGCGCCGCCGGAACAAATGAGCGAGGAACTCATGAAACTGATCATAGCCGTCATCAAACCCTTCAAGCTCGAGGAGGTGCGAGAGGCGCTCACCGGCATTGGCGTGCAGGGCCTGATGGTATCGGAGGTCAAGGGCTACGGCCGGCAGTCGGGTCATACCGAGATCTACCGAGGCGCCGAGTACGTGGTGAATTTCGTTCCCAAGATCAAGCTGGAGATCGTGATCGCGGACGGCGCGGTGGCGCAGGTCGTCGAGACGCTCGCCGCGACCGCCAAGACCGGCAAGATCGGCGACGGCAAGATTTTTGTTCTGGACGTGCTTCAGGCCCATCGGGTCCGCACTGGCGAAACCGGCGATGATGCGCTCTGAGCGACGGCGCCCTGCAATGAGGAAACAAATGAAAGACGTGCTGAAGCTCTCTCCCTTCGCCTTGCTCGCGACCGCGGGCATCGCCTGCGCGCAGGAAGCGGCGCCCGCCATCGTCGAGACGGTCACCGAGGTCGTGCCGACGGTCGACAAGGGCGACGTGGCCTGGATGCTCACCGCCTCGCTGCTCGTGCTCCTGATGACCGTCCCGGGCCTCGGCCTTTTCTATGGCGGCCTCGTGCGGGCGAAGAACATGCTGTCGGTCCTCATGCAGACCTTCGTGATCTCCTGCGTCATGATGGTTCTCTGGGTCGTCTACGGCTATAGCGTCGCGCTGAACCCGGGCGGCGGCATGGACGCCTTTTTCGGCGGCTTCAGCCGGCTGTTCCTCCAGGGTATCAACGCCGATTCCACGGTCGCGACCTTCACCGACGGCGTGGTGATCCCAGAATTCGTGTTCATCTGCTTCCAGATGACCTTCTTCGCGATCACCCCCGGCCTCATCGTCGGCGGCTTCGCCGAGCGCATGAAATTCAAGGCCGTCCTGCTGTTCACCATTCTCTGGGCCACCCTCGTCTATCTGCCGATCGCCCATATGGTCTGGTACTCCGATGGCTTCCTCTTCCTGCGCGGCGCGCTCGATTTCGCGGGCGGAACGGTTGTCCATATCAACGCCGGTATCGCCGCGCTGGTTGGCGCGATCGTGATCGGCCCGCGCATCGGCTACCGCAAGGAGTCGCACACGCCGCACTCGCTGACCCTCACCATGGTTGGCGGCTCGCTGCTCTGGGTCGGCTGGTTCGGCTTCAATGCCGGGTCCAACCTCGAGGCCAACGGCGGCACCACGCTTGCCATGCTCAACACCTTCGTCGCCACCGCCGGCGCGGCGCTGGGCTGGCTGTTCATCGAATGGACGACCAAGGGCCATCCGTCCCTGCTCGGCGTCGTCTCGGGTGCGATCGCGGGTCTCGTCGCCGTCACCCCGGCCGCCGGCTTCATCGGTCCGGTCGGTGCGATCGTGCTCGGTTTCCTCGTGTCGATCGTCTGCTTCTACTTCTGCTCCACCGTGAAGAACGCCTTGGGCTATGACGACACGCTCGACGTCTTTGGCATCCACGGCGTGGGTGGTATCCTCGGATCGATCGGGACCGGCATCCTGGTCAGCCCCGCGCTCGGCGGCGTCGGAATCGACGGTTACGAGATGGGGCATCAGGTCTGGGTCCAGATCGAGGGCGTGCTGATCACCCTGGGCTGGGGCGGCATCGTCTCCTTCATCCTTTTCAAGATCGTCGATCTGCTGGTCGGCCTGCGCGTCACCTCCGAGGAGGAGCATATGGGGCTCGACCTCACGGATCATGGCGAGCGCGCCTACGCCTACTGATCCGCGCCGGGGGCATCATACCGCCCCCCGCGCGCCAATTCCCCCCCCCAGCGCCGAGCCGCGAGGCTCGCCTGGCGACTGGCCCGGACCGCGAGGTCCGGGCTTTTTCATGTTGAATCTTCGCAACATGCGCGCGGTGGGGGTTGATCGCGGCGCGCGCGCCGGCAGAGTAGCGCCATGACCGATATCCGTCCCTGGCCCGACGTGGCCCCCGCCCTTGTCGAGGTCGCCGCCCGCCGCGCCCCGGCCGACATGGTGATCCGGAACTGCGCCTGGGTGAATGTCCATTCGCGCGAGGTGATCCCCGGCACGGACATTGCCATCAAGTCGGGACGCTTCGCCTATTGCGGCCCGGACGCGGGTCCGATGATCGGGCCCGATACCCGCGTGATCGAGGCGGGCGGGCGGTTCCTGATCCCCGGCCTCTGCGACGGGCACATGCATGTCGAGAGCGGCATGCTGACCGTTGGGCAGTTCGCCCGCGCGGTGATACCACATGGCACCACCACGATGTTCGTCGATCCGCACGAGGTCGCGAACGTGCTTGGCCTCCAGGGTGTGCGGCTGATGCATGACGAGGCGCGGATCCAGCCGATCAATGTCTATGTCCAGATGCCGTCCTGCGCGCCTTCGGCGCCGGGCCTCGAGACCACGGGCGCCGAACTCGGCCCCGCCGACGTGGCGGAGGCGATGCTCTGGCCGAACATCATCGGCCTCGGCGAGATGATGAACTATCCGGCCGTCGTCGCCGGCGATGCGAGCATGCTCGGTGAGATCGCCGCCACCCAGCGCGCCGGCAAGGTCGTCGGCGGGCACTATGCCAGCCCCGATCTCACCGATTTTCCGGCCTATGTCGCCGCGGGGCCCGCCGACGACCACGAGGGCACGCGCGAATCCGACGCCATCGCCCGGGTCCGCCAGGGGATGCGCGCGATGTTGCGGCTCGGCAGCGCCTGGTACGACGTGAAGGCGCAGATCACGGCGGTGACGGAAAAGGGCCTCGATCCGCGCAACTTCGTGCTCTGCACCGACGATTGCCATTCCGGCACGCTGGTCAACGAGGGGCATATGAACCGCGTCGTGCGGCATGCGATCGCCTGCGGCCTCGATCCACTGGTGGCGCTGCAGATGGCGACGATCAATACCGCGACGCATTTCGGGCTGGAGCGCGAGCTCGGCTCGATCACGCCCGGCCGCCGCGCCGATTGCGTGCTGACCTCGGACCTCGTGACGCTGCCGATCGAGACGGTGGTCGCTCACGGCGAGATCGTGGCCGAGCGCGGCGTTTGCCTCGTCCCGCCGACGAGCTTCGCCTGGCCGGAAGCCTCGCGCCGCACCGTCAACATGGCCCGCGACCTCGACGCGGCGGATTTCGAGATCGCAGCGCCGGCGGGTGCCAACCGGGTACGCGCGCGAGTGATCGGCGTCGTCGAGAACCAGGCTCCGACCAAGGCGCTGGAAGCCGAGCTGGAAGTGACCGACGGGCTGGTCGAGGGCGACGCCGCCGCCGACATCTGCCAGATCGCGCTGGTCGAGCGTCACCGCGCCACCGGGCATGTGACGAACGGTTTCGTCTCGGGCTTTCGCTACGCCGTGCCCTGCGCGGTGGCCTCGACCGTCGCGCATGACAGCCATCACATGATCGTCGTCGGCACTTCGCGCGCCGATATGGCGCTGGCGGCGAACCATCTGCGCGCGCTTGGCGGCGGGGTGACGGTCTGGCGCGAGGGGCGCGAGCTCGCCTCCGTGCCGCTGCCGATCGCCGGGCTGATGTCGGACGCCGCCCCGCGGGAGGTGGCGGCGGCGGCCGAGGCGATGGTCACCGCGATGCGTGACTGTGGCTGCGACGTGAATAATGCGTATATGCAGCATTCCCTGCTGGCGCTGGTCGTGATTCCCGAGTTGCGGATCTCCGATCTCGGTCTGATCGACGTCACGCGGTTCGAGAAGACCGAGCTTTTCGTTGGCCGGTGAGGAGGAGCGAGCAATGTGTCCCCAGGGTCCGCTGTCGGAACTGCCCGTCATCTCGCCCGAGCCGGAGGGGGACCGGCTGTTCAACGACGCCGCCGAGGCGGTCGCCGACCTGCGCCGGCGCTACGATGTCGCCACCCGCTTCCTGCGCGAGCATTTCACCAAGGTGATGAAAGGCGCGGTGCAAAAAGGCCGCTACCGCGCCTTCTATCCGCAGGTCAGCGTGACCACCGGCAGCTTTGCCAAGGTCGACAGCCGCCTCTCCTTCGGTCACGTGACCGAACCCGGAACCTATGCGACGACGATCACCCGCCCCGATCTGTTCCAGGGCTACCTGACCCAGCAGATAGGGCTCCTGATCCAGAACCACGGGATGCCCGTGCGGATCGGCACCTCCGACACGGCCATCCCGCTGCATTTCGCGATGGCCGAAGGCGCGCATGTTGAAGGCTCGATCGAGGATACGCTGCACCGGCCGCTGCGCGATCTCTTCGATGTGCCGGACCTGAACACCACCGACGACCATATCGTCAACGGCAAGGGCCGGCCGACGGCGGAGGGCGCGCGGGCGCTCGCGCCGTTCACGGCCCAACGGGTGGACTATTCGCTGGCCCGCCTCGCGCACTATACCGCGACCAGCCCGGCGCATTTCCAGAACCATGTGCTCTTCACCAACTACCAGTTCTACATGGACGAGTTCGTGGAATTCGCGCGCCTGGCACTGGCCGATCCGGCGTCCGGCTACGAGAGCCTGATCGAGCCCGGAAATCTCGTGACCAGCCGCGACAGCACGCCCTCGGCACCGCCGCCGAAAAGCCCGCAGATGCCGACCTATCACCTGACCCGCCCGAACCAGTCGGGCATCACGATGGTCAATATCGGCATCGGCCCCTCGAATGCGAAGACCATCACCGACCATATCGCGGTGCTGCGGCCGCATGTCTGGCTGATGCTCGGCCATTGCGCGGGACTGCGCAACAGCCAGTCGCTCGGCGACTATGTCCTGGCGCACGGCTATATGCGCGAGGATCACGTGCTGGACGACGACCTGCCGATCTGGGTGCCGATCCCGGCGCTCGCCGAGGTGCAGGTGGCGCTCGAGGAGGCGGTGGCACTGGTCACCGGCCTGACCGGCTACGAGTTGAAGAAGATCATGCGCACCGGCACGGTCGCCACCATCGACAACCGCAACTGGGAGCTGCGCGACCAGTCCGGCCCGGTGGCGCGGCTAAGTCAGGCGCGCGCCATCGCGCTCGACATGGAAAGTGCCACCATCGCCGCCAACGGCTTCCGCTTCCGCGTGCCCTACGGCACGCTGCTCTGCGTGAGCGACAAGCCGCTGCATGGCGAGCTGAAGCTTCCCGGCATGGCGACGGCCTTCTACAAGCGCCAGGTGGCGCAGCATCTCCAGATCGGCGTAAGGGCCCTGGAATCCTTGCGGGACATGCCGCTCGAGAAGATGCATTCCCGCAAACTGCGCAGCTTCGACGAGACTGCGTTCCTGTAGCGTTCCTATCGGATTGCGAGAAGATTTTATGCAACAGTCGCCCACTGATTGCACTTTCTTCACCAAGGACAGGTTTCGCGGCCGATTCGGTGATTGAGTTTCCAACGGCGAGCCGCTTTAGTGCCCTTCCGGCGCGGGGTCGCGCGCCGATGGACGCGAGGCTCGACAGGGAAATCAAGATGACACAAAAGCCCATGACAAAAACGCAGCTGGTCGCTGCCATCGCCGAGACCGCCGCCTTGGACAAGGCCAGCGCGAACCGCGCGCTCGATGCGCTGGCCGAGATCGTGACGAAGGAGGTCGCGTCCGGTGGCGCGGTCAATCTGCCCGGCCTTGGCAAGTTCGCCTGCCGTGCGCGGCCCGAGCGCACGGTGCGAAATCCATCGACCGGCGAGCGGATGCAGAAGCCAGCCGATCGCGTCGCCAAGGTGACGATCGCCAAGCAATTGAAGGACGTCATCAACGCCTGATCCGCGGGGATGACGACGCCATCAGGCCGCGCCGTCGCGCGGCCTGTGTCGTTTCGGGGGGATCATCATGGATTGGCGGGCGCTGGCGCTCGGGATCGCTTTCGTCGTGATGTGGAGCTCGGCCTTCACCTCGGCGCATATCGTCGTCGCCCATGCGCCGCCGTTCATCGCCCTGTCCGTCCGGTTCCTGATCTCGGGTCTGCTGGCGCTCGGCATCGGGCTGGCCACGGGACAGCGCATCCATCTCACCCGCGCGCAATGGGGCGCGGTGGTGATCTTCGGTCTCTGCCAGAACGCGCTCTATCTCGGTCTGAATTTCGAGGCGATGCGCACCATCGACGCCAGCCTCGCCGCCGTGATCGCGAGCCTCCTGCCGCTGATGGTCGCGGGGCTCGGCCGGATGTTTCTCGGTGAGCGGCTGTCGTTCCTCGGTCTCGCCGGACTGGTGGCCGGGTTCGGCGGGGTACTCGTGGTGATGTCGGCGCGCCTCGGCCATGGCGCCGATGTCTTCGGCGTCGCGCTCTGCCTCGTCGGCGTGCTGGCGCTCAGCATTGCGACCCTGGTGGTGCGGGGCGCGTCGAGCGGCGGCAATCTCTGGATCATCGTCGGGTTGCAGATGCTGGTCGGCTGCGTCGCGCTGTTCCCGGTCGCCTGGCTGCTGGAGGACTGGACAGTCCGATGGACCGCCTCGCTCGGCTGGGCCTTCCTCTATACCGTGCTGTTTCCCGGGGTCGCCGCCACCATGATCTGGTTCGTGCTCGTCGGCCGGATCGGCGCGACGCGCGCCTCGACCTTTCATTTCCTCAACCCGTTCTTCGGCCTCGCCACCGCCGCCCTGATCCTCGGCGAACCCGTGACCACGCGGGATCTGATCGGCGTCGCAATCATCATGGCCGGCATTCTCGCCGTCCAACTCTCGCGCCTGACCCCGGGCGGACCGACGGCGCCGCGGGCCTGAGCGTCGGTTGCGCCCGGGCCGGGGGGCGGGTAACGGTAGCGCCGGGCGGCTTTCGAGGGAGCACATGGCACGAGACGGGGACGATCTGGAGACGGCGATCCGGCGGGCGATCGACGGCAAGACAAAGCCGGTCGGCGCGCTCGGGCGGATCGAGGATCTCGCCGCGGCGATCGCCCGCGCGCGGCGCACGGTAGCGCCGCGGATCGAGGGTTGCTCTCTCACCATCTTCGCCGCCGATCACGGCGTCGCCGCGGAGGGCGTCTCGGCCTATCCCCAGGCGGTGACGCGTCAGATGGTCGGCAATTTCCTCGCCGGTGGCGCGGCTGCGACGGTGATCGCGGCCAGCCTGGGAGTTCCGGTGCGCGTGATCGACGCGGGCGTCGCCGGCACGCCGATCGAGGATCCGCGGCTCATCTCGCGCCGGATCGGGCCCGGTACGGCCTCGTTCCTGCGCGGACCGGCGATGACCGGCGCCGAGCGTGACCGGGCGCTGGAGGAGGGCGGAATGCTCGGCGGCCAGCCGGTCGGCGACGTGGCCGCTTTCGGCGAAATGGGCATCGGCAACACCTCCTCGGCGACGCTGCTCGCGCACCGGCTGACAGGGGTCGACATCGGCGAACTGGTCGGCCCGGGCACGGGTCTCGACGACGTCGGCCTCGCCCGCAAGGCGGCGGTGCTGGCGCGGGCCTCGGCGCGGGTCCCGGGCAAGCTCTCGGCGGGCGAGGCGCTCGCCGAGTTCGGCGGCTTCGAGATTGCCATGATGGCGGGCGCGATGATCGGCGCGGCGCGCGTCGGCAAGCTGGTGCTGGTCGATGGCTTCATTGCGACGTCCGCCGCGCTGGTGGCGGCGGCGCTGGACCCGGCCGTTCGCGGGGCGATGATCTTCGCGCATGTCTCGGCCGAGCCGGGACATGCGCGGGTGCTGGCCTGGATGGGCGCCGACCCGCTGTTGTCGCTCGACATGCGGCTCGGCGAGGGGACCGGCGCGCTGCTCGCCTGGCCGCTGGTCAAGGCGGCGTCGGCCATGCTGTGCGACATGGCGAGTTTCGAGAGCGCCGGGGTCAGCGGAAGACAATGAAACGCTCCAAACCCCGCCGCCACGGTCTCGTCGCGCGTGCGCGCGAGGAGATGATCATCCTCGCCATCGCCACCGCCTTTCTCACCCGTCTGCCGATGCCGCGGCGCGGCTGGACATTGCGCCGCATGGCGGCGACGCCGCGCTGGTATCCCGGCGTCGGGTTGATCATCGGTGTGCTGGTGGCCCTGTTTTACTGGGTCGCGACCGCGCTCTATCCGCCCGTCCTCGCCGCGCTGATCTCCACGGCGGCGGGCCTGCTGATCACCGGCTGCTTTCACGAGGATGGTTTCGCCGACGCCTGCGACGGCCTCGGCGGCGGCACCTCGCGCAGGGAGTCGCTCGAGATCATGCGGGACAGCCGCCTCGGCACCTTTGGCGTCGCGGGGCTCTTCCTCGTGCTCGGCGCCAAGGTGCTGGCGCTCGGCGCGCTGCCGCCGCACGCCGTGCCACTGATCCTGATCGCCGGTCACGCGGCCAGCCGCGCGTCCGCCGTGGTGGTGATCGCGACCAGCCGCTATATCCGGTTCGAGGGCGCGGGTCGTCCGATCGCGCAGGGCCTCGGGCGGCGTGGCCTCGGGCTGGCGCTGCTGGTCGCGGCCCTCGCCCTGCTCGCGGTGCTGTGCGTCGCGCCGATCCTCGCGCTGCTTGGCGGGATCGTTGGCCTGTTCTTCGGCCATGCGCTGATGCGCCTTGTCTTCGAGCGGCGGCTGCGCGGCTATACCGGCGACTGCCTCGGCGCGGTGCAGCAGACGAGCGAGGTCGGCTTCTATCTCGGCCTGCTTGCTTGCCTGTAGTCCTTCTGCGCCACACGCGTCCAGCGGTGGCGGAGGGGGTCTGCTACGGGCGGAGCGATCTGGCGCTCGGCCCTGATTTCGAAGCGGCGGCGAACGCGGCCCTCGCCGCGCTGCCGGCGGTCGCCCGCGTGGTGACCAGCCCGCTCGGCCGCTGCCGCCGGCTGGCCGAGCGGGTCGCGGCGGCGAGAAGCCTTCCGCTCGCCGAGGATGCGCGGCTGATCGAATTCGATTTCGGCGCCTGGGAAGGCCGCCGCTGGACAGACCTGCCGCGGAATGAGCTTGACGCCTGGGCGGCGGACTTTCGAAATGCGCGGCCGCATGGGGGCGAGAGCGTCGCCATGCTCGCGGCGCGGGTGGAGGCGGCGCTGGCCGAGGCGCCAGCCGGTGAACCGCCGCTGCTCTGGGTGACGCATGCCGGTGTGGCGCGGGCCGCCTGCGGCGCGCTGGGCATCGCCGAGGGCTGGGACACCCGCCTCGACTTCGGCGCTTGGCTCGACCTGCGCGGCTAGCGCGATAGCCAACCGGATGGAATCGTTCGGTGCCAAAACTATTGTGTCAAATCAATATGCTGGAGCGGGGCTAGCCGGCCTTGCTGGGTCGGGCCCCGTTTTAGCGCCAGAGCAGGCCCGGCTTCGCGGCCTTGGCCCAGGGGCCGACGATCACGTTCTGCGCGGCGAGTTCGCCCCGCGCCGTCGCGCTGCCGGCCCGGGCCTGATCGAACAGGATCCGGCCATCGCGCGGCTCGGTGGGCTCGACAGCGCTGGCGATCACGTCGCGCATATGGACGAAACCATAGGCCTGTTCGGTCATCGCCGCCGCGTCATAGGTCATCTGGCCGAGCCCGACATAGTGGCGGATCGCGCCGTTCCGCCGCAGGCGATCCTCGAAGAAGGCCGTGGCGATCAGGCATTCGTCGGCGAGGCCGCGCATCGTGTCGCGCGGGGCGTTCTCGTCCATCGCCTTCGCCACCCGCACGGTCAGCCGGTCGACGTGGATCTCGGCGCCGATGAAGCGGGCGAAGGTGATCGACAGATAGGCTTCGAGATTCTCGGTCAGCGGGATACCCGCCTTGGCAATACCGGATTTCACGAAATCCGAGGCGATGCCGAGCGTCGCGTCGTTCATGGCCGCGTCTCCTGTCCGGTCGAGAGGTGCGAGGCGCTCGGCGGGCAAAGCCGCCGGCCTTCGGATCGGTTCCCCTGGACAGGATGCGCCATCTTCACCTCATGCTGGTCGGTCCCGCGGGACCTTGAACGCCTCGACTATATCCGCCATTGGTAAACGCTCCCTGCGCGAGCTTGGTGATGGCCGCGAGGACGGCGATACGCGACCCGGCAGGGCGGCGCGAAGTGAGCGGGTGCGAAAAGGGACGGCGACGCTGCGCGTAGAAATTTCCGGGGCGCGTGAGCGTACTGCCATCGGGTCCAATCACCGGGGAACGCGTTACTGGTCCGAAGTGTATCATGGAATCGTCATTTCCAACAGCGAGCAGCGGGACATGCGGCGAATTGTGGCGAAGCGGACACGATGATCGAGACTGAGCTCAAGTTCACGCTGGACGCGGCGGGCGAGGCGCGGCTTCGGCGCCACGCGGGGCTGGAGGCGATGCGCCTCGCGCCGCGACGGACCCAGGACCTCGTCTCGATCTATTACGACACGCCCGACCAGGCGCTGGCGGCGGCGGGCATGTCGCTGCGGCTGCGCAAGGTCGGGCGGCGCTGGATCCAGACGATCAAGCGCCGGGCCGACGACGCGGGCAACGGCCTCTTCTCGAACCACGAGACCGAATGTCCGGCGCCGGGCGGGCGGCTGGTACCGAGCGGCGCCGATCCCGCGTTCGCCGCCGTGGCCGAAGCGCGGGCCGGCGCCCCGCTGGCGCCGCTCTTCGAGACCCGGGTGCGCCGCACCGTCGAGCGCTTGGGCGCGCCCGGCGGCGGCGAGATCGAGCTGGCGCTCGACCGGGGCACGATCG
The DNA here is from genome assembly GCF_937891315.1 of uncultured Amaricoccus sp. Taxonomy (GTDB): domain Bacteria; phylum Pseudomonadota; class Alphaproteobacteria; order Rhodobacterales; family Rhodobacteraceae; genus Amaricoccus. Next base: position 18,876 of record NZ_CALAGI010000169.1, on the reverse strand, counting down.
TCGCCGGCGAACTGACCACGCCGATCCTCGAGGCGGAATTCGAGCTCAAGGCCGGCGATACCGGCGCGGTCTTCGAGGTGGCGCGCGCGCTGTTCGACCAGGGGCCGGTGCGTTTCGCCACGGCCAACAAGTCCGCGCGCGGCTATGCCCTGGCCCGTGGCGCCGCGGTCGACGAGCCGCTGACGGCGCGCACCGCCGGGGCCCTGAAATGCGCACCGTCGGCCAGCGTCGAGACCGTCGCGCGGGATGTGCTGCGCGACTGCTTCGCGCAGATCTCGCGCAACATGGTGGTGGTCGCGGCGTCCGACATGATCGAGGGGCCGCACCAGCTGCGCGTCGGGCTGCGACGCCTCCGCACCGCGCTCGCGGTCTTCTCGCCGAGTTTCGGCGGCGGCGCCACCGAGCCGCTCAACGACGAGGCGCGGCGGTTGGGGCAGGTGGTCAGCGGGCTGCGCGATCTCGATGTGCTGATCGGTGATGTCGCGAATCTGGCGGAACTCGGCCTCGACGACGCGGCGCGCGACGCGCTGCTCGCCGCGTTGCGCGACCTGCGCGAGGGGCGGCGGGCGGAGGTGCGGGCGGCGCTGGCCGCGCCCGAGGCGGTGGGGTTCCTCTTCGATCTCGGCCGCTTCATCGAGGCACGCGGCTGGCTCGCGCCGTCGGACTACGACCAGACAACACGGCTCGCCGCGCCGATCGCCGAGGTGGCGCCCGCCATTCTGGGCAAGCGGCGGCGCAAGGCGATGAAGCTCGGTCGCGACGTGCGGAACCTCGATTCCGAAGGACTGCACACGCTGCGCAAGGAGCTGAAGAAGCTGCGCTACGCCGCCGAAATGTTCGACAGCCTGTTTCCCGCCCGCAAGGTCGGCGTCTATCTGCGCGCGCTGAAGGACATTCAGGACAGCTTCGGCAGCATGACCGACGCCGCGATGGCAGAGGGCTGGCTGACCGGTCCCGACGCGCCCGGACACGGCAGCCCGGACGCGCAGCGCGCGGCCGGCTGGGTGCTCGGCGCCCTCGCCGTCCAGGTACGAGACGACCGCCCGAAGCTGTTCGAGCGTTGGGAACGCCTGGCGAAGGCGGATGCCTTCTGGCCCTGACCGCGCAGCCGCGCCGATCCTCGGCGATCCTGTGGCGCGACGGCAACGCCCGTGTTATCGCAGGGAAAAGCGGTTGAAATCGCACGGGAGGACCAATGAAAAGATCGCAGGTCAACGACATCATCCGCGCGTCGGACGATTTCATCCGCTCCTTCGGCTTCATCCTGCCGCCCTTCGCCTATTGGTCCCCCGACGAGATGCGCGCCCGTCGGGGGAAGATCGCGGGGATCGTCGATGCGCGGCTGGGCTGGGACATCACGGACTACGGCCAGGATCGTTTCGAGCGAATGGGGCTGTTCCTGTTCACCGTCCGCAACGGCTTGGAGGAGGATCTGCGGCGCGGCGGCGGCATGTGCTACGCCGAGAAGATCATGATCTCGCGCAACGAGCAGGTCTCGCCCATGCATCGCCACGTGGTGAAGGCCGAGGATATCATCAACCGGGGCGGCGCCACGCTGGCGCTCAAGCTCTATAATTCCGACGCGGCCGGCCAGATCTGCAAGACATCGGTGGTCGAGGTCGCGACGGACGGTGTGCTGCGCCGGCAGAAGGCGGGCGACGTGCTGCGCCTGAACCCGGGCGAAAGCGTGACGTTGATGCCCGGCAACTGGCACGCTTTCTGGGGCGAGGGCGGTGACGTGCTGATCGGCGAGGTTTCGACCGTCAACAACGACCTCACCGACAATATCTTCGCCGAACCGATCGGCCGCTTCGCCGAGATCGAGGAGGACGAGGAGCCGCTGCGTCTGCTCGTCTCGGACTATCCGAAGTTCCTGGCCTGAAGCGCACCGGTCCGCGGTCACCCTACCAATGAAAAGGGCCGGTGTTTCCACCGGCCCTTGATCCGTCTCGCGAGGTATCCCGTCAGTTCCGGTTGCCGAACAGCTGCAGCAGGAACATGAACATGTTGATGAAGTTGAGATAGAGGCTCAGCGCGCCGAGGATGGCCGACTTGCCGAGGAATTCCTGGCCCTCGGCGGCGCGCAGCTGAAGGTACTGGTTCTTGATCGTCTGCGTGTCATAGGCGGTCAGGCCAGCGAAGATCAGCACGCCGATCACCGAGACGGCGAACTGCAGCGCCGAGGATTGCAGGAAGATATTGACCAGCGACGCCACGATCAGGCCGATCAGGCCCATGAACAGGAACGTGCCCATCCCGGACAGGTCCTTCTTCGTGGTGTAGCCATAGAGGCTGAGGCCCGCGAAGGCGACCGCCGTGACGAAGAAGGTCTGCGCGATCGAGGCGCCGGTGAAGATCGCGAAGATCCAGGAGATCGACAGGCCCATCACCGCCGCGAAGGCCCAGAACAGGAGCTGCAGCGTGCCCTGGCTCATCCGGTTGACGCCCGCCGAAATGGCGAAGACGAAGCCGAGCGGCGCGAACATGACGACCCACTTCAGCGGCGAGGTGAACATCGCCTGCAGCACGCCGACGGGGATGATGGCCGTCGGCTGGCCGGAGGAGGCGCGGACGAAGTCCGTGCCGACGATCCAGGCGACGAGACCCGTGATGACCATGGCGACGGCCATCAGGCCGTAGACACGGTTCATGTGCGACCGCAGACCTTCGTCGATCCGCGCGGTTCCTGCGCCGGCGCCCGTCCGACGGATAGTCTCGTATTCGGCCATTGGGTCCTCCGTGTCAGCCTTGATCCCGCGAGCGCGGGCCAAGTTGGAATATCGGTCAGGCGTGCCCCGGTTTCAACCGGGCGCCGGTTCAAGTCCTCGCGTATATGATAAAATTCATTGGAGAAGTCTACCGGTTCGGCCCCGGCGACGCGGGCATCGCGCAACGGATTGCCTCAGAATCGCGCGGGACGCGGTGTCTCGGTGCCTGGCAACGGATTTCGGGAGCCGCCGTCGGTCAGGACAAGGGGCCGAGACATCCTGCCCCGCTGCCCCGCTGTCCGGCTCGACGGCGACAACCATGCACGACACCGGGTTCACTATTCCGACGGACGGCGGCGTTGAGGAAATCGCAAGGCCTTCGATCGCAACATGCCGTCACGAGGCGCACAGCCACGCCGACGCTATCGGGGGGAACCAGTACCATGAACGACAACCTGACCCGGGCCCTGGTCCTGCTCGTTGCCATCTCCCGGACCCGCAACGCGGACAATCATCTGGAAATCTTCGCGGACGAGGACGGAGAGAATGAACTCGCCGATGAGATCGACCGGTTCATCTCCGCGCAGATCAACGGGTTCGCAGACCAAGGGGATCGCGGCGTGACCGGGCCGAAGCACGGAGGTCGGCCCGCCGTGCCGGGCGGGGCCGGTTCCGGCCGGAGCTCGAAGGGACGCCGCGGATCGAGCGGGTCGGGACCCGCGGCGGGGCTTGTCCCCGCCGTCCTCAATTGTCCTTGACCAGTTTGGCCAGCTGCGACTGCATCACCGCCAGCTGTTCCTTCAATTCCTCGAGCTCGACATCCTTGCGCGGGTTCTTGCCGCCGCCGATCGGTGCCATGCCGGTCGCGAAAGGCGCGAACATCCGCATCGCATTCTCGAACCATTCCATGTTGGTCCGCGCCAGCGCCTCGAAATTCGCCAGCGCCGGATTGGCTTCGAACGCCTTGTGCACCTGTTCGCGCATCGCTTCCTGGTTGCGCGAGAAGGTTTCCATCGAGGCGTCGAGATAGCCTGGCACAAAGCCCTGCAGCGTGTCGCCATAGAGACGGATCAACTGGCGAAGGAAGTTCGCGGGCAGCATCGTCGGCCCCTTGGCTTCCTCCTCGAAGATGATCTGGGCTAGCACGCCGCGGGTGATGTCCTCGCCGGTCTTGGCGTCGTTCACCAGAAAGTCCTGTCCCTCCCGCACCATCTGGGCCAGGTGGTCAAGCGTGACGTAGCTGGATTTTGCCGTGTTGTAGAGCCGCCGATTCGCGTATTTCTTGATGATGATCGGCTCGCCCGCGTTTTCCTGCTTTTCAGTCACGCGCATGTCTCCTAGTGAATGTGCGCTTCGGGGACGTATACCTTATAGCCGGCGCGGCATGCCGCAAAGCAAATATCGCAGATGCGAAAACGCCCGACGGGAGGCGGAACGCGCGTGAGCGAAGTCAGGACACGGCCGGGCGAGACGGCCGACGCTGATAGGGGGCCCGCGGATGACGCGGCGCGGACGGAAGCCGAGCGGGGCGCCGCGCCGGAGCGCGTGCGCGCGGCGGCCTATCTCGATCTCTGGGAGCGGCATGTCGGCGACGCGGCGGCGCATGGCAAGGGAATATCAGCGCTCTGGTTCTCTCGGTGATCGCCGAGGCGGTGGCGGAAATCGTCGCAAGGACGCCGGCCGCCCACCGGATCGGCGAGCCCAGTCCGCTTTCCTTTCACCTTGCCAGCGCGCTCGCCGCCTATGGTCAGGCGCTGCTCGCCGCGCCGCGGGCGAATTCCCCGAGTTTTCCCTGGTCGTCCGAGGAGCGGCGCGCCGCCGCCGCGTTGGGGCCCGACCTCGACCAGATGGAGGTCGCAGCCGAGATCGCGGCGCGGCTGACCGGCATGATCCGCGGCCTCGAGATGTGGCAGTGCCATCCCTACCGCCGCGCGGTCGTCGAGCCGCCGACCATTCTCGGCCTCGGTTGCTCGCGCCTGCTCGACTATGGGGCGGCGCCCGAGGCCGCCGCCCCGGACGGCCCGCCGGTCTTGATGGTGCCGAGCCTGATCAATCGCGCCTATATCCTCGACCTCGAGCCCGGCAGGTCGATGCTGCGCTGGCTGGCCGCGCGGGGCGCGCGGCCGTTCCTGCTCGACTGGGGGCCGCCCGGGCGGTTGGAACTCGGCTTCGATCTTCAGGCCTATGGCGCGCGCCTTCTGGCCGCGCTCGATCATGTCCGGGCACTGACCGGCCGCTCGGTGTCGGTCATGGGCTATTGCATGGGCGGCACGCTCGCCACCGGCCTCGCCGCCTGCCGGCCCGAGGGAATTGCGAGCCTCGTCGCCATCGGCACGCCCTGGGATTTCGCCTCGACCGAGGGCATGGCCGGCGGCTTTCGCGCCATCTTCCGCGCCCTGGGCGCGGCGAAGTCCGAGCGGATGCTGACCGCCCTTGGCGACATCTTCGGCGCGGCGCCGGTATTCCTGTTCCAGGCGCTGTTCGGGGCCGTCAACCCACTCCAGGCAGCGGTCAAGTTCCAGAAGTTCGCGCGACTCGATCCCGAGAGCCCCGAGGCGACGCATTTCGTGGCACTCGAGGACTGGCTCGCCGACGGGATACCGATGCCGGTCGGCGCAGCGAAGGACCTTCTGATCGGCTGGCAGATCCGCAACGAGACGGCGGCCGGCCGCTGGCGCTTCCTTGGTGACCGGGTTGATCCGCGCGCCATCGGGGTGCCGGCCCTCATCGTCTGTGCGCGCAACGACACGATCGCCTCACCGCCGCTGACCGAGCCGCTGGCCGAGCTCATCCCCCGCGGGCACTTGATACGTCCGGCGACCGGCCATGTCGGCATGGTGGTCGGAGGCGGTGCCGCGGATCGCGTCTGGCGGCCGATCGCCGAGTTCCTCGCGAGTCATGCCCGTTGAGCCGGCGTGCGAGGTATGCGAGGAGAGGAATCGCGAGGATGACGAGTCGTAACAATATTGCGCGCCGCGTCTCAAGGGACGGGGGACGGGGGACGGGATCGGTCTGCGATCCCCGTTTTGGAGGAATGGCATGACCAGCATTGTTATCGCATCGGCGGGACGGACCGCCGTCGGCGGCTTCAGCGGCGCCATCGCCATCGGCCACCCGATCGGGGCGTCGGGCGCGCGGGTGCTGAACACCCTGCTCTTCGAGATGAAGCGTCGCGACGCCAGGAAAGGCCTCGCCACGCTCCGCATTGGCGGCGGCATGGGCGTAGCGCTCTGCGCCGAACGGTCGTAAGGGGCGGAATCGTCATGCCCTGGCAGGTCGAGCTGTCATGGGCACGCCCGGCGTCGGGTCGCGAAAAGGCCTGACGTGACGTGAAAAGCTTGAAAGAACGGAGGAAATACCATGGGACGAGTGGCTTTGGTCACGGGCGGGTCGCGCGGCATCGGCGCGGCGATCTCGATCGCGCTGAAGGAGGCGGGCTACACCGTCGCCGCGAACTACGCGGGCAACGACGAGGCGGCGAAGAAGTTCACCGCCGAAACCGGGATCAAGACCTACAAGTGGTCGGTCGCGGAATATGACGCCTGCAAGGCCGGCATCGCGCAGGTCGAGGCCGATCTCGGCCCGGTCGACGTGCTGGTCAACAACGCCGGCATCACCCGGGACGGAATGTTCCACAAGATGACCCCGCAGCAGTGGAAGGAGGTCATCGACACCAACCTCAGCGGCGTCTTCAACATGACCCATCCGGTCTGGGGCGGCATGCGCGACCGCAAGTTCGGCCGCGTGATCAACATCTCCTCGGTGAACGGGCAGAAGGGCCAGGCGGGCCAGGCGAACTATTCCGCCGCCAAGGCCGGCGACATCGGCTTCACTCGCGCGCTGTCGCAGGAAGGCGCCAAGGCCGGCATCACCGTCAACGCGATCTGCCCCGGCTACATCGCCACCGAGATGGTGAAGGCCATCGACGAGAAGGTGCTGAACGAGCGCATCATCCCGCAGATCCCGGTCGGGCGTCTGGGCGAGCCCAGCGAGATCGCCCGCGCGGTGGTCTTCCTCGCCTCCGAGGAAGCCGGCTTCATCACCGGCTCCACCATATCGGCGAACGGCGGTCAGTTCTTCGGCTGAGACGGTTGCGGGCCTGCCGGCCACCGGCCGGCCCGTATCGCCTCCCGCTCGCGCCTCGCGCAGGCTCCGGTGACCGCCGCCTGGTCGCCGGAGCCTGTACGCTTGCGTGGCAGGATCGATTGGCGATATTTCGGGGCGCGATGCGAGGCGGAACAGGCTTCGCATGGCCTGTCTGTCTGGCCGGTCGGCGCCGAAGATCAGACCGTTTTCGGCTGGCCGGTATCCCTGAGGTGTGCCGGATGCGACCCAAGTCGGAAGAAGATCGCTTCGAATCCCTGCGGCGGTTCCGCTCGCTCCCCGAAGCGGTTCTGGCCGCCCGCCGTGCGCACGGCTCCGCGACGGTCGCCTTCGAGGATATCGAGGGGAGCGCGCTGACCTATGGCCAGCTGGCGCTGGCCGGGGCGGTGCTCGAACGCGCGCTGCGGTCGCGGTTCGCGCCTGGCGAACGGGTGGGCCTGCTGTTGCCGGCCGCGCCGGGTGCGATCGCGGTGCTGTTCGCCTTCTGGCGCGCTGGCCGGGTTCCGGCGCTGGTCAACCCGACGGTTGGCGTGGGGCCGGTGCTGTCGGCCCTGCGCACCGCCGGTTGCGGGACGGTCCTCTCCAGCCGCGCCTTCGTGGAAAAGGGCGACCTCGGCGATCTCGTCGCCGCGGCGCGGGTGGCGGGGATCCGGATGCTCTGGACCGAGGACCTCCGGGCTTCGGCCACGCTTCTCGACAAGGCTGTGGCGTTCGTTTCCTCACACATCGCGCCGCGCGACGTGGGGCCGGCAACCGAGGCCGCCGTGCTTTTCACCTCCGGCACCGAGGGTGCGCCGAAAGGTGTCGTGCTCTCGCATGGCAATTTCCTCGCCAACGTCGCCCAACTGCGCGCGCGCGCACCTATCGGGCAGACCGATCGCGCGGTTTCCGCGCTGCCGCTGTTTCACAGTTTCGGACTGACGGCGGGGATTGTCCTGCCCCTGGTGACCGGCATCCGCACCGGGCTGCATCCCTCGCCGCTGCACTACCGCGTCATCCCGGAACTGGCCCGGAAGCTTCAGGCCACGATCCTGTTCGGCACGGACACCTTCCTGACGGGCTGGGGCCGGCGGGCGACGGCCGAGCATTTCGCGTCGCTGCGCGCGGTCGTCGCCGGGGCCGAGCCGGTGAAGGCCGCGACGCGGGCGGTCTGGTCCGAGCGGTTCGGCGCGACGATCCTCGAAGGCTATGGCGCGACCGAGACCGGCCCGGTGCTGGCGCTGAACGATCTTGACGATCAGCGGCCCGGCACCGTCGGCCGGATGCTGCCCGGCATCGAGTATCGGCTGGAACCGGTGGCCGGGGTGGACGGCCAGCGGCTGCTGGTCCGCGGGCCGAACGTGATGCTCGGCTATCTTCGGCCCGGGGACGGCGGCGGCATCACGGCGCTGGAAGGCGGCTGGTACGATACCGGTGATATCGTGCGGATCGGCGAGGAAGGGCACGTAACCATCGTCGGCCGCGCGAAGCGCTTTGCCAAGGTCGGGGGCGAGATGGTTTCACTGGCCGCGATCGAGGCGCTCGCCTCCGAAGTCTGGCCCGGCGAGCCGGTCGGCGCGGTCGCGCTTCCCTGTCCGCGCAAGGGCCAGAAGGTCGTGCTGGCGATCGCCAATCCGGCGGGCGATCTCGACATGCTGCGCGCGCGGGCGCGCAAGGCGGGAATGGCGGAGATCCAGCTGCCGTCCGAACTGCGCATACTGGCCGAAATCCCGGTCATGGCCTCGGGAAAGACCGATTTTCCGCGTCTGCGGGCACTTCTGGAGGCCGGGGAGGTCCGAGTGTCCGATTGAAAGCCCGGACGGGTCGGTCCGGCGGGTCTTTCCACGCCTGGGTCGCGTCGGTCATGGGACCAGTATCTCCGATATTGCCGCCCATGACCTCCCGCCGGGGGCACTAAAATCCCTTGCCTGCCCGCCGCCGCCGAATTTCCAACAGACTCTGACGAGACGGGCAGTGGTTTCGCATCGGCCATGACGGAACAGGGCCCTCACCGCTGTTTTGCTCCAGCTCGTCGCCTCCGCGGGGCGGCCGTTCGCGATTCCGTCGTCGACGACCCGGCGGGCGGCGGCTATGTAGGGCGGCGTTTCCAGCGGGGCGGGGCCATGACCATACAGACGCTGAATTCCTATCGCACGGGGCCGGACGATCGGGGCCGGTTCGGCGACTTCGGCGGGCGTTTCGTTTCCGAGACGCTAATGCCGCTGATCCTCGACCTCGAGGCCGAATACGAGCGCGCGAAGATCGATCCGGACTTCTGGGCCGAGATGGACGATCTCTGGAAGCACTATGTCGGCCGCCCATCGCCGCTCTATTTCGCCGAGCGGCTGACCGAGCGGTTCGGTGGCGCGAGGATCTATTTCAAGCGCGACGAGCTCAACCATACCGGGGCGCACAAGATCAACAATGTGCTGGGGCAGATTCTGCTCGCCCGACGCATGGGCAAGACCCGGATCATCGCCGAGACCGGGGCGGGGCAGCACGGCGTCGCCACCGCGACGGTCTGCGCGCGCTTCGGGCTGAAATGCATCGTCTTCATGGGCGCGACCGACGTCGAGCGGCAGAAGCCGAACGTGTTCCGCATGCGGCTGCTCGGCGCCGAGGTGGTGCCGGTGACGAGCGGACGCGGCACGCTCAAGGACGCGATGAACGAGGCGCTGCGCGACTGGGTGACCAACGTGCGCGACACCTTCTACTGCATCGGCACGGTGGCGGGGCCGCATCCCTATCCGGCGATGGTGCGCGACTTCCAGGCGATCATCGGCAAGGAGGCGCGCGAGCAGATGCTGGCGCGCGAGGGGCGGCTGCCGGACAGCCTGGTCGCCTGCATCGGCGGCGGGTCGAACGCGATGGGACTGTTTCATCCGTTCCTCGACGATGCCGAGGTGCGGATCATCGGCGTCGAGGCCGGTGGTCATGGCGTCGATGAGCGGATGGAGCACGCGGCGTCGCTGACCGGCGGGCGGCCCGGGGTGCTGCACGGGAACCGGACCTATCTCCTGCAGGACGCGGACGGGCAAATCCTGGAAGGACATTCGATTTCGGCCGGGCTCGACTATCCGGGGATCGGACCCGAGCATGCCTGGCTGCATGACATCGGACGGGTGGAATATGTCTCGGTCACCGATGCCGAGGCGCTGGCGGCGTTCCAGCTCTGCTGTGTGACCGAGGGAATCATCCCGGCGCTGGAGCCCGCGCATGCGCTGGCACATGTGTCGAAAATCGCCCCGGATCTGCCGTCCGACCACCTGCTCGTGATGAATCTCTGCGGGCGGGGCGACAAGGACATCTTCACTGTCGCCGAGGCGCTCGGCGCCCAGGCCTGAGTGGGTTTAGGGGCGCGGAAACGTCCATAAACCTTGGTTTATCGGCGTTCGGTTTAGTCTTTGGGTGGTCCAATAAACGTTTAGCGAATGGCGTTCCCCGCGACGGACGGGCATTCACCTCCTCAAGCGCCGGGTGGCGTGAAAGTCTGCTTAAGGGGTGCTCCCGAACCGGTAGGTGACGGAGAAGAGTTTCGAGGGGTAGGGGGCCCGGTCCAGCGCTTTGGTGTTGGGCCGGGTTCGCCTCTTTCAGGGTCCCTGTTCGGGGGTGTGGGGCTCTGCTAGCGTGATCGGACTGAATATGAAGTATGGCTCGGCGATCCTCCGGCTTTTCGCGGTGATGACCGCGATGATGGCCGGGAGTCAGGCCGGCGCGCAGGCGCCGGTCGACAAGATCGTGGCGCAGTTGCGCGGCCAGGGCTACGAGGTCGTGGATGTGCGGCGGACGCTACTCGGCCGCATCAAGGTCGAGGCGGTCAGCGAAGGGCGGAAACGTGAGATTGTCTTCGACCGCACGACCGGCGAAATCCTGCGCGACTATGTCGAGGACGCCCCGAGCCGAGGTCAGGCGCCGAAGCCCGTCGCGCCGGCCGCGACCGCACGCGCCAAGACCGTGCCGGCGAAGCCTGCGACGGCCAGTCCCGCCACGGCCCGCCCGACTGGACGGGCCAGCGGCGAGACTTCGGGCGGAACGCGCGCGGGCGCGTCCAGATCCGGTGCGTCGAGTTCGAATGGATCGCGCGCGGGCGCATCCGGCTCGGGCGGGTCGAGTTCGGGCGGTTCGAGTTCGCGCGGCGGAGGTTCGGGCGGCGCGAGTGCGGACCGCTCCGGGTCGGGAGGCTCGAATTCGGGGGGCTCAAGTTCGGGCGGCTCAAGCTCGGGGAACTCAGGGGGCTCGTCCTCGAATGGGGGCTCGAACTCGAGCGGCGGCGGGGCTTCGGGCGGTGGCTCGGACAGTTCCGGTTCGGGTGGCGGATCGTCGGACAGTGGCGGCTCCAACGGTGGCGCTTCGAGCGGCGGGTCCGACAATGGCGGATCGGGCGGCGGATCGAGCGGCGGTTCGGGCGGCGGTGGGTCCGGGGGCGACTCCGGCGGGACGAGCTCGGGCGGCGATTCCGGCGGGTCGGATTCGGGAGGTTCGGATTCGGGAGGCTCGGGGTCCAGCGGTTCGGACAATTCTGGCGGATCCAGCGGGTCGGATTCCGGTGGTGGCGGCGATTCCGGGAGTGACTCCGGTGGCGGCGAGTCGGGTGGCTCGGACAGCGGCGGCGACTCGGGGGGCGACTCCGGTGGTAGCGGCGATTCGGGCGGAAATTCGGGGGGAAATACCGAAAGCGCCGACTGAGGTCGGGGCGCGGGCCTTCGCCGCGCGCCGGATGTACTTCTGATCCATGCGCGACCGGCTTTCCTGGAACGTCGCGCTGATCCTGGTCGTGCTGGTTCAGGTCGTCTGTTCGATGTTCTTTATCGCCGATATCCTGATCGGTATATTCGGCATCGAGCGCGAGCCGCTGAGCTGGGAGTTCCGCGAGCTGATCGAGATCGGCGCGGCCATCGGCCTCGCGCTCGGCATCGTGTTCGGCGCGATGATGCTCGCGCGGATCCTGCGGCGGAATCGCTCGATGGAGGACCAGCTGCGCCGCGCCTCGGGCGCCTTCGCCGCGCTCCTCGACCAGCGGTTTACCGAATGGGGCCTCACGCGATCCGAGCGCGACGTCGCCTGGTTCACCATCAAGGGCATGACCATCGCCGAGATCGCCAAGTTGCGCGAGACGAGCGAGGGCACGGTCAAGGCGCAATCGAACGCGATCTACCGCAAATCGGGCGTCGCGGGTCGGACCCAGCTGCTCAGCCTCTTCCTCGAGGATCTGCTCACCGCGCCACCTCCACAGCCACCGCTTCCGCTGAAGCGCGCGGCGAAGTGATCGGGCGCGGCCGCGCTTGCCGCGCGGCGCCTGAGCGGGTAGGGAAGGCGCCGGGAGCCCGCGCGGCGGCGAGACGCCGCGCCGAGGGGTTCGTCCCATGAGAGAGCACGTTACGGTATGAGCAATTATGAAATCGGGGACCTGGTGGTCCTCACGGCGGGGTCGATGCGCATGGCGGTCGAGAGCGTCGAAGGCGATCGGGTCGCCTGCGTCTGGTGCCACGAAGGTCAGATCGGCCGCGACGGTTTCGACGCGCGCCTGCTGAAGAAGTGGGAGCATCGCGAGGAGGATCGCGGCTCGCGGCCGGCGGCGAAGCCGTATCGCGGGGATCGCGAAGGGGGCGGCAAGCCTTACGCCGCCCGCGAGGACCGATCCCGCGAGGATCGGCCGCGCGACGACAAGCCGCGCGGCAAGCCCGGTTGGGATGGCAAACCGCGCGAAAAGAAGTTCTTCCGCAAGGACAGCTGAGGCGTCGTCGCCCCGGGTCTGAACCTGGGGGAGATCGAGGTTCGGGGTAAACCCCCGGACAGCGGCTTGTCGTGCGCCTCGGATGTGAGCCGCGGAACGCTCGCCGTCGGCGCTGAATGATGGCTGGCCGAACGGGATAGTCGTTTCGGCCGAGACATTTGTCGGATGACCGGACCCTTGCCCCTATCGGAAACGGTCGGCGAGGCGGCGGAGGGCGGACAAAGGGTCTTCCACCGCGTCCGGGCCGGCGTTTGCCGACTTGGCGCCCGGTTCCGGCGTTCCGCCCGCCGCCTCCGGCTGTGATGTCTCCGCCGCGGGTCGCGCCACCTTCGCCGGTTTTGGCGCCGGCGCGGGCGCGAGTTGCGACTGGAAGCGGCTCGGGTCGCCGGCGGCGAGGGCGGGCGCGGCTTTCGCGACGGCGGTGAGCAAGGGGTCGAGCCAGTCCGCGTCGGATTTCGCGAAATCGCCGAGCACGTGGTTCGTGACCAGACGCTTGTCGCCGGGGTGGCCGATGCCGAGGCGGACGCGCTGGAAGGCGGGGCCGATATGGGCGTCGATCGAGCGCAGCCCGTTGTGGCCCGCGTGGCCGCCGCCGGCCTTGACCCGCGTCCGTCCGGCTTCGAGGTCGAGCTCATCATGGAAGACGGTGACGTCGCCCGGAGCGAGCTTGAAGAAGGCGAGCGCCGCCCGCACGCTGTCGCCGGACAGGTTCATGAAGGTCTCGGGCTTCAGGAGCAGGATCTTTTCGCCGCCGACGCGGCCCTCGGCCAGTTGACCCTGGAACTTGGACCGCCAGGGGCCGAAGCCATGGACGTCGGCGATCGCATCGACCGCCATGAAGCCGATATTGTGCCGGTTGCGCGCGTATTGCGCACCGGGATTGCCGAGACCGACCCAGAGTTTCATCGACCCTTCCGCCCAGACGCGAACGCGCCTCGAAATCTCCGCGGCGCGCTTTTGTCTATCACGATCGGCCCGGGAAACCATGGCCACGCTTTCAGCCGATCAGGCCTCTTCGGCTTCCTCGTTGTCGGCGGACTTGAGGCCCGACGGCGCCTGGATGTTCGCGATCACGAAGTCGCGGTCCGCGATCGTCGGGCGGGTCCCGGCGGGCAGCGTCACGTTCGAGATATGCAGCGTGTCGTTGATCTGGGTGCCGGCGAGGTCGATCACCAGCCGCTCCGGAATGTCACCGGCGGTCACGACGAGCTCAACCTCCTGGCGCACCACGGTCAGCACGCCGCCACGCTTCAGGCCCGGAGACTTCTCGCGGTTGATGAACTCGACCGGGATGAAGAGGTTGATCCGCGAATTGTCCGCCAGCCGCAGGAAATCGACATGGATCGGCAGGTCCTTGACCACGTCGCGCTGCACGCCGCGGCAGATCACGACGTTGTCGCGCCCGTCGATCTTGACGTTGAGCAGCGTCGACAGGAACTTGCCCGCCTTCAGCTGCTTCAGCAGGGTGTTGAATTTGACGTTGATCGGCTCGGGCGCGGACCCGCCGCCATAGATCACGCCGGGAACGTATCCCTCGCGGCGGGCGGAACGGGCGGCCCCCTTGCCGACCCCCTCGCGCGCCAGGGCTTCGAGAACTGGTGTCTCAGCCATTGTGCTTGCTCCTAGAATGGCATTGGTCGCGGCCGCCTCCAAGGGTGCGGGACCGCGAGCGGCGCCTATACGCGATCGCCGGCGGAATGGAAAGGGGCTTCCCCGCCTCGTGGTCATGCCTGAGCCCTGACCGGACGTCGCGCACCGCCTGGCTGGTGTGGTTTCGGTTTGAACCCGGCGCGGGATTGTGGCCTTGTCCCCCGGAGGAGCAGTGGAAAGAGACATGTCCCAGGACGACGCCGACGGCAAGGCCGGGCTTGCGCAGCGGTTCATCGACGCGCTGCCGCACGCGTGCGATCTCGGCATGAAGGTCGTTTCGGTCGGGGCCGGCACCGCGGTTATGGCGCTCGATTACGATCCCATGCTGGTAGGTGATCCGGATACCGGGGTGCTGCATGGCGGCGTGGTGACGGCGCTGCTCGACACCTGCTGCGGCGCGGCGGTGATGAGCCATCCGGTGGCGCCGGCGGGAACGGCGACGATCGATCTTCGCATCGACTACATGCGGCCGGCGGCGCCGGGCGCGCGGCTGCATGCGCGGGCGGAATGCTACCGGGTGACGCGCACGGTCGCCTTTACCCGGGCCTATGCCTATACCGACGACGAGGCCGAGCCGGTGGCGGCCGCGGCCGGCGCCTTCACGGTCGAGGGGCGCTGATGGCGCGTGGTCCGATCGAACCGGTGCAGGTGCTGAAGAATCGACGCGACGCGGCGCTGGCCCGCATGGTGGCGAGCGTGCCCTATATCCAGCGGCTGGGCGTCGGCTTCGACCGACGCGGCGATGAACTGACCGCGCAGCTGCGCTTCGACGAAAGGCTGATCGGCAATTCCCGGATCCCGGCGCTGCACGGCGGGGCGATCGGCGCCTTTCTCGAGATCACCGCGATCATGGAGCTCGCCTGGACGGTGGTCTGGGAGCGGATGGAGAACGGCGGCGCCGCCGCGTCCGAGATCGAGGCCGGGCGCTTTCCGCCGCTGCCCCGGACCATCGACATCACGGTCGACTATCTGCGCGCGGGACTACCGCGCGACGCCTATGCCCGGGGGCGGGTGAACCGGATGGGCCGACGCTATGCCAGTGTCCATGTCGAGGCCTGGCAGGACAACCGCGCGCGACTGTTCGCCCAGGCGACCGGCCATTTCCTCATGCCGTCCAATGGGGCGTAGCGGGCCGAGCGGGGCGGTCACCCATCGCCGCGTGCTGAACATCGCCCTGCCGATCGTGCTGTCCAACGCCACGGTGCCGATTCTCGGCGCGGTCGACACCACCGTGATCGGGCAGCTCGGGCAGGCGGCGCCGATCGGGGCGGTCGGGCTCGGCGCGATCATCCTTGTCACCATCTACTGGGTGTTCGGTTTTCTCCGGATGGGCACGACCGGCCTCGTCGCTCAGGCGCGGGGCGCGGGCGACGCGGCCGAGACCGGCGCGCTGCTGACCCGGGCGCTGATGATCGCGGCCGGGGCGGGCGGCCTGATGATCGTCGGGCAGGCGGCGCTGCTCTGGGCCGCCTTTCGTGTCGCGCCGGCCTCGGCCGAGGTCGAGGGGCTGGCGCGGACCTATCTTTCGATCCGCATCTGGGGCGCGCCGGCGGCGATCGGCGCCTATGCCGTCACTGGCTGGCTGATCGGCATGGAGCGCACCCGCGGCGTGCTGATGCTCCAGTTGCTGACGAACGGGATCAACGTGGCGCTGACGGTCTGGTTCGTGCTCGGCCTGCGTTGGGGGATCCCCGGCGTTGCGACGGGAACGCTGATCGCGGAATGGTCCGGCCTCGCCTTCGGCCTCTGGCTCTGTCGCGCGGCATTCGCCGGGGCGCAATGGCGCGACTGGGGGCGGGTGTTCGACCGGGAGAAGCTGGCGCGGATGGCGCGGGTCAATGGCGACATCATGATCCGCTCGGTGGTGCTGCAGGCGAGCTTCACCGCCTTCATGTTCTTCGGCGCGGGGCTCGGCGACGTGACGCTGGCCGCGAACCAGGTGCTGCTGCAGTTCCTCGAGATCACCGCCTACGCGCTCGATGGTTTCGCCTTCGCGGCCGAGGCGCTGGTCGGCCAGACGATGGGCCAGCATGCGCGGGCCGATCTGCGGCGGGCGGCGATCGTCAGTTCGCAATGGGGCGTCGGCTTCGCGCTGGTGCTGGCCGCGGTGTTCCTCACCTTCGGTCCGGCGCTGATCGACCTGATGACAACGGCGCCCGACGTGCGCGAGGCGGCGCGACACTATCTGCCCTGGCTGGTGGCGGCGCCACTGATCGGCATCGCGGCCTGGATGCTCGACGGGATCTTCATCGGCGCGACCCAGACCCGCGAGATGCGGAACGCGGCGATGATCTCGGTGGCGGTCTATGCCTGCGCGCTCGCCATCCTGCTGCCGGCGATCGGCAATCATGGTCTCTGGGCGGCGCTCATGGTGCTGAACATGACACGGGGCGTGACGCTCGGCCTGCGCTATCCGGCTTTGGAGGCGCGGGCCGCCTGAGAGCCAACGGCGGCGCGGCGTCAGCCGGAAACGGGGTGGGCCAGGCGGCCGATCTCGTCGGCCACCAGGGCCTGCAGCCGCCAGAGGTTGCGGTCGCGGATGCCGAGCGCCTCGAGATGCGCGACCGTCTGGTAGAGATAGTCCGCCCCCGACCCAGCCTGGCCGCAAGCCCGCGCCAGCCGGGCGGCGACGATCGTCAGGGGCAGGCGGTGCTCGATGCCCGGACCCTTCGGCCCCGCCCAGAAGACCAGCGCCTGTTCGCGGCCGCGCGGCGTCTCGACCTCGCCCCAGCGCACCATGTCGGCGCCTTCGCGATGCGGGATCTCGCGCCGGATCAGCGTCAGGAGATCGGCCCGCGGGTCCGACAGCCGCAGCGTCGCGCCGACGCAGGTCCCGCCCCGTTCCAGTGCCATCATCAGTCCGGGCGCGGCGGGATCGCCCCGCCAGCGGTTCAGCCGGATGCAGAAGGACCGGTGCCAGCCGCGAAGCGTCGCCCGCTCGGTCTCGGCGACCTCGAACCCGGGCTTCCAGATCAGCGAGCCATAGGCGAAGACCCGGAGCGGCGCCGCGCCGGCGTCGATCCCGCCTTGCGCCAGAACGCGGTCGGTCAGGGCCGCCGCTTCCTCCTCCGGCATCGGCGTGAAGCCGGGACCCGGGCCGGCGTCCTCGACCACGCGAAAGCAGCGCGCGACGAGCTCCGGCGTCAGGCGCATCGCGCCGCGCGTCACCGGTTGCGGAACTTGTCCAGGCTGACGACCACCTCCGGCTCGGCGGCCTCGTCGTCGTCCTCTTCGCCGAGCCGTTCGCGCTCGTCGAACTTGAAGCCGATCTTGATCGACGGATCCATGAAGGAGACGATGGCGTCGAGCGGGATCACGATCGGTTCCGGGATATTGCCGAAATTGAGGGTGACGGTGAAACGGTCCTTCATCACCGCGAGATCGGTGAACCATTCCTGCAGGACGATCGTCATCTCGCCCGGATAAAGCTTGCGCAGCCGGTTGGACATGTCGACGCCCGGGTGGGCGGTGTCGAAGGAGATGAAGAAGTGATGTTTGCCCGGCAGGCCGTCGCGCGCGACCTGGGTCAGCACGTCGGCGATCAACCGGCGGAACGCCTTGTTCATCAGCTGGCCGTAGTCGATCCCTTTGGCCATGGCGCGGCTCCTTGTTCTCCGCGAGACCTTAGCCGATTCTTCCGGACAGAAAAGATGGAAACGCCGCGCTGCCGGTGCGCCGCCGATCACGCTCCCGCGCGGCGGTCCCCGCCACCCGGGGGGGAGCCGGTCGGGATCCGGTCACGGGTCGGTCAGGGAATGAAGTCCGGGGCGTCGAACTGGCTGAGACGGGCGCCCCCGATCGTCACCTCGGCGCCGCGAACCGACACCTCGCTGACGGCGGAGCATCCGCGGCGAAAGGCGAGGGCGGGAAGTGCAGGCTTCTGTTGCCAGGTGCCTGCGAACCCCGCCTGGACCGGCTAAGGCCCAGGACTTCAGACTTGGTCTTGCCTACCGCTTACGCGGCGAGCGCGACCGGAGCATGGTTGTCGTTGGCAACTATTGCTCTTGAGCCGATAACGGTGGCGTCCTGCCGAGTGAAAGCAAACACCTTTACACGTCCGTCGATCCTGTTTCGGCCCCGCTTGCCCCCAACGAAGGGCGTCTGGTGGAGCCGCCGGGTACCGCCCCCGGGTCCGATCCGCTTATTCCGTGCGCGTTTATCACCATAGTCCCATTGCTGGAACGGACCCAATATAGTGCGCGTCGCATTGAAACGAAAGGGCCCCGATCATGGAAAGCGACATCACCCATCCGCTGGAGCATGTGCTGCTCGTCTCGCGCATCCACGCGCCAGAGGCGGCGGACGCGCCCAGCGATCGGTTGCGCGAGGGTTCGGGCGAGGCGCGGGTCTGGAACTGCTTTTCCGATCCCGCGGGCCGGTTCCATGTCGGTCACTGGCAGGCCGAGCCGGGAGTGATCGCCGTCGACTATTCCGAGACCGAGCTCTGCGTGCTGATCGAGGGCAATGCGCGGTTGACCGACGAAACCGGGTCCGTCACCTTCGGTCCGGGTGAGGCGTTCCTGATCAAGCCAGGCTTTCGCGGCACCTGGGAATCGATCGGGCGGGTGACGAAGATCTACGCGATCCTCGACGCCGACTAGAGTATCCGTGATGATCAGGGCTTTGCGGGGGTCCAGGTTCGATCGGCCTTGAGAAGAGCGTTTGCGAGGATGATGAGCTTCCGCATGACGGCGGTGAGCG
>NZ_CALAGI010000168.1 GCF_937891315.1 uncultured Amaricoccus sp. | reverse complement strand
CCCGGCTTGACCGTTGAAAACGGTCATGCCCCCCGCGGGGCATGCCCGTCACGATTTCGCGTAACCTCGAAATCGCGCAGTGAAGGTTCGGACGTCGCGCATCGCCCTTGCGTTGTTGACCGGCGGCGGAGACATCGACAGGGGCGCCGCCTTGGGCGGCTACGCGCTGTCCGGGCAGTGAAAGGCGAAGGCGAGGCAATCAAACGGATTTGGCATGACGTCCGCCGCGACCGGGGCCGCGGCTCCTGACGCGCGCTACCGCCGGCGCCGCGTGAACCAGACGAGCGCCGCGAGGGCGGCGAGCACCAGGGCCAGCGGCAGGGACATCAGCGTCGCGCCGACCGGATCCCAGAGATAGGGCACGCTCGTCGCCTTCCAGGCGCCGATCACCGAGGCATAGGTCTCCGGCGCCGCCGCCTCGATCACCTGGCCGATCGGCGTCAGGCGATAGGCATAGCCCTGCCCGATCGTCGCCTGCCAGTCGGCGGCGGCGCGCCAGAGCGCCAGCCCCATCAGAATCGCCGCCAACAGTCCGCGCATGGCGTCTCTCCCGCTGGTTGAAACATCCGCGCGCCTTCTATCCTTCATTGACCCCGGAGGCAAACCGCCGATAACTCTCCGAAGCCCGAGGCCATCAAGGATACCGCCCGCCGGATGTTTCAGGATTTCCGCCGCCGCACGACACCGGACACCGGCGCCCCGCGGCTCGAAGCACTGCGGCGCGCGATGGCGGAAGCGGAACTCGACGGCTTTCTCGTGCCCCGCGCCGACGCGCATCAGGGCGAGAATGTCCCGCCGCGCGACGAAAGGCTGGCCTGGCTGACCGGTTTCACCGGCTCGGCGGGACTCGCGGTGGTGACGCGGGAGCGGGCGGGGATCTTCGTCGATGGGCGTTACCGGCTGCAGGTTCGGGATCAGGTCGATTCCGACTGCTTCACCGTGCTGCGCCATCCCGAGGAAAAGCCCGCCGACTGGCTGGTCGAAAACCTGCCTGGCGGCGGCCGGATCGGCTTCGACCCCTGGCTGCACGGCGCGGCCGAGATCGAGACGCTGGGCGAGGCGCTGGGCAAGCACCAGATCTCGCTGACCCGGATCGCGAATCTCGTCGATGCCGCCTGGGCCGATCAGCCGCCGCCGCCGGCCGGACCGATCGTGCCGCATCCCGAGGCGCTGGCCGGGCGGAGTTCGGAGGAGAAGCGGGCGGAGATCGCGCGCGGGCTCGTCGCCCGCGATCTCGGCGCCGCGGTGCTGACCCTGCCGGATTCCATCGCCTGGCTGCTCAATATCCGCGGGTCGGACATCGCCCGCGTGCCGGTGCCGCTGGTCTTCGCCATCCTCGGCGCCGACCGCCGGGTGACGCTGTTCGCCGATCCCGCGCAATGCGACGAGGCCTTGCGCGCCACATTGGGCCCGGAGGTGACGGTGGCGCCGCGCGGCGATTTCGCCGCCGCGCTCGACGCGCTCGCCGGCCGGGTGTCGGTGGACAAGGCGACCGCGCCGGTCTGGGTGTCCGACCGCCTGACCGCCGCCGGGGCCGAAGTGGTCTGGGCGCAGGATCCTTGCATCCTGCCCAAGGCCTGCAAGACCGAGGCCGAGATCGAGGGCGCGCGGGCCGCGCATCTGCGCGACGGCGCGGCGATGGTGGCGTTCCTCGCCTGGCTCGACCGCGCCGCGCCCGACGGCGGGCTGACCGAAATCGACGTGGTCACCCGGCTGGAGGCCTTCCGCGCCGCCACCGGCGCGCTGCGCGACATCTCGTTCGACACGATCTGCGGCGCCGGCCCCAACGGCGCCATCGTGCATTACCGCGTGAACGAGGCCAGCGACCGGGCCGTCGCCCCTGGCGAACTGCTGCTGGTCGACAGCGGCGCGCAATATGTCGAAGGCACCACCGACATCACCCGCACGGTCCCCGTCGGCCCGGTGCCGGCGGAGGCCATCCGCCCCTTCACCCTGGTGCTGAAGGGCCTGATCGCGCTGTCGCGCCAGAGCTGGCCGGCCGGGCTGGCGGGGCGCGACATCGACGGCGTCGCCCGCGCCGCGCTGTGGCGGGCCGGGCTCGACTATGACCACGGCACCGGCCACGGCGTCGGCAGCTATCTCGGCGTGCACGAAGGGCCGCAGAACCTGTCACGGCGCGGCGTGGAGCCGCTGCGTCCGGGGATGATCCTGTCGGTCGAACCGGGTTACTATCGCGAAGGCGCCTTCGGCATCCGCACCGAGAATCTCGTCGTCGTCCGCCCCCCGGCGGTGCCGGAAAACGGCGAGCGCGAGATGCTGGGGTTCGAGACACTGACGCTGGCGCCGATCGACCGGCGCCTGATCGACCCCGGCCTGCTGGAACCGGCCGAACGCGACTGGCTGAACCTCTATCACGCGCGCGTTCTCGCCGCGCTGACGCCGGCGCTCGACGCGGCGACGGCGCGCTGGCTCGCGGCGGCCTGCGCGCCGATCTGACTTTCATTTTTCTCAATTCGGGAAGGAGAGACCATGCCGACAGAGCGACTGCGGATCCGTCCGGCGGACGGCACCTGGGTAATCCGCGCGGGAGACGCGGTGCTCGGCGAGACCAGCCGGGCGCTGGAGGTCGAGGAGGAAAACTCCCTGCCCGTCATCTATTTCCCGCGCGAGGATATCGGGATGGAATTCTTCGACCGATCCGAAACCGTGGCCACCGACCCGTTCAAGGGGAACTCGACCTACTACAGCATCGTGACGCCGGACGGGGTGATCACCGACGCCTGCTGGTCCTTCGAAACCCCGAAGCACGGGGCCGAGCGCATCGCCGGCTACGTCGCCTTCTATCCGAGCCGCGTGACGCTCGAACAGCTCTGACAACCAGGCAAGGCACGGCCCCGGCGCCCAGAAGCGCCGGAGGCGCGCAATTCGCCTGCCAAGCGCCGGAGGCGCGCAATTCGCCCCAACTGCGCCGGAGGCGCGCTACTTTCCGCGCATCAGGAGCAGCAGCATGACATAGACGAGCGCGGTCAGGCCGAGCGCGCCGACAATGACGGCCGGATAGCCGAAGACGAGGATCGTCAGGGCCCAGAACAGGACCGCCGCTACGATCCCGAGCCAGAGCCGTCGCGTGTCACGGGCGCGGAGATCGTCGGCGGAAGTTTCGGATATCGTCATCTGGCGTTTCCTCGTCGAGTGAACCGGGATCGAGCCTATATCACCGGCTCGACCGCGCCAACGCCGAAGCCGCGCGCGGCCTTCGGACGGGCGCGACGCCCGGATACCGAGATTTCCACGCGATTTCAAACGGATAAGCGAAAGCGCGCCACCGTCTCCCCTCTGTTGCAATCGGACATAATCCTTGATTTGTCGCAACACCCTCAAATCCCTACCTTTCTGACATCACGAGAGCGCGGCCAGGGGGTCGCGCACAGGGTTCGGGGGTCTGACATGCCGACGACATTCAAACGCGAGATCACGCTGGTCGGCATGGGGCTTCACTCCGGCCGCCCGGCGCGTCTGGTGCTGCGGCCGGCGACCAGCGGGGGCATCCGCTTCCGCCGGGTGGACATCCGCGACCGCGACAATGTCATCCCGGCCCGCTACGATCTCGTCACCGACACGACGCTCTGCACGCTCCTTTCCAACGCCGCCGGCGCCTCGGTCTCGACCGTGGAGCATCTGATGGCGGCGCTGGCCGGAACCGGCGTCACCCACGCGCTGGTCGATATCGACGGGCCGGAAGTGCCGATCATGGACGGCAGCGCGCTGCGCTTCGTGCAGGCGATCCTGCGCACCGGCCTCGTCGATGTGCCGGGCGAGACCCGGGCGATCCGCATTCTCGCACCCGTGCGGGTCGAGGAGAACGGCGTCATGGCCGAGCTGGTCCCGGCGCCGGCGCTCTCGATCGATTTCGAGATCGACTTCGCCGACGCCGCGATCAGCCGCCAGCGCAAGGCGCTGTCGATGGTCAATGGCACCTTCGTGCGCGAGCTCGGCGACTGCCGAACCTTCTGCCGCCGCGCCGATGTCGAGGCGATGCAGGCCCGCGGCCTCGCGCTCGGCGGCTCGCTCGACAACGCCGTCGTGGTGGACGGGGCGCGGGTGCTGAACCCCGGCGGCCTGCGCCGCTCCGACGAGTTCGTGCGGCACAAGATGCTCGACGCGCTCGGCGATCTCGCCCTCGCCGGCGCGCCGATCCTCGGCGCCTACCGCGGCGCCCGCGCCGGCCATGGCGTGACCAACCGGCTGCTGCGCAAGCTTTTTGCGACGCCGGGCGCCTGGGAAGAAGTCTCGCTCGACGCGGAAGCGGCGCGCGATCTGCCCGGCGCCGGCGTCGGCCTCTGGGATTTGCGCCGGGCCGGCTGAATATAGTACCAACGGCCCGGACGGGTGACCCTTCCTCAACGGCCGGACATCAGCCTCGGCCCGTCCTCCAGGCTCAACGCTTGAGCTGCCGGTCTCGACCGTCGGCGAGACCGGCCGCGGACGCCCCTCCCGGGGGGTGTCCGCGAAGCGCGGCCACCCAGGGGCGCCCCCGTCCGTACTTCGAGGTCCGGCGCTTCCCCACGCCCCATCGCCTCCGGGCCTCCGGCCCTCCAGCGATCGGCCCGGCCGAGGCGGTGCCTCGGCTTTGTCGGGCCTGCGCCTCGCGTGCCTCTGGCGCGCTTGGTCGGGAAGTCGATGAGATGGGCCGGCTGAGGCCCGCCGCCGGCGGCGGCGGACTGCGCTTTTCGTTTTACCCCCCCGGAAAAGCTGTGCTATCTGAACCGGCCGACTGGGCAGGCCGCGGTGTCCGGCCGGGCCGGAATTTCTGAGGGTCAGGATGGGAATGCAGCGTTTGGCAGGTCGCGGTCGAGCGCTTCTCTGCGTGTTCGCTCTCGCCCTCCCCATGGCCGCCTGCTCCGACATCCGGATGCCGGACATTCCCTTCATGGGCAAGAGCGAGCCGCCGGTCGAGAGTCTGACCCCGCAGCAGATCTATCTCAACGCCGAGGCGCTGCTCGCCGATGGCCGCCCGCGCGAGGCCGGCGAGATGTTCGGCGAGATCGAGCGGCTCTACCCCTATTCCGACTGGGCCAAGCGCGCGATGCTGATGTCGGCCTTCGCCTTTCACGAGGGCGCGCTCTATGCCGAGAGCCGCG
Source organism: uncultured Amaricoccus sp. (assembly GCF_937891315.1). GTDB lineage: Bacteria > Pseudomonadota > Alphaproteobacteria > Rhodobacterales > Rhodobacteraceae > Amaricoccus. Next base: position 4,886 of record NZ_CALAGI010000168.1, on the reverse strand, counting down.
CCGCCGCCGAACGCTATCTCGAATTCTTCCCCGCCGATGTCGACGCGCCCTATGCCCAGTTCATCATCGCGCTGAGCTACTACGACCAGATCGTCGATATCGGCCGCGACCAGGAAAACACCTTCCAGGCGCTGCAGGAGATGCGCGACATCATCGAGCGCTACCCCGATAGCGACTACGCCGCCTCGGCGCAGATGAAGTTCGAGCTGGCGCTCGACCATCTCGCCGGAAAGGAGATGGAGATCGGCCGCTACTATCTCTCCCGCGGCCATTATACCGCCGCGATCAACCGGTTCCGCGTGGTGGTCGAGGAATATCAGACCACCACCCAGACGCCCGAGGCGCTGCACCGGCTGGTCGAGGCCTATCTCTCGCTTGGACTGGTGCAGGAGGCGCAGACGGCGGCGGCCATCCTCGGCTATAATTTCCAGGGCACGACCTGGTACGCCCAGAGCTACGCGCTGCTCACCGGCCGCGGTCTCACGCCCGCGAACACCGGCGACAGCTGGCTGAACCAGACCTATCGCCAGGTCGTGAAGGGCGAGTGGCGCTGAACCGGCGAGGAGCCGCGCGGACATGCTGAACAGCCTGACGATCCGCGACATGGTGCTGATCGCCAGGGCCGAGCTGCGCTTCCAGCCCGGGCTCAACGTGCTGACCGGCGAGACCGGCGCCGGCAAGTCGATCCTGCTCGATTCTCTCGGCTTCGTGCTCGGATGGCGCACGCGGGGCGACCTTGTGCGCTCCGGCGCGGCGCAGGGCGAGGTCACGGCCGAATTCACCCTGCCCGAGGCGCATCCGGCCCACGCCGTCCTCGCCGGCGCCGGATTGCCCGACGGGCCCGAGCTGATCCTGCGCCGGGTGACCGGCGCGGACGGCCGGCGGCAGGCTTACGTCAACGACCGCCGGGTCGCGGCCGAGACGCTGCGCGCCCTGTCCGACACGCTGGTCGAGCTGCATGGCCAGCAGGACGACCGCGGCCTGCTCGACCCGAGCCGCCACCGCGCCATGCTCGACGCCTTCGCCGGGACCGAGGCCGACCTCGCCGAAAGCCGCGCCGCCTGGGCCGCCCGAACCGCCGCGGCGGCGCGGCTTCTGGCGGCGCGCGAGGCGCTGGAGGCGGCGGGGCGCGACGCCGACTATCTCACCCACGCCGTCGCCGAGCTTGACGCGCTCGATCCGGTGCCGGAGGAGGAACCGCGGCTCGACGCCCGCCGTCGGGCGCTGCGCGCCGCCGCGCAGGTCGCCGAGGATTTCGCCCGCGCCGCCGAGGCGCTCGGCCCCGCCGGCGCCGAGGGGCCGCTGCTCCAGGCGCTGCGCTGGCTCGAGACCGCCGCCGCGCGGGCCGGGGAAATCGGCCTCGATCCGGTGCTCGACGGCCTCGGCCGGGTGATCGGCGATCTCGGCGAGGTCTCGCGCGCGCTCGAAACGCTGGTCGCCGATCTCGACGGCGATCCGCGCGAACTGGAGACGGTGGAGGAACGGCTGTTCGCCATCCGCGCCCTCGCCCGCAAGCATCAGGTCGAGCCCGAGGCGCTGCCCGCCCTCGCCGAGGATCTGCGCGGCCGGCTCCGGGCGCTCGACGACGGCGCCGCGGGGCTTGGCCGGCTGGAGACCGAGCTCGCCGCCGCCGAGACGCGCCACGCCGCCGCCGCCGCGCGCCTCACCACCGCCCGCGCCGCCGCCGCCGGCCGGCTCGACGCGGCGATGGCGGTGGAACTCGAACCCCTCCGCCTCGGCCGCGCGGTGTTCCGCGTCGAGATCGATCCGGCGGAACCCGGCCCGGAGGGCGCCGACCGCGTCCGCTTCACCGCCGCCACCAACCCCGGCGCGCCGCGCGGCCCGATCGAGCGCGTCGCCTCGGGGGGCGAGCTTTCGCGCTTCCTGCTGGCGCTGAAGGTCTGCCTCTCGGCGCGGGGCCAGGACATCATCCTGATCTTCGACGAGATCGACCGCGGCGTCGGCGGCGCCACGGCCGACGCGGTCGGCCGCCGCCTGAAGGCGCTCGGCGCCGGGGGCCAGGTGCTGGTCGTCACCCATTCGCCGCAGGTCGCGGCGCGGGGCGCCCATCACTGGCAGGTCGGCAAGACCGTCAGCGGCGGCGGCGTCCGCACCGAGGTCCAGGCCCTCGCCCCCGGCGCCCGCGTCGAGGAAGTCGCCCGCATGCTCTCCGGCGACACCGTCACCGAGGAAGCCCGCGCCGCCGCGCGCGCGTTACTCGACGGCTAGAGTATCCGCGCCATCCGGGCCTTTGATATCGAATCCGGACACCTCCGGAAAGCCGGCTTTCCGGAGGTGTCCACCTAACCCAAAAGGGAATCCCTCGATCCACTCCGGTGGGTTTCCGCGCTAGAAAATGAAGTCACTCGCATTCAATGCGTGTCCGGTTTCGTTATGGACGTATATGTCCGTGGTCCCGTACTCTACCAGAGTGTACCCATTGGCCGGTTTATGGATAAGAACGTCGGAGAACTTGCCGCCGGTAAGTCGTATCGTGTCCTCGTTTTTGAAATCCTGGATAGTATCCCGTCCATCTGACTTGTCGAATACGAGTGTGTCCGCGCCAGTTCCGCCCCAAAGGGTGTCTCCACCATCGCCACCAATGAGTGTGTCATTCCCGGCGTTGCCATAGATACGGTCGTTGCCACCGTATCCGTTGATTTTGTTGCCCCAGCCGTTGCCGATGAACTGGTCATTCCCGCCAAGCAACTTCGTGTAGTAACGTGTGTTCCCGTAGGCCAATGCATCGCCAAGAACGAAGTCTGCCCCGGTGATGCTGAACTGAACATCGGACGTGTTACCGAACACGTTGTCCAGAGTCTTGCCAAAGGTGATACCCGTGACCCTGCTGTTGGCGTAGTCTAGCGAGCCATCCGACTTGTAAGCGAACTTCCCGGTATACTCCGTGAAGTGATCGAAGGCATATCCTTCCTTCCAGTAGGAAGTCACCTTGGACGCGGTGTAATTCATTTTAACCCGATCCGGGTGATATTTCAGCCACTCAATTGGTGTGAAGTACCATCCTTCTGTTACGTCTACCAAGTTGGTGATTGTCAGCGTTACCACACTTTTCCTCCTCGATGCTACGCACACAGCTAGAGAATGCCTTTCCAGACATGCTCGAAGCCAATTCGACGTGTGCGTCAATGTATGCGAAGAAGTCTTCCACAGTGGGGGGCGTAACCCAAGACACCACGGCAGGGCTCGGCGAGAATACGCCGATGTGTTCGTTATGAACTTGGTGGTTAATGTCTCCATCAATAACTTATAGTTGAGCACAGCTACCTGAATAATCGGTCAAGGCATATTGAAACTACTGTTCCTCCATGGCTATGGCGCCTTGCCATCGCCCGGCGGAGGAAGCGGCGCGCAGGCGGCGAGAGGCGCGTGACAGCGCCCGGCGCGGCCAGAGCCGAACCCGAAATGAGTTGAGCGATATCAGAGGGTTGTGTTTCACGTCGGTTCGCAGGGACTGACGGGAAACGGTGCCCTGGAACGATACCGCTCGGCGCGGCCATGCGCGGCGGGGATGCCGATATTCAAGCGATCCGACGGACCGGGACTCGGCGCTGATCGCCCCCTTCCCGCCGCGCACGCGACCTGCCGGGCGGCCGCGCACGACGGACCCGCGGGAAGGGATGAACGCGACCCTCCGCATGGCCTCGGCGGGCTGCCAGCGGCGCATGCCGCCCGAGGCTCCGCCCCCGCGATCGACCGCGCGGCGCTATTTCCATGACTGGCGCGACCGGGTCTGATTCGGACGATCAGCACCCATCCGGTGATGGCGGCGCGGGCGCCGGAGCGTCGCAAGCCCGACGGCGGGCGTGATCGACAATCGATGCGTGAAAACCACCGGGAGCGGAGGGCCCCGCGGCTTCGACGCCGGCGGGAAGGTCAAGGGCCGCGCGCCTGTTCGGCATCTCCCTCGAACCGGTGGCGTTCGATGCGTCACCCTCACCGACAGGCTCGGGCTGATGGCCGCCTTGAGCCGCTCCGGCGACCGGACCATCGAGATCGTCGGCGGTCCGACACCGCGAAGGGTTTCGAGCTTCCGCCGCGCGGGTGGGTCGTCGAGCGAACCTTCACCTGGCCCGGGCGATCCCGCCGACTGGCGAAAGACTGGGAGCAATCCATCGCCTCCGCCGAAGCCTGGACCGTCGTCGCACATATCCGCCCGCTGGCCCGACGGCCCGCAAGGCACTGCCATGTCTCATGGAGTTTCGAGTCGGGTTCCAGGATCGGGCCGCGAAAAACCTCGATCCGAACCAATCAGGCGGAGCCTGGTACGATACAAGAAGAAAAGGCGCCCGGGGCGGGGCGCCTTTCAGCGGTACATCTGCAAAGCAGCTTGGACGAAATGCTCCGCCTTAGTTGGCCTGCCGCCTCAGGAAGGCCGGAATGTCGACGCGTTCGCGTTCTGTATCCTCGTAGTCCGCGTCCAGCCGGGGCGCGGGCATCTGCGGGCCGGGCTCGGTCGCGCGCGGACGGGCCGGGGTCTCGTCGCGGCCGACCTGACCGGTCATGCGGTGGATCAGGCTGTTGATGGTCAGCCGGCTGTGCCGCTCGGCCTCGCGCACGGCGGGCTGGGCGGTCTGGATCATCGGCGGGGTCTTCGGCACGTTCTGCACGGCGGCCTGCAGCCGGCGCAAGGCGTCCGGCGAAGGCTCGCCCGGCCGGCGCGGCTGGCCATCGGCGCCCTGCTCGATCTTCGGCTGGCCGAAGGGCGCGGTGCGGGCGATCGCCGCCGGCTGCGGCACCGGCTGGCTGTCGAACTCGTCGAAGGCGGCTTCCTCGGCCTCGGCCTGATGGTCGGCGAAGGCGGCGGGCTGCGCCGCCACCGCCGGCTCGACGCTGCGCGCGGCGGCGGCCGGCGCCGGCGAGATCGG
>NZ_CALAGI010000167.1 GCF_937891315.1 uncultured Amaricoccus sp. | reverse complement strand
ATCTGACCGCCCAGGAGAGGCCGGCCTCCTCCAGCCGGTTGAATATCGTCGGCCCCTCGTTCTTCTCCCACTTCCTGTAGCCGTCGGGGCCGCCGCCGTTGGTGACGTTGCCTGACGACTGGGACGAGGCGAAGAACGAGCGGTTGCAGAAGGTCTGCGACGGCACCCCGCAGAACCAGGCGTCGTAGACCGCGAAGCCGCGGGCGAGCGCGCTGGTGACGGGCAGCATCTCGGGGCTGAACCCGCCCATGACCACGGCGTATTCCTCGGAGCGCGGCTCGCGGCCCTGGGTGGCGCCGAAGTTGTTGATGTAGTCGGCGACGAACCCGTCCATGGTCGCCCGCGTCCTGCCCGGCGGTGCGTTGAAGGGCGCGTGCATCTTCTTGAACTCGACGCGGGCGTTGCCGGGCGGGTCGACGGTGCCGAAAATCTGGGTGTTGACGTGCGGGAACTCCTCGCCGGGGTCCGGCGTCGGGCTTCGCATGATCCAGTCGGTCGCCCCGTCGTAGACATGCGCCGCCACCGGCCCGCCCGGCGACGGGTTGGCGAAGGCGCCGCCGGCGAGCCCGTTGAAGCTCTGCCCGTCCGGCACGGTCCCGGGCTCGTAGAGATGGCCGAGCAGGTTGTCGAACGAGCGGTTCTCGAACATCAGCACGACGAGGTGGTCGAACCCCGGCGCGGCCGGGGTCGGGAGCGTCGGCGGCGTCTCGGCCGCCGCGACGGGCGTCGCGGCGCCGGCGGCGGCGATCGCGGAAAGCTTGAGGAAGTTGCGGCGCGACGGGGCGGCGGACGGCTTGTCGGACACGGGTTCTCTCCCACTGGAGGCCAGGCGTGAAACGGGCGGCCCGGCGAGGGCCGCCCGCGAGGCGCTCAGTCGGCGCCGGTCTTCATCGCCTTCACTTGCGCCACGACCTGCTCGAGGTTGTAGCTCGCCGGCATCTGCAGCGGCGGGAACTTGACGTAGGTCTCGAGTTCCTTCAGCCACAGCGCCTGTCCGATCGGCAGCAGGTTCCAGTCGTAGACATAGGCCGTCATCGGCGCGGCCAGCGCGCCGCCCATGCCGAAGAGCGTCTTCTGCTGTTCGCCGACCGAAGTCTCGAACGGGTCGCGCTTGATGTTCACGACCTGCGTCCAGCTGTAGGGCTGCACGCCATGGACGAAACCCGACGGGTCATCGGAGACCATCGCGAAATACATCTTCCAGTTCTTGTAGCGCACCGCCGACGGATCTTTTCCCGAGTAGTAGAAGAAGTGGTCGCGCGGCGATTTCGCATCCGTGCCTTCGAGGTAGCCGCGCACGTTCATCCCGTCGAGCGTGGTCTTGACCAGACCGGGATAACCCTTCTCGACCTCGGCCTTCAGGCTGTCGCCCTTCGGCCCGCCGGCGATCTCGACGAGCGTCGGCAGCCAGTCGAGGGAGGACATCATCTCGGTCCTGACCGAGCCGGGCTCGATATGGCCGGGCCAGCGCACGACCATCGGCGCGCGCATCCCGCCTTCCCAGGTCGAGAGCTTGCCGCCCTTGAACGGCGTGGTGCCGCCGTCGGGGAAGGTGATCGTCTCGGCGCCGTTGTCGGTGGTGAAGACGACGATGGTGTTGTCGAGCGCGCCCATGGCACTCAGCTTGTCGAGGACGACGCCGATGTTGTCGTCCATCTGCTTCATGCCGGCTTCGTTGACGCCCCAGTCCTTGCCACCCTGCTGGCCGACCATCGCCATGTATTTCGGCGACAGCATCGTGGTGACGTGCATCCGGGCGGGGTTGTACCAGACGAAGAACGGCTTGTCGGTCTTCTTCGGGTCGTTGCGGTCGAGGAAGTCGATGACCTTGGCCGAGATCTCCTCGTCCACGGTCTCCGACCGCTCGAGCGTCAGCGGCCCCTCGTCGGCGCAGCTCTGGTTCTCCGGGCTTCCGTCCGAGGACTTGCAGGCGAGCACCGGACGCGGCGGCGTCAGGCAGACCGCCGTCGCCGGATCGACCGCGCCGGGAACCGCGGCGAGGCCGGGGATTGGCGTGTTGGCGCAGGGCGGCGCGATCGTCTGGTCCGTCGGCGTCGCGTTGATGTCGGGGAAACTCACCCCCTGCATGGCGTCGAGATGGTAGAGATAGCCCCAGAACTCCTGGAACCCGTGGGCGGTCGGCAGCGACTCGGCGGTATCGCCGAGGTGGTTCTTGCCGAACTCGCCCGTCGAGTAGCCAAGGTCGTAGAGGAACTTCGCCAGCGTCGGCGTGCCCTTGCGCAGGAACGACGGACTGCCCGGGATCTCGGGCAGCAGCATCCCGACACGCAGCGGGTTCATGCCGGTGATGAAGGCGGTGCGCCCGGCCGTGCAGCTCTGCTCCGCGTAATAGTCGGTGAACAGCGCGCCCTCGCGGCCGATCCGGTCGATGTTCGGCGTCTCGCCGACCATCAGCCCGCGGTGATAGATCGACGGCTGCATGTAGCCGATGTCGTCGCCCATGATGAAGAGGATGTTCGGCCGTCCGGCCTCCTGGGCCACCGTCGGCGTCGCCCCTCCCCACGCGCCGATCGCGAGGGCGAGGGCCGACGCGCGGAGCGCGCATCCCGCCGTCCCTCCTTGCCGCTGTCGTCTCATGGTGACCTCTCCTGTTTGGGCGCGCGGCATGCCGTGGCCGTTGGTGTCAGCCGATCGGGCGGCGTGCCGCCCCGTGTTCATCGAGGAAGGCGGCGATCTCGCTTTCGAGCTCGGTTGCCAGCCGCTGGAAGTCGGTGGCGCGCGCGGCGTCGCCCTGCCAGTGGCGGAGCGCCGCCAGCGCTTCCTCGTAGTCGTCGCAGATGCTTCGGAAGTCGGCGTCGCGGGCATAGAACCGGTGGATCGCGAGCTCGGCGCTCGGGAACTGCGACAGCACATGGACGATCCGCATCCCCTGACCCTCCCCAGCGTGGCGCCGCGGCCATCGTCCCGCCGGTTCACCGTCCCGCCGATTCACCCCGGTGCGAAGTGACGAACATGTTCGAACATGTTCCGCGCACGATCCGGCTGTCTCGGCGCGGACCGATCGGCTATTCTGCCGCCGACGTCGGCGGCGGCTCGCAGGGGGTGCGAATGCCTGAGATCGGAGAAGCCGACCACGCACCGCGACCTGAGCGGCCCCGACCCCTCCCGTCCGACACCGAGGCCGGACTCGCGCGCATCCTCGCGACGCCCCCCTTTCGGTCGAACCGTCGCCGGATCCTCCTCAGCTACCTCGTCGAGGAGACGCTGGCCGGTCGCGGCGACCGGCTGAAGGGCTACACCATCGCCACCGCGGTATTCGGCCGCGGCGAGGATTTCGACTCCCAGTCCGACCCGGTGGTGCGCCTCGAGGCCCGCCGCCTGCGCCGCGACCTCGACAGCTACTACGCGGGCGGCGGGCAGGCCGACCCCGTCCGCCTGTCGATTCCGAAGGGCGGCTATGCCGTCGAGGTCGATTGGCATGGCCCGGCGCCCGCGCCGCTCCCCGACCGACCGGAAGCCTCGGAGCCCGACGCGGGGGCCGAAGCGGGCAGCGCCGGGCCCGAGCCCGCCGCCATGCCTCTGCCACCCCGGCCGCGCCCGAAGTACCTGGCGGCGGCGGCCGCGCTCGCCGCCGGCCTGCTCGCTCTGGTCGCCTGGCTCGTCGTCGCGCAGCTGCGCGTTCCGCCGATCGACGCCAGCGGTCCGGCCGTCATCGTGCTTCCCTTCGAGCCGCTCGGCGACCACCCGAACGCCGAAGTCCTCGCCGACGGCGTCAGCCAGCAGCTGATCTCCGAGCTCATGCACTTCTCCTCGATCCGCGTTTTCTCGCCACGGGCGAGTTTCGGCGAGAGCGCCGACGCCGATGCGATCGAACTCGGCCAGCGGCTCGGCGTCTCCTATGTGGTGAGCGGCAATGTGACGGTGGCGGAGGATCAGGTCCGCGTCAGCGCCAGGGTGGTCGATGCCACCACCGGCGAGGTGCGCTGGAGCGCCTCGATCGACCGCGGCCTCGACGCCGGCTCGCTGCTCCAGGTGCAGACCGAAATCGCGGCCGGCATCGCCTCGGACCTCGGCCAGCCCTACGGCGTCGTGAAGAGCGACATCACCCGCCGCGTGCTCAGCCACGCGATCCCGAGCATGGCGAGCTACGCCTGCGTGCTTCAGGCCTATATCTACCGCCGCTCGTTCCCCGACGACCTCTATGCCCCGACCCGCCGTTGCCTCGAGGAGGCCGTGAAGCGCGACCCTTCCTACGCGGACGGCTGGGCAATGCTCGGCTGGCTCGAGATGGACGGCGTCCGCTTCGAGTTCACCCCCGGCGTCGACCGCGACGCCGCGCTCGGCCACGCGCTGGAAACCGCCCGCCGCGGTACCGAGCTCGACCCGAAGAACGTCACCGCCCTCCAGGCCCTCGCCTCGATCGAGTATTACGCGGGCTATTGGGACGAATCGGAGAAGACCCAGCGCGCGGCGCTGGCGCTGAACCCGAACGATCCCGACACCCTGGCGCAGTTCGGCTGGCGGCTGGCCGCGCGCGGCAAATGGGATCAGGGAATTCCGCTGCTTGAGCGCGCGATCGCCCGCTCGCTGAAGCCGCCGGCCTGGTACTTCCACCTGATCGCCATCCACCAGTACTTCGAGGGCGACTATTCCGCGATGCTCGACAGCGCCGAGAGAAGCGCCGCCGAGGGCTCCGGCATCGGCCAGGCGCTCATCGCCATCGCCGAGGGCGAACTCGGCGACAGCGCCGCCGCCGCCAAGGCCCTGAAGCGGATGGCCGAGCTCGACCCCGCCCTTGCCAGCGACCCCGCGGCCTATTTCCGCGGCCACCAGGGGATCGAGTCGACGATAGACCGACTGGTCGCCGGCATGCGCAAGGCCGGCTGGACGCCCCCCGCCCCCGAGCTGGAGACGGCGCGACCGTAAGCCGAAGCGCTCGCCGACGAAGCCCCTGGTCTCGGCGGGGATGGTGCCGGCGACGACGGCGCGCGCCTCGCCGAAGGGCTGGTAGGTCGCGTGCTCGCCGTCGGCGCCGGCGGCGTCGGTGACGAGCTGGATCGAGCCGACCTGGTCGCGCCGCGGATAGGCCGCCTGACCGCCGCTGAGCCGGACCTCGGGCTGGGGAGTGGTGAGCAGCGTTTCGCTCCCCCGCCCACCGTCAGCGGCGCGCGCGGCCGAGGATCGGACGACCTCCGTCTGAACAGCTCCGCCCGTGAATGAAGTCCGGCAAAGCCAAAGGTTTACGGAGAATCGCCTGATGCACGGCACATGCACGAGGCATGCACAAAACATATGATAAGCAAAAGAGTCGGGTTTTGGCGTTAACGCGGGGGACCGGGCCGGTCAGGCTATCAGGAGGAGCGGCGGTTGAGACATCGCGGCGACGGGCAGGTGGTGGGCGGATCGCCCACCCTACTTGCTCAAATCGAGGGATCAGGAAGGGGGCAGGTCAGATGACTTCACCCGTGAAGCGCTGGCCCTGGTGGTCGACGACCGAGCGGAGCGTGAGCAAGAAGGCGCGACGCGTGTCCGGATCGGTGAGCGCCGCATAGGCGCGCCCGATCTCAGCTGCCGCCCGGTGCGGGGGCTTGCCCAGACGCTCGCTCCACGCCGCTGCCTTCCTTCCCAGGCGGCAGACGACCGGCCGACACCCGAGCGGCAGGACAAAGGCAGCACCCGGAATGCTCAGCGCGCGCAGGATGGCGTTCACTTCGGTGCCGAGTCCACCGCTGCCGACGAGTACGAGCCGCTCGCAGCGCTCTGGAAAC
>NZ_CALAGI010000166.1 GCF_937891315.1 uncultured Amaricoccus sp. | reverse complement strand
TGGTGGATCAGCTGGTAGAAGGCGTGCTGGCCGTTGGTGCCGGGCTCGCCCCAGACGATCGGGCCGCTGGCGCGACGCAGCGCCGAGCCGTCGAGCGCCACGCCCTTGCCGTTCGATTCCATGTCGAGCTGCTGCAGATAGGCCGGCAGGCGGCTGAGCCGTTGGTCATAGGGCAGCACGGCGCGGCTGGCATAGGCGCAGATATTGCGGTGCCAGACCCCGACGAGTGCGAGCAGCACCGGCATGTTGGCCGGTAGCGGCGCCTCGACGAAATGGCGGTCCATGGCATGGGCGCCGGCGAGGAAGTCGAGGAAGTTCTCCGGCCCGACCGCGATCATCACCGGCAGGCCGACGGCGCCCCAGACCGAATAGCGCCCGCCGACCCAGTCCCAGAAGCCGAAGACGCGGGCCGGGTCGATGCCGAAGGCCGCGGTCTTGTCGAGCGCGGTCGAGACGGCGGCGAAATGCCCGTCCGCCGCGGCGCCGAGCGAGGCGCGCAGCCAGGCCTGGGCCGTGCGCGCATTGGTCATGGTCTCGATGGTGGTGAAGGTCTTCGAGGCGACGATCACAAGTGTCCGCGCCGGATCGAGATCGGCGAGCACGTCATGCACATGCGCGCCGTCGACGTTCGAGACATAATGCGTTCGTGGCCCATCGTGATAGGGCGCCAGCGCCAGCGTCACCATCACCGGGCCGAGATCGCTGCCGCCGATGCCGATATTGACGACATCGGTGAAGGGGCGGCCGTCCGCCGCGGCGATGGTACCGTCGCGGACGCCGGCGGAGAAGGCGGCCATGCGGCCGAGCACCTCGTTCACTCCGGGCATGACGTCGGCGCCATCGACGAGCACCGGCGTGTTCGAGCGGTTGCGGAGCGCGGTGTGCAGGACCGCGCGGCCCTCGGTCACATTGATCGCCTCGCCGCGGAACATTGCGTCGCGATGGACCGGCACGCCGCGCGCCGCCGCCAGTTCGAGCAGAAGGGTAAGGGCGTGGGCGTCGAGACTGGTCTTGGAGAAATCGAGCGTCATGTCGCCGAGCGATACCGAGAATTCGCGGAACCGATCGGGATTGCGCTCGAAGAGCGCGGTGATATGGCGGTCGCGCGCGCTCGCGCCGGCGTCCATCAGTGCCTGCCAGATCCTGTCGGCCATGATTACCTCCCGAGCCTGCTCGCGGCGCGGGCAAGCGATTCGATCTCGCCCCATTCTCCGCCGCTCATCAGCGCCTTGGTGACCACCCACGAGCCGCCGACGCACATCACGTTCGGCAGCGACAGATACGAAACGGCGTTGTCCGGGCTTACGCCGCCGGTCGGGCAGTAGTTCATCTGGGGCAGCGGCCCGTAGAACGCCTTGAGCGCGGGGGCGCCGCCATTCACCTCGGCGGGGAAGAATTTCGCGACGTCGTAGCCGCGGGCGAGCAGGCGCATCGCCTCGGAGATGGTGGCGGTGCCGGCGAGCAGGGGCAGCTCCTCCTCCTCGCAGGCGGCGAGCAGTTCCTCGGTCACGCCGGGCGAGACGCCGAACTTCGCGCCGGCGGCCTTGGCGGCCTTGACGTCCTTCGGTCCGAGCAGGGTGCCCGCGCCGACCACGCCGCCGGGAACCTCGGCCATCGCCTTGATGACGTCGAGCGCGACCGGCGTGCGCAGCGTTACCTCCAGCACCGGCAGCCCGCCGGCGACCAGCGCCTCGGCGAGCGGGACGGAATAGGCGAGATCATCGACGACGATCACTGGGATGACCGGCGCGAGGCCGCAGATTTCCTTCGCATAGGCCGATGCGTCCTTGGGGGTCATCGCGCGAGGCTCCTTCTGGTGTTGGCAGGCGGCGGTTCAGAACAGCGGTGAGGCGCCGGCCTCGGCCGCGCCGACCTGGGCGCGGAAGGCGGCGAAGAGTTCGCGGCCGACGCCGTACCCGTTGGCGGACAGGTCCGGATGCACGTTCGGTCGATCGAGCACGCCGGGCGTCAGCACGTCGAGCGTGCCGGCGATGGCATCGACCCGCACGAGGTCGCCGTCGCGCAGTCGGGCGAGCGGGCCGCCATCCAGTGCCTCCGGGCTGACATGGATCGCCGAGGGCACCTTGCCGGAAGCGCCGGACATGCGGCCGTCGGTGACCAGTGCCACCTTCAGCCCCTTGTCCTGCAGCACGGCGAGCACGGGGGTGAGGCTGTGCAGTTCCGGCATGCCGTTGGCCTTCGGGCCCTGGAACCGCACGACGAAGATGGTATCGGTGGTGAATTCCCCGGCGCGGAAGGCGCGCTTCACCTCGTCCTGGTCGTGGAAGACGCGAACCGGCGCCTCGACGATCTGGCGCTCGATCGCGACGGCCGAGACCTTCATCACCCCGGTGCCGAGATTGCCCCGGAGCCGCCGGGTGCCGCCGGTCGCCTGGAAGGGATCGGTGGCAGGGCGCAGAATCTTGTCGTTGAGCGAGTGGTCGGCGCCGTCCTGCCAGACCAGCGCGCCGTCGATCAGCTTCGGTTCCTGTGAATAGCGCGCGAGGCCGTCGCCGGCGACGGTGCGGGTGTCGTCGTGGAGGAGGCCGGCGTCGAGAAGCTCGCCGATGAGAAAGCCGAGGCCGCCGGCGGCATGGAAATGGTTCACGTCGGCGAGGCCGTTCGGATAAACCCGCGCCATCAGCGGCGTCGCGTCGCTGAGTTCGGCGAAATCCTCCCAGTCGAGCAGGATGCCGGCGGCGCGGGCCATGGCGATCAGGTGGATCAGCAGGTTGGTCGAGCCGCCCGTCGCGTTCAGCCCGACGATGCCGTTGACGAAGGCCCGCTCGTCGAGCACGTCGCAGACCGGCGTGTACTGGTTGCCGAGCGCGGAGATCGCCAGCGCGCGCTTGGCACCCTCGATGGTCAGCGCCTCGCGCAGCGGCGTGCCGGGATTGACGAAGGAGGCGCCGGGCAGGTGCAGGCCCATGAACTCCATCAGCATCTGGTTGGTGTTGGCGGTGCCGTAGAAGGTGCAGGTGCCTGGACCGTGATAGGAGGCCATCTCGGCCTCCATCAGCTTGTCGCGGCCGACCTCGCCGCTGGCGAACTGCTGCCGGACCTTGGATTTCTGATCGTTCGGGATGCCGGAGGTCATCGGCCCGGCCGGCAGGAACACCGCCGGCAGGTGGCCGAACGTGGCCGCGGCGATGACGAGGCCGGGCACGATCTTGTCGCAGACGCCGAGATAGACGGTGCTGTCGAAGACGTCGTGCGACAGCGAGATGCCGGCCGCCATGGCGATGACATCGCGCGAAAAGAGGCTGAGCTCCATCCCCGCCTGGCCCTGGGTGACACCGTCGCACATCGCCGGCACGCCGCCGGCGACCTGCGCGGTGCCGCCCATCTCGGCGGCGGCGCGGCGGATGAGGGCGGGATAGGTCTCGAACGGCTGATGCGCCGACAGCATGTCGTTGTAGGCGGTGACGATGCCGAGATTGCCGGCGCTGTCGCCGACGAGGATCGCCTTCTCGCCGTCGGTCATCGCGGCGTAGGCATGGGCCTGGTTGCCGCAGGTGAGATGCGCGCGTTTCGGTCCCTCGGCGCGGGCGCGGGCCATGCGGTCGAGATAGGGGCGTCGGATCGGGGACGAACGATCGATGATCCGCTGGGTGACTCGGGCGACGGTGGCGTTCAGCGACATGGGCGGGCTCCCTCCCTTTGTCAGGCGGCGTAGTGGATTGTGACGGGGCAGGGCGCGGTCAGGGCGGCGCGGATCGGCGCCTCGGCGACCGGCCCCGCTTCAAGCGCGGTGTCGAGCGCGGCGAGCTTGTCGGCGCCGGCGATCAGCACGTGAATCACTCCGGCCCCGCGCAGGACGGCGGCGCTCAGCGTCAGCCGCGCTTCGGGCTGGTCGGGCGGATGCACGGCGACGATGTCGGGGGCATCCTCGGCCAGCGCGGCGGCGAGTTCGGGCGCGCCGGGAAAGAGCGAGGCGGTGTGCATGTCCGCGCCCATGCCAAGCACCAGCACATCGATCGGCAGGGCGGTGGCGACACGGCCGCGGATCGCCGCGAGGATAGGTTCGATTCCCGAGCCCAAGGCGTGGAAATGCAGGAGGTTCGCCCCGGCGGCGCGGTTGCGCATCAGGGTCTCGCGGATCAGCCGGGTGTTCGATCGCGGACTGAGCTCCGGCACCACGCGCTCGTCGGTCAGCATCACGGTGACCTCCGGCCAGTTGAGGTCCGCCTCGGACAGCGCCTCGAGGAACGGACCGGGCGTGGTGCCGCCCGGCACCGCCAGCGTCGCGCGGTGCTTCGTCGCGAGCGCGGCGCGCAGCTGGTCGGCCACGAGCTCGGCCAGACCGCGCATCAGCGTGTCGCGGTCGGGATAGAACTGGTGGGCGACGTTCACGCCTCGAACTCGCGCCACAGATGCCCCTCGGCGCTGGTCAGCTTGTACGCCTGGATCGGTCCGGCGCTGCCCTGATCGTAGGGCAGGGGCTTGGTGCCGGCGTCGTTCCAGGTCTTGATGATCGGATCGGTCCAGGCCCAGGCCGCCTCGACCTCGTCGCCGCGCATGAACAGCGTCTGATCGCCGCGGATCACGTCCATGATCAGCCGCTCGTAGGCCTCCGGCATCTCGCCTTCGGAGCCGAGAGCGTCGGCGAAGGTCATGTCAAGCGGGACCTCGATCAGCCGCATTCCGCCCGGACCCGGATCCTTGATGGTGACCCGCATGGTAATGCCTTCGTTCGGCTGCAGCCGGATGATGAGGGCATTGCCGCGCATTGCCTCGACCTGCGGAAAGATCGTGTGCGGCGGCTGTTTGAAGACCACTGCGATCTCGGAGAAGCGCGAGCCGAGCTTCTTGCCGGTGCGCAGATAGAAGGGCGTGCCGGCCCAGCGCCAGTTCGAGACATGGACCTTGAGCGCGACGAAGCTCTCGGTGCGGCTGTTCGGGTCGCCGACATGATCGAAATAGCTGCCGTCCTTGCCGCTGGCGCGGTACTGGCCGCGCACGGTATCGCCGAGCGTCAGCGGATCGAGCGCGCGGATCACCTTCAGCTTTTCGTCGCGCACCGCGTCGGGATCGAACTTCGAGGGCGGCTCCATCGCGGTGAGGCAGAGGAGCTGCATCATGTGATTCTGCACCATGTCCCGCATGGCGCCCGACTTGTCGTAATAGGCGCCGCGACCGGAAACCCCGATCGATTCCGCGACGGTGATCTGGACGTGATCGACGTAATGCGCGTTCCACAGCGGCTCGAACAGGGCGTTGCCGAAGCGGATCGCCATCAGGTTCTGCACCGTCTCCTTCCCGAGATAGTGGTCGATGCGATAGATCTGGTGCTCGTCGAAATTGCGCGAGAGTTGCGCGTTCAGCGCCTTGGCCGAGGCGAGGTCGTGGCCGAGCGGCTTTTCCACGACGATGCGGCTGGCCGGGGTGGCGATCCCCGCCTTGGCGAGCCGGTCGGAGATTTCGGAGAAGAGCGCGGGCGCGACCGAGAGATAGAAGGCTCGGACATGATCCGGCTTTTCGTCCAGCTTCTTGGCGAGCGTGCTCCAGCCCTGCTCGCCCACCGCGTCGATCGGCACATAGTCGAGCGAGGCGAGGAATTCCTCCAGCAGTCCCTTGTCGAGCTTCTCCTCGCCGATGAATTCAACCAGCGCCGCGCGAATGCTCGTGCGAAACTCCGCGCGGCTCATCTTGGCACGGGCGGCGCCGATGATGCGCGCGCCGGCCGGAATCTGGTGCACCGACAGGCGGCGATAGAGGCTGGGCAGGATCTTTCGATGCGCGAGATCGCCCGTGGCACCGAAGATGACGAGGTCGAACGGCTGGACTGGGATGACTGTCGAAACCAAGCGGTCTATCCTTGTGCGATCATGAAACGAGGAGCTCTTCGGCGCGCGGCAGGTCGGCGCCGCGGCGCGAGCAGGTGATCGCGGCCGCGCGCGCCGCGTAGTCGAGGATCCGCGCGAGCCGGTCGGAGTCGAGTCCGTCGAGCGCGCGGATCGCGCCTTCGGGATGGGAGACCAGCTGGGAGATCAGCGCGGCCTGGAAGGTGTCGCCGGCGCCGACCGTGTCGATGACCTTGACCGGCGGCGGCGTGGCGCGGCCGAGTGGCCCGTGCGCCGCCCAGCCATGCGCCGCCTCGCCGCCGTCGGTGACGACGACGAGCTTCACGCCCTTCGCCAGCCGGTCGGCGGCGAAATTCTCGGCCGAATGGCCCGGATGCAGCAGCTCCAGATCCTCCGCGCTGATCTTGATCAGGGTCGCGAGCGGATAGAGCGCGGCGAGCCGTTCGCGCCAGACGTCCATGTCGGGCTCGACGGTCGGCCGGACATTGGGGTCGAGCGTGATGAAGCGTGACCGCTCCGCCGTCGCCAGCGCGGCGAAGGCGTCGGCGACCGGGGCGGCGGCGAGGCAATAGGATCCGAAATGCAGACCGACGATGTCCGTCCCGATGCGCGGCAGGTCGGCCTCGATCACGCCGGTATCGGCGGAGCCGTTGTCATAGAACTGGTAGGCCGGCACCCCGGCGGCGTCGAGGCCGACGAGGCTGAGCGTGGTCGGCCGATCGGTCGGGATCGCATAGTCGGTCGAGACGCCCTCGGCGCGCAGCACCGCGACCAGCCGCTGGCCGAGCATGTCGGTCGAGAGGCCGGTCAGCAGGCCCGAGCGGATGCCGAGCCTCGACAGGCCGATCGCCACGTTGAAGGGCGAGCCACCGGCGCGCGCCGCATAGGTCGCCGCCACCGGACCGGAGTCGGTCTCCAGAAAGAAATCGAAAAGCGCTTCGCCGCAGACCAGGAACATCGACCGCATCCCCCTCGGTCAAGGCGGCCCGAACGGGGCCCGCCGACTCAGACTTCACTCGACGCGGGTTCGCAGTGCAAGGCCCGCGGCCCCACCGCCGCTGTCTGACATTGCCCGAGGGATTAATCAATCAAATTGAAAAATTCAATGACTGTTTTCCTCGTACTCCGCGAACAGCGCCTGATAGGCCGGCAGGTAGACGCCGCCCTGCTCCATATGGCCGGCGAATCCCGCGGCCTGCGCGATGCGCCAGTCGCCGGGCGGCGGCGGCAGGGTCTGGTCGGTGTTCGAGAAATTGAAGGCGCAGAACATGCGCTTGCCCCCCAGCGCGCGTTCGAAGGCGAGGCAGTCGGCGTTGGCCGATCGCATCTCGAACCCGCCCTTGGCCAGCACCGGATGCTGCTTCCGGAAGGCGATCATGCGCCGGTAGAAGGCGAGCACCGACAGCGCGTCATGTTCCTGCGCCGAGACCGAATGCGAGAGATGGTCCATCGGGATCGGCAGCCAGGGCTTCGCGTCCGAGAAGCCGCCGCCCAGATTGTCTGTGATCCAGACCATCGGCGTCCGGCAGCCGTCGCGGCCGCGGAACTTCGGCCAGAAGCGCTTGCCGTAGGGGTCCTGCAGATCCTCGAAGGCGACATAGGCCTCGGCGAGACCGAGTTCCTCGCCCTGATAAAGGCAGACCGAGCCGCGCAGCGACATGAGCAGCGCGAGATAGAGGCGCAGCTGGGCGTCGTTCAGGCCCCAGCGGGTCACGTGCCGTTCGACATCGTGGTTGGAGAAGGCCCAGCAGCTCCAGCCATCGGCGGCGACCTCGGCGAAGCGGTCGAGCACCTGGGCGACGCGCGAACCGGTCGGCACCTCGGTGGACAGGAACTCGAAGGCGTAGCACATCTGCATCCGGTCGTCGCCGCGGGTATATTCGCCCATGATCTCCATGCCGCGCTGGGCGTCGCCGACCTCGCCCACCGCGGCGACCGCCGGATACTGGTCCATCAGCGCGCGCATCCGGCGCAGGAAGCCGATCATCTCAGGTCGACTCTTGTCGTAAAGATGCTCCTGCCAGTTGTAGGGATTGACCTCCGGCGCGGTGGAAAAGTCGCGCCGCTCCGGCGCGAGTGCCGGATTGTCGCGCAGTTCCTTGTCGCAGAAATAGAAGTTGATCGTGTCGAAGCGGAAGCCGTCGACGCCGCGGTCGAGCCAGAAGCGCGCGACCTCCAGCAATTCGTCCTGCACCTCGGGTTCGTGGAAATTCAGATCCGGCTGCGAGGTCAGGAAATTGTGCAGATAGTACTGCATCCGCTCGCCGTCCCACTCCCAGGCCGAGCCGCCGAAGATCGAAAGCCAGTTGTTGGGCGGCGTGCCGTCGGGCTTGGCATCGGCCCAGACATACCAGTTGGACTTCGGATTGTCGCGGGACGAGCGGCTCTCGCGAAACCAGCGGTGAGTGTCGGATGTGTGGCTGAGCACGAGATCGATGATGACCCGGATCTTCAGCTCATGCGCGCGGCGGACCAGCGCGTCGAAATCGGCGAGCGTGCCGAACATCGGGTCGACGTCGCGATAATTGGTGACGTCATAGCCGAAATCGAGCATCGGCGAGGGGAAGAAGGGCGAGATCCAGATCGCATCCACCCCGAGGCTCGCCACATAGCCGAGGCGGTTGATGATGCCGGCGAGATCGCCCACCCCGTCGCCGTTGGAATCCTGGAACGAGCGCGGATATATCTGGTAGATGACCGCGCCGCGCCACCAGTCCTTGTCGACGGGCGGCGGATTGTCCGCGTGAACGGGCATGTCGAAATTCATCACGCTTCCCCTTGTTTCGATCGAGGAATACGCCGGCTTGGCGGCCCGATCCACAGGTTTGGCGCGGTCGAACGCCCGGAGAGTCACGTGAATCGGCGGCCTTGGATCGCGCCCGCCTCCCGCGCGCTTGCGCGGCGGCGTCCGGAAGCGCCGCGCCGATGCGCTGGAGCAATATCCAACCGGACGGACCCGTCCGGTGGTCAGGATCTTGCGTTGAATCCAGATTCCGGAGTGGACGAACCGGCTCTGCCGGATCGGACTCCACTCCAGCCCGCTCCGGTCATCTCAAACCGTGACCGGTTCCGCCACCTGGGCGCCGACGCCAAACACCCGTTTGTAGCGCTCGACCTGGTCGGCCGGGCCCATCGCCTTCGCCGGATTGTCGCTCAACTTCACGGTCGGATGGCCATTGGCGCTGATCGCCTTGCAGACGAGGCTGAAGGGGGCCAGCGCGTCCTTCGGCGCCAGCCCGCGGAAATCGTTGGTGAGCAGCGTTCCCCAGCCGAAGCCGAGCTTCACCCGGCCGTGGAACTGGACATAGAGCGCCTCGATCTTGTCGACATCGAGCCCGTCCGAGAAGATGATGAGCTTCTCCCGCGGGTCCTGGCCCTTGGATTTCCACCAGGCGATCGCGGCCTCGGCGCCGGTTTCGGGCGCGCCGGAATCGACGCGGATTCCGGTCCAGGAGGCGAGCCAGTCCGGCGCGCGCTTCAGGAAACCCTCGGTGCCGTAGGTGTCGGGCAGGATGATCCGAAGATTGCCGTCGTAATCGTCGTGCCAGTTCTCCAGCACCTTGTAGGGCGCGTCTGCCAGCTCCGCGTCGTCTTTTGCCAGCGCGGCGAAGATCATCGGCAGCTCGTGGGCGTTGGTGCCGATCGCCTCCACCTCGCGGCGCATGGCGATCAGGCAGTTGGACGAGCCCTGGAACTTGTCGCCGAGCCCTTCCAGCATCGCCTGCACACACCAGTCCTGCCACAGGAAGGAATGCCGGCGCCGGGTGCCGAAATCGGAGATCCTGAGGTCGGGCATTCGCCGCAGGCGCTCGATCTTTTCCCAAACGCGGGTCATCGCGCGGGCATAGAGCACCTGCAGCTCGAAATAGCCCATGCCGTTCAGCACCGCGCGGCCGCGCAGCTCCATCAGCACGGCGAGCGCCGGGATCTCCCACATCATGACTTCGGGCCAGGAGCCTTCGAAGGTCAGTTCGTACTGGTCGCCGCGCCGCTCCAGCCGGTAGTCGGGCATCTGGAACTCTTCGAGCCACGTCATGAAATCGTGGCTGAACATTGCCCGCTTGCCGTAGAAGGTGTTGCCGCGCAGCCAGGTCCCCTCGCCGCGGCTGAGGCGCAGCGTGCGGATATGATCGAGCTGGGCGCGGAGGTCGCCCTCGTCGATCAGTTTCGCGAGCGGCACGTCCTTGCTGCGGTTGATCAGGCTGAATTCGACCCGCACGTCGGCGTGGCGCTGGAACACCGACTGCAGCATCATCAGCTTGTAGAAATCGGTATCGAGCAGCGAGCGCACGATCGGATCGATACGCCAGGCATGGTCGTAGACGCGTTTGGCGATTTCGGTCATCGTCCTACCCCAATTGCGGCGCGGATCTCCTCGGTCCGGGCAAAGGCGACACCCGCCGAGCCCATCGCCCCGAGCGCGCGGCCGTGCGAGCCGTCGAGATCGATCTCGCGGCAGGCGTCCTCGACGAGTGTCACGGCGAAGCCGAGCCGGATCGCGTCCATCGCGGAATAATGCACGCAGAAATCGGTCGCGAGCCCGGCCAGCCAGACATGCGCGATGCCACGCTCGCGCAGATAGCCGGCGAGCCCGGTCGGCGTGTCGCGGTCATTCTCGAAGAAGGCGGAATAGCTGTCGACATGCGGCCGGAACCCCTTGCGCAACACGAGGTCGGCGCGGTTGGTGTCAAGATCGGGGTGGAAGGCCGCGCCGGACGTGCCCTGCACGCAATGCGCCGGCCACAACACCTGCGGCCCGTAGGACATCTCGGTCATGGAGAACAGCGCCGCGCCCGCGTGGTTGTCCGCGAAGGAGCCGTGGTCGGCCGGGTGCCAGTCCTGGGTGAACACCCGCACCTTGAACAGCGGTGCGATCTGGTTGACGAGCGGGACGACGGCGGCGCCATCCGCGACGGCGAGGGCGCCGCCCGGACAGAAGTCGTTCTGAACATCGATCACGATCAGCGCGGCGTCCGCGCCTGGCACCGTCATCGTCTGTGTCTCCCCCCTGCCGCGCGGTTCGTTGGCCGCGGAGCGCCGAGACTGCCAGCCTGCCTGCGATATATCAACAGGCGTTCACCGCGCCGTGTCCGCGTGCGCGCCGCTGGCCGGCTCGAACAGCAGGTCGGCGATCGCGGCGTCGTCGCCCCGCCCGCCGCCGGGCAGGGCGACGATCACCGGTGCGACCCCGAGATCCGCGAGCTGGTCCGGGGTGCCGTGGCCATATTCGAGATGCCCGCGCCCGATCAGGCCGACGACCAGCGCACCCGGCCGATCGGCGAGCGCGGTGGCGATGGCGCAGGCGAAGGCGCGGTCCCAGGTCTGTTGCGCGCGCACGAATCGGTCGAAGGCCGGATCCTCCGCGCTCGCCGCCTTCCGGTCCGGCCGCGCGCCGCCGGTGACCTCGAAGAGATAGCGGCGATAGGCGGCGCCGGCGGGGCGGGCCGGGGTCATCCAGGCACGCTCCGCTTCGGGCAGCGCGCCCCAGCCGTCGCGGCCGACCAGGCTGACGATCGGTCGATCGACATTCAACGCCCGGGCCGGCAGGCGCAGCTCGCGGCAGAGATCGAAGATCGGGCGATAGAGCGCGGGATCGAAGCCCCAGACCTGCTGCCAGCCGCTGTCCCGCAGGAACGCGGCCTCGTCCGACCGGCCCTCCGTCCAGGCATCGAGCGCCGGCTGGGCACGGCGCGGGAACATCTCGAACCCCACCACCAGTTCGTCGCGCAGGGCGGCGAGGCCGGCGATCACGTTTCCCTGCCAGCGATGGTCCGCCGCGACGTCATGCCGTTCACCGAGCAGCGCGACCCGCGCCTCGGCCATGCGGCGCAGCGTCGCCGCGTGGCCGAGCCTCGCGCCGGTCGCGGGCTCGATCCATGGATGCGACATGGGGTTCACGGCGGCCATGAAAATCCTCCTAAATTGAGTTAATCAATCAGGATTGACGTACCCGACTGTTTTTGTCATGTTCGTCGCAGCAAATCCCCGGCGAGACCCGCCTCATGGACCAGCCACCCCCGATCCTCGTCCCAAACCCGGAGCCGTTGGCATGGGAAGCGAGCGCGACAGCGAAGAGCCCGCGCCCGTTCCCCCGAGCCAGCCGGATCCAAGACCGTCCGGAGGTACGCCCATGAACGCGCCATTCCATCCCAGCCGCGAAGCCTATGTCGAGTCTCGTCCGCGCGTCGAGCCGCGCCCCCGTCCCCAGCATGACGCGCGGCTGCTGACCGCCGGGGGAACCGAGGCGACCATCGTGCTCGACGGGACGCTCTATGTCCTGCACATCACCCGCCAGGGCAAGCTGATCCTCACGAAATGACCCGACACCATCCGCCCGGAGCCGCTCCCGTCAGCCGCCTGTCGGATCTGACGCCGCTGGAGCAGCGCGTCGTGATGTACACGCGGCTGTGGAGCGACGGGCGGCTTGGCCAGGCCGAGGTCTGGCGCGACCTGATCGAGCGTTACGGGCCCGCGCCTGCGCGGTTCGCGACCGAGACGCTCGAAACACTGTTGCGCCAGATCGTGACCCACGGTCGTCGCCCGCTGCAGAGGCATGCGCCGCATTGTCCTTGCGTCGGTGGCGACGAATGTATCTTCGCCCGTTTCGTCGCACTCGCCGCCGAGGGCGCGCGCGAGGATGCGATCCTGATGGCGACGCTGATGGTGCGCGCCGACATCTCGTTCGGCCTCGCCCGCGCCGCCGAGGAGTTCGGGCTGGCGCTCCGCCGTGTGCTCGACGACGACGAACTCGCGGCCCACGCCCTCGTGCCACTGGTTTCCCCGACGCGCCACTGAACCAGGCGCGGCTGGCCAGTGGCCGAAACGTCACCGGGCCGCCGTCGTCCAGTGCGTCGGCTCGCCAACCCCCTTGGCGAGCCGGCGGCGCACGGTGACCGGCCCTCCGCCGGCCGCGGCGATCCGCGCGAGCGCCGGCGCCAGCGGCTCGGCCACCACCGCCATGTGGTGCCCGTTGGCATGGAGCAGCGTATCTTCGTCGATCAGCATGCCGACATGCCCCTTCCAGAACAGCAGGTCGCCCCGTTTGCTCGCCACGCGCGGCGGCAGCGGCGCGCCGAGCAACGCGGCCTGCATGTCCGAATCGCGCGGCGCCGCGACACCGGTGGCGAGCAACGCCAGCTGAACCAGCGCCGAGCAGTCGAGCCCGCGCGCGCCGCGCCCGCCCCAGAGGTAGGGCACGCCGATGAAGCGCGCCGCCTGATCGACGAAATCCCCGCTCACTGGTGCGAGATGCGCCCGCGGCACATGCCCGCCCGCCCGAAGTCGCGCAAAATCCCCGGTGGTGCCACGCACCGCGACCTCGGCCATGAACGGCAGATCCAGGCTCGGACGCGCCCGGACGCTCGGCTCGGGGTAAAGGTGGCTCGAAATCGCGGTGATCCGCGTGCCGCGCGGCCGTGGCGCGCCGAGGCCCGAGGCGGCGACATAGCCGACGTAGCCGTCGAGCTCGGCCTGACCCCAGGCGAGCCCATCCTCCCGTGTCTCGTAGACGACGAAGCTTTCGCCATGCAGAAGCTGCGTGTCCCGCGCCGCGCCCGGGTTCGGGCGGGTCGAGAGATCGAGCAGGCTGGCGACCACCGTCCGCTGCTCGCCTCGAACGAACCGCTCCGCCGCGACCGTTCCGCGCAGGTGCTCCGCCGCGAGATCCGGCCGGGCGGCGCGCAGCCGGTTCGCGAAGCGCGTCAGATCCCCCGGCAATAGCGTCCCTCCAACACCGCGAGAATCGCCCGCGCGGCCTGAAAAGCCCCGCCCTTCGTCCGCCCCGGCTTCGCCACCGGCGTCCAGCCGTAGATGTCGAAATGCGCGTAAGACCGTCCCGGACCGACGAAGCGGCGCAGGAACAGCGCCGCCGTGATCGCGCCCGCCATGCCGCCCGAGGGCGCATTGTCGAGATCGGCGATCCCCGGCTCGATCAAGGGCTCGTAGGGGTCCCAGAACGGCAGGCGCCACAGCGGATCGGCGACTTCCGCCGCCGCGCGGGCGAGATCGCCGGCCAGCCCGTCGTCATCGGTGAAGAAGGCCGGCACGTCGGGCCCGAGCGCCACCCGCGCGGCGCCGGTCAGCGTCGCGAGGCTGAGCAGCAGCTCCGGCGCCTCCTCCTCGGCCAGCGCCAGCGCGTCGGCGAGCACCAGCCGCCCCTCGGCGTCGGTATTGTTCACCTCGACCGTCAGCCCCGCGCGACTGCGCAGAATGTCGCCTGGCCGCATCGCTGGCCCGGCAATCGCATTTTCCACCGCCGGCACCAGCACCCGCAACCGCAGGTCGAGCCCAAGCCACATGACGAGGGCGGCGAGGCCCATCGCGGTCGCCGCGCCGCCCATGTCCTTCTTCATCAGCCCCATCGAGGCGCCGGGCTTGATATTGAGCCCGCCGGTATCGAAACAGACGCCCTTGCCGACGAGGGTCACCCGCGGCGCGTCCTCCCGGCCCCAGGTGAGGTCGAGGAGTCGCGGCACCTCGCGCGCCGCCGCCCCGACCGCGTGGATCAGTGGCAGGTTCGCCGCGAGCAATTCATCGCCCCGGATCACGCGGGTCGCCGCGCCGTGCCGCGCGGCGAGTGCCAGAAACGCCGTCTCCAGCGCCTCCGGTCCCAGGTCGTTCGCCGGGGTATTGATGAGATCCTGCGCCAGCGCCGCCGCGGACGCGAAGGCGGCGACCCGATCGGCCGCGACGCCCTCGGGACAGACGAGCTCGCAGGCCTTCGCCGTCGACTTGCGGTAGCGTTCGAAGCGGTACTCGCCGAGCAGCCAGCCCAGCGCCTCGGTCGCCGGTGCGAAATCCGCCGCCGCGACCGCGAGGCGATAGCGTGCCGCCGGGAGCTTGCCGGCGATCCCGGCGAGATGAAACCGGCCGCGCGCCCGCGCCCGCGCCGTGCCCCAGCCGCCCAAGGCGGCGCCGACGCCACCCTCGCGACCGACGTCGAACCGCGGCAGGACCAGCGTCTCGCCCAGACCCGCCTCGAACCCGTTCGCGGTGATCCAGGCGCGGGACGCGTCGTCCCGCGCGGCCAGCCAGTCCGGAAACCGGTCGGCATCGATCACGTGGAGCGGGATCGCGGGGGCATCCGAATCCGGGACGAGCGGCATGGCGACCTCATTGGGAACCCGCCGACCTTAGAGGACGCCGCCACGCCAGGGAATCCATATTCCTCGGATAAATCCTTGAAAAGGCGCGAGGTGGCGTCCCGGATGGCAAAAATCCGCCGGTGCCGCGCCTCAGAGCGCGCTCTGGTCGGCGTAGAGGATGACCGTGAACAGCGACTCCTCGCCCAACCGCGCCAGACGGGATGCGACCGCCGCCGTCGCCACCTCGTCGCCGGCCTGAAGGCATTGGCTGAGATCGCGCGAGACCCGGGCGAAGTCGGCGAGGCCGACCTGCTCGCTCAGGCTGGCCAGCCGCGAGGCCAGAACCTGTGCCTCGGCCGGATTTCCGCCGCGCAGCGCCGCCTCGAGCAGCCCGAGCCGATCGGTCAGATGAAACACCACCTCTTCGACGACTTCGCGGCAGCGCTGGTCACCCAGCGACTGGCGCAGTACGAGAATCCGGCTCGTATCCAGCACCGCGTCCTCGTGGGACGCGAAATGAAAGAGTTGCGCGACCATTCTTTCCCCCGGCTCACCCAGGCGCGAAAGTGCGGCCAATCCATGAAGGGAAGCTTACGATGTAACAGCTATTGTGCGCCGCCGCATGATTAATGTATTGCGCAATTTAGCTGAAATCGACCTATCCCGCAGCAGCCACGGATCAGCCGATGAAGTTCGCCAAGCCCCTGCCGCAATTCCTGATCGCCCGGCATCGCGAACGCCGCGCGAGCCGCAGTCCCGAACAGCGCGCCCGCCTCCAGGAGCTGGCGACCCACGGCCAGACTCCGCGGGCCATGGTGATCGCCTGCTGCGACAGCCGGGTGATGGTGACGGACGTCTTCGGTTCCGAGGCCGGGGAGTTCTTCGTCCATCGCAACATCGCCAATCTGGTTCCGCCCTGTACGCCGGACGGCCGCCAGCACGGCACCTCCGCGACGATCGAATACGCCGTCACGGTGCTCAACGTTCGACATCTGATCGTCATGGCCCATTCGCAATGCGGCGGCGTGGCCGGCTGTTTCGATATCGAGACCGGACAGCCGGGCGCGCCGAACGCCGACAGCTTCGTCGGCCACTGGCTCGAGGTGCTCGCGCCGAGCGTCCAGCCGCTGCGCGAACTGCCCCGCGACCAGGCCCTGCGCGCGCTCGAGCAACAGACCGTGCTCGTCAGCTTGGGCAACCTCATGACCTTTCCCTTCGTCTCCGAGGCGGTGATGGATGGTCGCCTCCAGCTGCACGGCACCTGGAAGGACATCGGCGAGGGCGATCTCGAGGTCTACGACCCGGGAACCCAGGCCTTCTACCGCCTGTGACGCCGGCTGTGCCGCGACGCCTCGCGTAAAGTTGTCCGATCCGAGACTTCACAGGATCGGGAAAGCAGGGAAGGATCGCCCGGCTCGATCGACGGCCGTTCGCTCCGGGCAAGCTACCCCGCAAGCCAGGGACCCGCGACCCGGCGCCAACGATGGAGAAGCCAAATGACCAGGCATGTCTTGACGCTCGGCCTCGTCGCCGCGCTGTCGGTTCCCGCGCTCGCCGCCGAGGATCCGATCGCGGTGCGTCAGAAGCTGATGGAAAGCAACGGCGCCTCCGCCGCCGTCGCGGGCGGCATGATGAAGGGCGAGATCCCCTATTCGCCGACGGTCGGCAAGGCGGCGATCTTCTCGCTGGCCGCGACGGCCGCCGCCTTCGGCTCCTTCTTTCCCGAAGGCACGCTCGATCCGGCCAAGAGCGAGGCATCGCCGAAGGTCTGGGAGGACGCGGCCGGCTTCCAGGCCGAGATCGCCAAGTTCGTCGCCGCCACGACCGCCGCGCGCGAGGCGTCCGGGCGGGCGGGTCCCGCGGATCTCGATGCCTTCAAGGCGGCGATGGGCCCGGTGATGGGCACCTGCAAGAGCTGTCACGAAGGCTTCCGGGTCGACAAGTAGCCGGCGCGGGAATCGCGTGCGCCGCGCCTTCGGCTGGCTCGTCC
Source organism: uncultured Amaricoccus sp. (assembly GCF_937891315.1). Taxonomy (GTDB): domain Bacteria; phylum Pseudomonadota; class Alphaproteobacteria; order Rhodobacterales; family Rhodobacteraceae; genus Amaricoccus. Next base: position 11,180 of record NZ_CALAGI010000166.1, on the reverse strand, counting down.
TCGCCGCGCTCGCCGGCCTCGCCGCGTTTTATCTCGCGACGTTGCCGAGCGGACTGACGCCGGGCGAGATCGCCGCCTTGCCGGCGGGCGACGCGGCGCGGGGCGAGCGGGTATTCTGGATCGGCGGCTGTGCCTCCTGCCACGCCGCGCCGGGCGCCAAGGGCGAGGATCGCCTCCGCCTCGGCGGTGGCCGGGTGCTCGCGACCGAGTTCGGCGATTTCGTCGTGCCCAACATTTCGAGTGACGAGATCGACGGCATCGGCGGCTGGACCGCCGCCGATCTCGCCACGGCCATGTGGCGCGGCGTCTCGCCCGAGGGGCGGCACTATTATCCGGCCTTTCCCTATGCGTCCTATATCCGCGTGACGCCGGGCGACGTGGCCGATCTCTCCGCCTTTCTCCATACCCTGCCGGCGGTCCCGGGGGCGCAGCCGGAGTCGCGGTTGCGGTTTCCTTTCAACATCCGGCGCGGAATCGGGCTCTGGAAGCTCGCCTTCCTGAACGCCGCGCCGATGGTCGAGTTCGCGGCGCCGGATCCGGCCATGACCCGCGGTCAGTATCTCGTCGAGGGGCCGGGCCATTGCGGCGAATGCCATACGCCGCGAAACCTCGCCGGTGCGATGGATTCCACCCGCTGGCTCTCCGGGGCGCCAGCGGCGGAGGGTACGGGCCGGGTGCCGAACATCACCCCGGGCGATGGTGGTATCGGCGACTGGTCACTCGCCGACATCGCCTACTATTTCGAATCCGGCTTCACCCCCGAATTCGATTCCGTCGGTGGCGCCATGGCCGAGGTCCAGGGAAACCTGTCGATGCTGCCCGCCACCGACCGGAACGATATCGCGACCTATCTCAAGGCAATCCCGGGCCACCCGACGAGCCGCTGACGGATACTCAGAAGCCGCGCCGTGCCAGCGCCTTCTCCACCGTGTCGCGCAGCGGGCCGGGCCGGATCGGCAAGGCTTCGAAGAAATAGCCGCGCGTCGCTTCCCGCCCGTGCGCCCGCGCGCTCTCGGTCCAGTGCCGGGCCTTCGCCTCGTCGCCGGCGAGGTCGTGGCTGATCGCGGCGATCATCTCGATCACCAGATGCGCCCGCGGCGTGCGGGCCGCGACGTCGGCCCAGTCCGCGGCGGCGTCGTGGGCGCCCTCGCTGACCAGGGCCAGCGCTTTCGTCGCCCGCATCGCATAGAGCAGGGGGTCGAGCGGGCTCAGCCGCATCGCCATTTCCGCCGCCGGTATCCCCGCGCCCGGCCGCTCCGAGAGAACGTCGATGAGCGCGCGGGAATAGAGCCCCTGCGCGTAGCTCGGGCTGATGTCCGTCGCCCGTTCGAGCCAGGGCATCGCACCGTCGAGATCCTGACGGATCCAGAAGCTGCGGCCCATGTTGAAATTGACGAACGGGTCGAGCGGGTCGTTCTCGATCCCCCGCTCGGCGGCCCGCCGCGCCCGGTCGGTCTCCTTGTCGCGGTCGGGCAGATAGCGCATGAAGGCGTTCTGGAAATGGGTGAAGGACAAGCCCGCGTGCGCCCGCGCGAAGCTCGGCTGCAGCGCGATCGCCCGCCGGAACAGCGCCTCGGCCGCCATGTTCCCCTCGCGCGTATAGCGATGCATGTATCGCAGCCCGAGATGAAAGGCCTGCCAGGCGTCGAGGTTTTCCGCCGGCCGATCCTGGGCGAGCGCCGCCTCGCGCATCGGGATGCGCTCCTCCAGCGCGGCGGTGACGCCCCGGATGATCTCGGCGCGGAGCCCGTGCACATCGTCGAACGTGCCGGCGAAGCGCTCGCCCCAGATCACGGCGCGGCTTTCGCACTCGGCGAGTTCGACCGTCGTCGCCATCGCCCGCCCGAAGAGCTCAAGCGTCCCGGTCAGGCAGTAGCGCGCGCCGAGCACCCGCCCGACCGCGCCGAGATCCGGCTCGTCGCCGCGAAACCGGAAGCTCGATCCCCGCGCGATCACCGCGAGCCAGCGCAGCCGGGCGAGTGCCACGATGACCTCGTGCGGCAGCGCCTCCTCCAGTCCGGGAAACGCCTCCGGATCGCCAACCCGCGCCAGCGGCAGCACCGCGACGCTCGGCTGGCCGCCCGCCACGACGCCACCCGGCGCCTCGGGCACCGGCGGTTCCGGCGCGGCGGCCTCGGCCGCGGCATCCGCGAGCACCTGACCGGTAAAGCGATAGCCGCGCCCGCGCACCGTCTCGATATAGCCCTGCGCCGCGCCGCTGTCGCCGAGGGCGCGGCGCGCCGACTTGATCGCCGTCGACAATGTCGCTTCCGCCACGATCCGCCCGCCCCAGACGTCGGCGCACAGACGGTCGCGGTCGATCACTGTCCCGGCGTTCTCGACGAACAGCCGCAGCAGGTCGAAGACCATCGGCTCCACATGCACCGGCGCCTCGCCGTGGCAGAGGCGAAACTGGCTCGTGTCGAGCAGGAATGCGTCGAACCGATATCTCAGCGGCCTTCCCCCCGACCATTCCCCATCATCTCCACAGGATAAGCCCGCCGCGTCCTCAAGCACAGCCCTTCCGCGTGGAGCATGGTGACATGTCGGCCGCGCATCCCTTCACCCGCGGCCGCGCCAGACAGGAAAACCATTCAATGAACGAGATTTTGACCCCCACGATCGATTTGACGGCGCTGAAGGCCAAGCAGCGGGCGACCTGGGCCTCCGGTGACTACGCCGCCGTTGGCACCACCTTGCAGATCGTCGGCGAACAGCTCTGCGAGACCATCGACCTCCGCGCCGGGGCGCGGGTGCTCGACGTCGCCGCCGGCAATGGCAATGCGACCCTCGCCGCCGCCCGCCGCTTCGCCAAGGTGACCTCGACCGACTATGTGCCCGCCCTCGTCGCCCGCGCCGAGGAGCGGGCGCTGGCCGAGCGCCTGCCGGTCACCTTCCAGGTCGAGGATGTCGAGGCGCTGAGCTTCCCGGAGAACAGCTTCGACGTGGTGCTTTCGACCTTCGGCGTGATGTTCTGCGCCGATCACGGCAAGGCGGCGGCCGAGCTCCTGCGGGTCTGCCGGCGCGGTGGCACGATCGCGATGGCGAACTGGACCCCGGACGGGTTCATCGGCCAGGTCTTCAAGACCATCGGGCGCCATGTCCCGCCGCCGCCGGGCGCGAAATCCCCCGCGCTCTGGGGCTCGGAACCGGCGATCCGCGAGATGTTCGGTCCTTCGGCCACCGCGATCCAGTTCGTGCCGCGCCAGTTCCGCTTCCGCTACCGGTCGGCCGACCATTTCCTCGGCTTCTTCCGCGAGTTCTATGGCCCGATGCACAAGGCCTTCCTCGCGCTCGGCGACGGGGCGGGTGCGATGGAAACGGATCTCCGCGATCTTCTCACCCGGTTCAACACGGCGAAGGACGGCACACTGGTGGTCCCGTCCGACTATGCCGAAGTGCTGATCCGCAAGGCCTGACCGCCGCTGCCGGCGCCCCACCCGGGGCGTCGGCTCAGGGCGGCAGCGGGATGAACTCGCCGTCGTCGCCCGGCGGCAGGTGGAAGCGGCCGTGATGGAAGTCCCCGGCGCGCCAGGCTTCCTTCGCCGCTTCGATCCGCTCCCGGGACGAGGCGACGAAGTTCCACCAGATATGCCGCGGTCCTTCCAGGGTCGCGCCACCGAGCAGCAGCAGCCGCGCACCGGCGGGCCCGGCCCGCACCGCCAGCCGGTCGCCGGGGCGGAACACCATCATCTGGTTGCCCTCGAACCGCTGCCCCGCGACCTCGATCGACCCCTGCGCCACATAGACGCCGCGGTCCTCCTGGTCGTCGGGCAAGGGCACCTGCGCCCCCGGCGCCAGCTCGACATCGGCGTAGAACATCTCGGATGACGTCGTGACCGGCGCGCGCTGGCCGAAGGCGGTGCCGAGGATCAGCCGCAGCTTCACCCCCTCGGCTTCCAGCATCGGCAGGTTCGCCTTCGCGGCGTGCTCGAACCGGGCTGGCGAATCCTCCGCCGATTCCGGCAGTGCCACCCAGGTCTGGATGCCGAAGGCCTTGTGCGGATGCGCCTTGGTCTCCGCCGTCGTCCGCTCCGAATGGGTAACGCCGATGCCCGCCGTCATCCAGTTCACGTCGCCGGGCGAGATGAACTGGTCGGCGCCGGTCGAATCCCGGTGCCGGAAGCCGCCCTCGAACAGATAGGTGACGGTCGACAGGCCGATATGCGGATGCGGTCGCACATCGACCCCGGCGCCGGTCAGGAACTCGACCGGGCCGAGCTGATCGAAGAAGATGAAGGGGCCGACCATCTGCCGCCTGGGCGCGGGAAGCGCGCGCTTCACCTCGAAACCGCCGAGATCGCGCGCGCGGGGAATGATCAGGGTCTCGATCTGGTCGGCGGTGACCGCGTCGGGGCAGGTCGGGTCGAGTGTCGGGTTCCAACTCATCGGTGCCTCCTCAATCCGGAGCGATTTCCAATCGGATGGAAGCGTCCGATGATCAGGAAATCGCGGCATTTCAAAAACGCGAGTCGACGGCCCGGATCGTCCGGGGAGGGACTCCGCGCTAGCGCGCGCTCAGCACGTCGGACCATTCGGGATGGCGGCGGAACTGCGCCGCCGCGAAAGTGCAGAGCGGCAGGATCTTCTTGCCCGCCGCCCGCGCGTCCGTCACGCCGCGCAGGACCAGCGCCTGGCCAACACCCTGGCCGCGAAAGGCGTCCGGCACCCCGGTATGGTCGATGATGACCAGATGCTCCCCGGCCTTTGAGAAGGTCATCTCCGCCTCCGCGCCATCGGCGCGAAAGAGGTAGCGGCCCTTGCCGCTGGTCTCCTCGAGGACGATGTCCGCCGTGTCGATTGCCATCCTGTTTCTCCTTTTGTCATGCATCGAGGAGCCGGCCGATCGCGGCCAGCTCCGATCTTGCGATTTCGTGCCCGCCCTCGTGCCATTCGGTCTCGACCGAGGCGCCCTGCGCGCGGACCCAGTCCTGAAGCGCCCGCGTCGCGGCGGGCGGGCAGATCGGATCCCGTGCGCCGGCGGTGATCAGCACCCGGGTCCGTACCGGCGCCGGCGCGGGTGTCCAGGGGATCAGCGGATGCATCAGCACCGCCGCGTCGAACAGATCCGGCCGCGCGAAGATCACGCTGGCGAGGATGTTCGCGCCGTTTGAATAGCCGAGCCCGATCACGCGGCCCGGCTTCGCGCGCGCGACATGCGCCGCGACGAAGCCCGCCATCTTCTCCGTCGCCCGTGCGAGGTCGGCCATGTCATAGACCCCCTCGCCGGCGCGGCGAAAGAACCGCGCCGCGCCGCGCTCCGACACATCGCCGCGCGGCGCCACGAGGCCGGTGCCGGGGATCAGCCCCCGGGCGAGTTGGACGAACTGCCGCTCGTCGCCGCCGGTACCGTGGAACAGGATCATCAGTGGCGCTCCCGGTTCCCCCGGCTCGGCATGGTGCGGATAGGCGTCGATCATGACAGCGGTTCCAGATGCTGTTCGAGATAGGACCGAAGATGCGCATGCTGCTTCGGCAGGCGCAGCGCCTCGCCGAGATGCGCGGTGTCCTCGTCCCGGTCGAAGCCGGGCTCATTGGTCGCGACCTCGAACAGGACGCCGCCGGGCGTGCGGAAATAGATAGACCAGAAATAGTCGCGGTCGATCACCGGCGTCACCTGGTGCCCAGTATCGGCCAGCGCCTCGCGCACCTCGAGTTGCGCCGCCCGGTCGGGCACCGCGAAGGCGATGTGATGCACCGATCCCGCGCCGAGTCGCGCCGGTCGCGCGCCGGGCAGGGTCTCGACCTCGATCATGTCGGCGCCGTTGCCGCCCGGCAGGACGAACCGGGTGACGGCGCCCGCGGTATCCGCGACCTCGTAGCCCATGAAGCGCAGCAGCTCGTCGGTGGCACCCGCGTCGCGCAGCCGCAGCGATGCGCCCTGAAAGCCGCGGATCGCGACGTCGACCGGAACACCGCCGCCCGTCCAGGGGGCGCGGCTGTCCGCGACCTCGGCCAGCGCGAATTCGTCGCCGTCCGGCCCGGTGAAGCGAAGGCGCTTCTCGCCGAAGATCTCCTCCTCCTTAAGGCCCGGCGCGCCGCGCGCCGCCAGCCGCTCGCGCCAGTAGGGCAGCGCGTCTTTCGGCACCGCGAAGACCGTCACCCCGACCTCGCCCGCGCCGGCGCCGCGCGGCCCCATGTTCGGGAACGGGAAATAGGTCATCACCGAGCCAGGCGTGCCGATCTCGTCGCCATAGTAGAGGTGATAGACATCCGGCGCGTCGAAATTCACCGTCTGCTTCACCCGGCGCAGGCCGAGGGTTTCGGTGAAGAAGGCATTGTTGGCCCGGGCACTTGACGCCATCGAGGTCACGTGATGCAGGCCCTTGATCTCTTTCAGCATGGTCGATCCTCCCGCGGGGAACGTGTCGACTGCCAAGATAGTCGCTTTCTCCCCGCTGCGTACCGGGCTCGCTCTCATCAGATTGTTGACTGTACGGAGACACTCGATGCGCGGCATCGCGTTTTGATGGATAAAATTCGACATATTCAACCCTAGCGTGTCCTTTACGGCCCCTTAAGCAATGGCGCGCAGATTGCCCCTGCGCCGCGTCGGTCGCGGGAGGACGGTATGACAGCCGGGTATCTCGAGTATGTTCTGGCGGGTTTCGTCCCGCTGCTTTTGGCTGGGACGCTTTGGGTTCGGATCGCCGCGCGTCGACCCGTGCCTGTTTGCGTCTCCCGACGCCTCCCGGCTGGCGCGGCGCACCCACGCGGCTAGTGCGAAGTCCGAGCCGCCGAGCCAGCTCGTCCGTTCCAGATTCTGATTTCCCGCGATATCTCGCCACCGGACGATTCCGCCCGGTTGGCCATGGTCCTGGCGCCGCCCCCTCAGCCATCCTCCGGCGATGGCGGGTGCGCGCCGAGGCGCCGCTGCCGCAGCAGCGTGTAGATTCCGGCGGCGAGGATGACGCCGGTGCCGAAAATCGTCCAGCTGTCGAGTTTCTCGCCGAAGAGGAACACCCCGAGGATCCCGATGAAAACCAGCTGGAAATAGGCGAAGGGCTGGACCACGCTCGCCTCCGCCACCTCGTAGGTCTTGATCAGCAGGAAATGCCCGGCGACGGCGGTCAGGCAGAGGGTTCCCATCCAGGCCCAATCCTGCCAGCCCTCGATCGGCGTCCAGAAGAAGGGCACGGCCAGTGTGCTGAACGCCGCGCCGACGACGCCGGTGTAGAAGAAGGTGGTCTCGGCGCTGTCGTCGCGTCCGACCTTTCGGGTCAGCAGGGCATAGACGGCGAACATGCTGGCGCCGATCAGCGGATAGATCGCCGCCGGATCGAAGACGTGAAGGCCCGGCCGCAGGATGATCAGCACCCCGACCAGCCCGGCCAGAATGGCCAGCCCCCGCCGCCAGCCGACATATTCGCCGAGCAGCGGTCTCGCGAGCGCCGCCACCAGCAGCGGATAGACGGCGAAGATCGAATGCGTCGCGATCAGCCCGAGCTTCACGAAGGCGATGACCGTGATCCAGATCTCGGCGACGAGCAGCACCCCGCGCGCGATCTGCGTCCAGGGATGCGCCGAGCGGGCGACGCGGGCGAGCCCGCCGCCGCGCGAGACGGCCCAGACGATGGTGATCGCCGCGAAGACCCAGAAGCGCACCGTGACCACGGTGATCACGTGATAGTTCATCGCGAGGTGACGCGAGATGCCGTCCTGAAACGCGAAGATCAGCGATACGAGGATCATCATCGCGATCCCGAGCCGCGGATTGTCGCGGCGGCGGGACGGCTCCGGGGCCGCCGGCGCGCTCATGCCGGCCACCTCCACCCGCGAGCCATGTGGCGTTCGGGGCCGTGCCCGGCGATCAGGTCGATATCAAAACCCGCCCGCGTCGCGCCCGCCGCGCCCTTGCGCCAAAGGGCGTCCGGCTTTTGCCCGTGGCGCCGATCCATGCTCTAACCTCTTGGAGAATCGTGGCGGACTTTAGGGCGGCGCGCGCGCATGGGAAAGGGCGGCTCCGCCGAGGTGCTGGTGATAGGCGCCGGAATTTTCGGCCTCGCCACCGCGCTGGCCTGCGCCCGCCGCGGCATGTCGGTGATCGTAGCCGATCGCGCGGAGCCCGGCGCCGGTGCGAGCGGCGGCCCGGTCGGGGCCTTGTCGCCGCACCCGCCGGAGCGCTGGAGCGCCAAGCGGGCCTTCCAGCTCGAAACGCTGCTGGCGGCCGAGGGCTACTGGGCATCGGTCGCCGCGCTCGGCGGGCTCGATCCCGAGTATGGCCGGATCGGGCGGGTGATCCCGCTCGCGACGCCCGAGGCGCGCGCGCTGGCCGAAGCGCGCGCCGTGGAGGCGCGGGCGCTTTGGCGCGGCGCGCGCTGGACGGTCCGCGCCGCGCCGCCATGGCTGGCGACGGGCGCCGCGCCGGAGGGCGTCGTGTGGGAAACCCTGTCGGCGCGGCTGAATCCCCGCCGCGCGATCGCCGCGCTGGTCGCCGCGCTGCGCGCGCTCGGGGGCGAGACGCGGCCCGGCTGGCGGGCACTCTCGGCCGAGGAGAGCGGCGCCACCTTCGACCGCGGGCGGATCGCGGCGGGCACGGTGGTGATCGCGGCGGGACTCGGCGGGTTCGACCTGACGGCGCCGGGGCTGGGCCGGCTCGGCAAGGGCGTCAAGGGTCAGGCCGCGTTGCTCGCCGGAGGCGGCGCGCCCGGGCGGCCGATGCTCTATGCCGATGGGCTCTATATCGTGCCGCATGCCGACGGGACCGTCGCGGTCGGCGCGACGAGCGAGGCGGACTGGACCGACGCCAGCGCCACCGACGCGGCGCTGGATGCGCTGATGGACCGGGCACGCGCGCTCCGCCCCGATCTCGGGCCGGTACTGGCGCGCTGGGCGGGCGTCCGTCCGCGTGGGCCGAGGCCGGATCCGATGCTCGGGCCCTTGCCGGGGCAGCGCCGCGTCTTCGTGGCGAATGGCGGATTTCGCACCGGCTTCGGCCTCGCACCGGCCGTTGGCGCGGCGATGGCGGCGATGATCGCGGGCGAGGAGCCCATGCTGCCGCCCGGGTTCCGGCTGACGGATCATCTGGCAGCCCGCCGCGATATGTAGCGGGTGTGGCCGTTGTGATGGCCATATGCTGTGATCGTCTTGACAGGATCGCCGCGGGACGGGACACTGTGCCGGCAACAGTCCCGGAGACGCCGCGCCGTGCATTTCACCAAGCTGCGCCTGCTCGGCTTCAAGAGTTTCGTTGATCCGACCGAACTCGGGATCGCGCCCGGCCTGACCGGTGTCGTCGGGCCGAACGGCTGCGGCAAGTCGAACCTGCTCGAAGCCTTGCGCTGGGTGATGGGCGAGACCCGCGCCAGTGTCATGCGCGGCGAGGGCATGGAAGATGTGATCTTCGCCGGCTCCGGCCGGCGGCCGGCGCGCAATCATGCCGAGGTGACGCTGACCCTCGACAATCGCGACCGGCGGGCGCCGGCGGGCTTCAACGACGCCGACACGCTGGAGGTGGTGCGCCGGATCACGCGGGAGGCGGGGTCCGCCTATCGCGCCAACGGCAAGGAGGCGCGGGCGCGCGACGTGCAGATGCTGTTCGCCGATGCCTCGACCGGCGCGCAATCGCCGTCGCTGGTGCGGCAGGGGCAGATCTCGGAGCTGATCAACGCGCGGCCCAAGGCCCGGCGGCGGGTGCTGGAGGAGGCGGCGGGCATCTCCGGCCTCTATCAGCGGCGGCATGAGGCCGAGCTGAAGCTGCGGGCGACCGAGGCGAATCTCGGCCGGGTCGGCGACGTGGTCGAGGCGCTGGAGGGCCAGCTCGGGACGCTGGCGCGGCAGGCCAGGCAGGCGGCGCGCTACCGCGAGATCGCCGAGGCGCTGCGCCGGGCGGAAGCGACGCTGCTCTGCCGCCTCTGGCGCGACGCCGAGGCGGAGCGGGCGGCGACGGCGGCCGCGCTGACCGAAGCGGCGCGGCTGGCCGGCGCCGTGCAATACGAGGCGTCCGAGGCCGCCCGGCTGCGGCTCGACACCGAGGAGGCGATGCCGGCGGCGCGCGAGGAGGACGCGGTCGCCGCGGCGATCCTGCAGCGCCTGACGCTGGAGCGCGACCGGCACGCGGCCGAGGTGCGCGCGGTGGACGAGCGGATTCGCGGATTGGAGTCGAGCCTGCGCCAGCTGGCGGCGGACCGCGAGCGCGAGGCCGCGCTCGATGGCGACGCCGGGGAGATGGCCGCGCGGCTGGGCGCCGAGGCCGAGGCGCTGGCGGCGGAGGGCGCGGGGCATGACGACGCGCTCGCCGCCGCGCGGGACGCGGCCGCGCAGGCCGGTGGCGCGCTCGGCGCGGCGGAGGCGGAGTTCGACGCGCGGGCCGAGGCGGCCGCGCGCCTGCTCGCCGAACATCAGGCGGCGGAGCGCGCGGTCGCTGAGGCGCGGCGGCGCGCCGAGGAGTTCGGGCGCGGCCTGTCGCAGGCCGAAGGTGCGCTGACGACGGCGCGGGACGAGCAGGCGCGGGCGAACGCGGCGCGCGCGGACCTTTCGGCGGATGCCGAGGATGCGCGCGTCCGGGCCGAGGAGGCCGAGGAGGCGCTCGCCTTCGCCGAGGAAGCGGCGGCGGAGGCGCGCGAGGCCGATACCGGGGCGCGGGCGGCGCTGGCCGAGGCCGAGGGCGCGGCCAAGGCGTTGGCCGGCGAGGCGGCGGGGCTGGAACGGCTGCTCGCGCGGCCGCGCGATGCGAAGGCGCAGATCGTGGATTCGGTGCGTGTGGCGCCGGGCTTCGAAGGGGCGTTCGGCGCCGCGTTGGCGGACGACCTGACCCTGCCCGAGGGCGAGGACGGTACCGGCTGGCGCGCGTTGCCGCCCTACGACGCGACCGCGGCCCTGCCCGAGGGAGCCGAGCCGCTGGCCGCGCGGGTCACGGCGCCGGCCGCGCTCGCGCGGCGGCTGGCGGCGGTCGGGGTGGTTTCACGCACGGACGGGGCCTTGCTCTGGCGCGATCTCGCGCCGGGGCAGCGGCTGGTCAGCCGCGAGGGCGATCTCTGGCGCTGGGACGGGCTGGTCGTCGCGGCCGGCGCGGCCCCCTCGGCGGCGGCGGAGCGGCTGCGCCAGCGAAACCGGCTGACCGAGGTCGAGGCGGCGCGGGCCGAGGCCGAGGCGACCCTGTCGGCGGCGCGCGCGGCGCAGGCGCGGAGCGGCGCGGCGCTCGTCGCGGCGACGGGGGCCGAGGCCGCGGCGCGGACCGC